>NZ_JBSFSO010000008.1:0-92971 GCF_053589795.1 Micromonospora sp. NPDC003241 | reverse complement strand
TGGGCCGAGGTGGGGCCGAGGTGGAGGGGGCCCGAGGCCAGGACCGAGGTGGGGCCGAGGTGGGGCCGAGGTGAAGGGGGGGCTGAGGTGGGGTGAGGCCGGAGTGGGGCGGGTGTGGGCTGGGTGACGGTGGTGGTACCGGCGGGTGGCGGGGTGCGGAGGCGGGGTTACGGTGGGGTCGTGGCGCTCTCGCTGGCGATCTCGCCCTGCCCCAACGACACGTTCGTCTTCCACGCGCTGGTGCACGGGCAGGTGCTCGGGGCACCTCCGGTCGAGGTGACGTACGCCGACGTCGACGTCACCAACACGGCCGCCGAGCGCGGCGCGTTCGACCTGGTGAAGGTGAGCTACGCCGCGTTGCCCTGGCTACTGGCGGACTACCATCTGCTGCCCTGTGGGGGTGCGCTGGGGCGCGGGTGCGGGCCGCTCGTGCTCACCCGGGCCGACCGGGACGGTCGGCCGGACCGGACCGACCTCAGTGACGCGACGGTGGCGGTGCCGGGCGACCGGACCACCGCGTACCTGCTGTTCCGGCTCTGGGCCGCCGGCCGGACGCCGCGCCGCATCGAGGTGGTGCCGTTCCAGGAGATCATGCCGGGCGTGGCCGCCGGACGGTACGACGCCGGGCTGGTGATCCACGAGGCGCGGTTCACCTACCCGCGCCACGGGCTGACCGCCCTGGTCGACCTCGGCGAGTGGTGGGAGTCCGACACGGGACTCCCGATCCCGCTCGGCGCGATCCTGGCTCGGCGCGGCGTGGTCGACCCGCAGCAGGCCGCCGGGTGGATCCGGGACTCCGTCCAGCGGGCCTGGGCCGACCCGGCGGCCAGTCGGGCGTACGTGGTGGCGCACGCGCAGGAGATGGAGCCCGACGTGGTGGACCGGCACATCGGCCTCTACGTCAACGAGTTCACCGCCGACCTGGGGGACGCGGGGTTCGCTGCCGTGGAGGCGCTGCTGGGCCGGGCCGCCGACGCCGGGCTCGTGCCTCAGACCTCCAGCTCGCGGGCGACCGCGTGGACCAACTGAGCGACCTTCTGGGCGGTCTTGCGATCCGGGAATCGGCCCCGGCGCAGGTCCGGCTGGACCTTCGCCTCCAGCACCTTGATCATGTCCTCGACCAGCCCGTGCAGTTCCTCGGCAGGTCGGCGCCGCAGCTCGGCCACGGAGGGCGGGGCGTCGAGCAGCTTCACCCCCATGGCCTGTACACCCCGTCGGCTGTCCACCACGCTGAAGTCGATCCGCTGGCCGCCCTTGAGGTCGGTGACACCCGCCGGTAGCGCGGTCTTCGGCAGGAACACGTCGCCACCCTCGTCACTGGTGACGAACCCGTATCCCTTGGCCGCGTCGTACCACTTCACTCGACCCGTAGGCACCTGAGAACCCCTGCTTCGCTTGAGACGTCTACTGCCTCAAGGCTAGCCGGATCATGTCGTCGAGCGCCGCCGGGAATCCGGTGAGATCCGCCAGCACGGTCGCCGCCCCGGCGGCCCTCAGGTCGTCGGCCGAACACGGGCCCGTCGCCACCGCGATCCCGGGCACCTCGGCCGCCTGTGCCGCCACCATGTCGGCCACGTGATCGCCGACGTAGTGGGTCGCGCCGTGCTCCCGCAACGCCGTCGCCTTCCCCTCGGCGAACAGGTCACCGGCCACCTCGTCGACCGTCAGGCCCAGGTGTTCCAGGTGCAGTCGGGCCAGCCGGCCCAGCTTCGAGGTGACCACCAGCACACGGCCACCCCGCTGCCGTACCGCGTCGAGGGCGGCGACGGCACCGGGCAGCGGCACGGTCGGCGTGATCGCGTACGCGGGATAGAGCTCGCGGAAGGCGTGCACCCCCTCGTCGATCCGCTCCGGCGGGAACCAGTGGGCGATCTCGGTCCGCAGCGGCGGGCCCAGCCGCGACACGGCGACCTCGGCGTCGACGGGTACGCCGGTCCGCTCGGTCAACGCCCGGTAGGTGGCGGCGATACCGGGACGCGAGTCGACCAGGGTCATGTCGAGGTCGAAACCGACCGTCAGTTGGCGCATGCTGCGAAGCTACCCGGCCACTCAGACCAGCCGGGACGTCCGATGGGCGGGAGCGACCCCGGCCGGGCTAGCGTGGAACGACGATGAGCACCTCACTCGCCGACCACCTGCGGGCGCTGCCCGACGAGTCGCTCGCCGCGCTGCTCCAGGCGCGGCCCGACCTCGTCGTGCCGGTGCCCGCCGACGTCGCCGCCCTCGCCATCCGGGCCCAGTCCCGGGTCTCGGTGTCACGCTCGCTGGACGGGCTGGACCAGTTCACCCTGCTGATCTTGGATGCCGCCCGGTTGACCCGTGACCCGGCCGACGGCACCACCTCGGTCGACGGGGTCCTCGCGATGGCCACCACCGGCCCGCACCCGCCCGCACCGTCCGCCGTCCGCGCCGCCGTCGACCGGCTGCGCGCCCTCTTCCTGCTCTACGGCCCCGACCACGAGCTGCGCCTGGTCGGTGGCGTCGACGAGATCTCCCCGTACCCGGCGGGACTCGGCCGACCCGCCACCGAGCTGGACCCGCGCACGGCCGCGCTCTGCGCGGACCCGGCGAAGCTGCGCCGCACGCTGCTCTCCGCGCCGCCGTCCGCGCGGGCGATCCTGGACCGGCTGGCGGCCGGGCCACCGGTCGGCAGCGTGCCGGCCGGCGCGTTGCGGGCCCCGGCGGTCGGCACCGACGACGACCTGCCGCCGGACGACACCAACGGCGGGGCGGCGACCGGCTCGCCGGTCCGCTGGCTGATCGACCACCGGCTGCTGGTGCGGGTCGCCGGTGGCAAGGGCGGCACCGCGGGCATGGTCGAGCTGCCCCGGGAGGTCGGGCTGTTGCTGCGCCGCGACACCGGGCCGCTCGGGCCGCTGCGCACCAGCCCACCGGCGGTCGCCAGCACCCCACGCGAGCCGAAGGCCGCCGACTCCGCCGGGGCCGGGCAGACCATGGAGGTGGTACGCCACACCGAGGCGCTGCTGGAACAGTTGGCCGCCGAACCCGCGCCGGTGCTCCGCTCGGGTGGCCTGGGCGTACGCGACCTGCGCCGGTTGGCCCGCGCCACCGGCCTGGACGAGCCGACCGCGGCGCTGATGCTGGAGGTGGCGTACGCGGCCGGGCTGACCGGTGAGGTGGAGCTGCCCGGCTCCGCCGGCCGATACGGCGCCGACCAGCAGGTGATGCCCACCGCCGGGTACGAGATGTGGCGAGCCGGCTCACTGGCCCAGCGCTGGGAGCAGGTGGCCCGGGCCTGGCTGACCATGACCCGGCAGGTCGGACTGGTCGGGCAACGGGACGACCGGGACCGCCCGATCACGGTGCTCTCCGCCGAGGCGGAACGCGCCGGGGCGCCCGCCGCGCGCAGGGCGGTGCTCGGCGTCCTCGCCGACCTGGAACGGGCCAGCGCGCCCACCGCCGACGAGGTGTTGACACTGCTCGACTGGCGGGCACCACGCCGCAGTCGGGGGCGGGAGGCGGCGCACCGGGAGGTGCTGACCGAGGCGGCCACGCTGGGCGTGACGGGGCTGGGGGCACTCACCTCGTACGGGCGGCTGCTGCTGGCCGAGGCGACCGCGAGCGAGGACCGGGACGCGGACGACCCGCTCGGGCTCCGGGCCGACGCCGAGGACGGTACGGGTACCGCCGTGCGGGCACTTGACGCGCTGCTGCCCGCCCCGGTGGACCACTTCCTGGTGCAGGCCGACCTGACCGTGGTGGTGCCGGGGCCACCCGAGCCGGCGCTCGCCGCCGAGCTGGAGGTGGTCGCCGAACCGGAGTCCGCCGGTGGGGCGAGCGTGCACCGGATCACCACCGCCAGCGTCCGCCGGGCGCTCGACGCCGGGTACTCCGCCGACGACCTGCACGACCTGTTCCGGCGCCGGTCCCGCACCCCGGTGCCGCAGGGCCTGACGTACCTGGTGGACGACGTGGCCCGCAAGCACGGCGGGCTGCGCGTCGGTTCCGCCGGGGCGTACCTGCGCAGCGACGACGAGGCGCTGCTGGCCGAGGTGCTCGCGGACCGACGGTTGGAGGCGTTGGCGCTGCGTCGGCTCGCGCCCACCGTGCTGGTGACCCCCTACCAGTCGGGGCGGATGCTCGCCGTACTCCGGGAGGCGGGCTACGCCCCGGTGGCCGAGGACGCCACCGGCTCGGCGGTGCTGACCCGGCCGAAGGCCCGGCGGGCACCCGCCCGGGTCTCGGTCGCCACCCGGGCCCTCGATCCGCTGGCCACCCCGCGTCTGCCCCTGCCGCGCCTGCTGGGTGTGGTGGAGCAGATCCGTCGAGGTGACGCGGCGGCGCGGGCGGCCCGGCGGGCACCGGCGGCGGTGCGCGGTGGTACGCCGGACGGCCCCACCCCGGCCACCGGCCACAGCGAGGCCCTGGCCGTGCTGCAACAGGCGGTACGCGACAAGGCGCTGGTCTGGGTGGGCTACGTCGACGCGCACGGGGCGACGGCGTCCCGGCTGGTCCGTCCCGTCTCGCTGGGCGCCGGCTATCTGCGCGCCGAGGACGAGCGCACCGAGATGCTGCACACCTTCGCCCTGCACCGGATCACCGCAGCCGTGCTGGAGAGGTGACCCGGCTGGCTGGCTGACGTGACGTGGCGCTGGCTGACGTGACGTGGCGCTGGCTGACGTGACGTGGCGCTGTGGGGGTGACCCGGTGCCCGGACGGTGGCCGGTCAGCGCAGGCTGCGCCGGACCGATCCGACGATCGCCACGACCAGCAGCAGCGCGAAGCCGGTGCCGAGCGCCTCGCCGACCGAGTCCACGAAGCCCTGCTGGAGGACGAGCCACCCGAAGAGGAACCAGCCGAACAGCGCCACCCCGAGGACCGCGTACGCGATCACCGTGGCGGTGGAGACGGGTTCTGCGGACTGCGCCTGCTCGCGGTCGAAGATCACTTCCTGGTCAACGGTCATGCGCCCTCCCCCGTACGGTCCGGCCCTGCCGTCCAGGGTGACACCCCGGAGCGCAACCGACCAGCACCATCACGTGACGATCCGGCGGGTTCATACCCCGGCCGCGGCGACGGTGAAACGGTGGGTGGGGGTCGCCGGTGCGGCCCGGACACGCGCTCGCCCCCGCTGGCATCCGCGACGACGGGACCCGGCCCCCGCTCGGTGGCCCCTCTCGTCGCGGCGCGAACGCGCGCCGACGCCGACCGGCGTGACGGTCGCCGTGGGCACGCGCGGCCTCGACGATCGTCTCCCCCAGTGCAAGACGCACCGAGGTACCCACCGGGTTGCAGCTGGTCGACGGTTTTCTTGCCACCCGGCCGCGCGTGCAACACTGGATGGTCGCCCGCCCGCAGGTCAGCCACCTGCCGGAGCGGGCCGATCAGCCGTACCGAGGAGGGGGTTCCGCGTGAGCGGTGGACCACTGATCGTGCAGTCCGACAAGACGCTGCTGCTGGAGATCGACCACCCCGACGCCCAGGCCTGCCGAATGGCCATCGCGCCGTTCGCGGAGTTGGAGCGTTCCCCCGAGCATGTGCACACCTATCGGTTGACCCCGCTCGGGCTCTGGAACGCCCGGGCCGCCGGCCACGACGCCGAGGGCGTGGTGGACGCCCTGATCAAGTACTCCCGCTACCCGGTACCGCACGCCCTGCTGGTGGACGTGGCCGAGACCATGGACCGGTACGGCCGGCTCCAGCTCGCCAACGACCCGGCGCACGGACTCGTCCTGCGTGCCCTCGACCGGATGGTGCTGGTCGAGGTGGCCAAGAGCAAGAAGCTCGCCGGGATGCTCGGCAACAAGCTCGACGACGACACCATCGCGGTGCACCCGTCCGAGCGCGGCCGGCTCAAGCAGGCCCTGCTCAAGCTCGGCTGGCCGGCGGAGGACCTGGCCGGGTACGTCGACGGCGAGGCCCACCCGATCGCGCTGGCCCAGGACGGCGAGGACGGCGGCAAGCCGTGGACGCTGCGGTCGTACCAGCGGGAGGCCGTCGAGGCGTTCTGGGCGGGCGGCTCGGGCGTCGTGGTGCTGCCCTGCGGCGCCGGCAAGACGCTGGTCGGCGCGGCGGCGATGGCCGAGGCGAAGGCGACCACGCTGATCCTGGTCACCAACACGGTCGCCGGTCGGCAGTGGAAGCGGGAGCTGATCGCCCGCACCTCGCTGACCGAGGAGGAGATCGGCGAGTACTCCGGCGAGCGCAAGGAGATCCGACCCGTCACCATCGCCACGTACCAGGTGCTCACCTCGCGGCGCGGCGGCGCCTTCACCCACCTGGACCTGTTCGGGGCCCGCGACTGGGGTCTGGTCGTCTACGACGAGGTGCACCTGCTGCCCGCGCCGATCTTCCGCTTCACCGCCGACCTCCAGGCCCGCCGCCGCCTCGGGCTGACCGCCACCCTGGTCCGCGAGGACGGCCGGGAGGGCGACGTGTTCAGCCTGATCGGCCCGAAGCGGTACGACGCGCCGTGGAAGGACATCGAGTCGCAGGGCTGGATCGCCCCGGCGCACTGCACCGAGGTCAGGGTCACCCTGACCGACGCCGAACGGATGTCGTACGCGACGGCGGAGGCCGAGGAGCGCTACCGGATGGCGGCCACCGCCCGCACCAAGCTGCCGGTGGTACGCGCCCTGGTCGAGCGGCACCCGGAGGAGCAGACGCTGGTGATCGGCGCGTACATCGACCAGTTGCACCAGCTCGGTGAATACCTGGACGCCCCGATCGTGCAGGGCTCGACCACGAACAAGGAACGCGAGCGGCTCTTCGACGCGTTCCGCTCGGGTGAGATCCGCACGTTGGTGATCTCCAAGGTCGGCAACTTCTCGATCGACCTGCCCGAGGCGGCGGTGGCGATCCAGGTGTCCGGCACCTTCGGCTCCCGCCAGGAGGAAGCGCAACGGTTGGGTCGGGTGCTGCGCCCGAAGGCCGACGGCCGACAGGCGCACTTCTACACCGTCGTGTCCCGGGACACGATCGATACCGAGTACGCCGCCCACCGCCAGCGTTTCCTCGCCGAGCAGGGATACGCGTACACCATCGTCGACGCCGACGACGTCCTCGGCCCACCCCTGCCGACCGTCGACTGAGATGCAAGGAAGGGACCCCTACTACCGTCTCCGGTATAGCAGGGGTCCCCTCCTAACATCTCGGGAGCCGAAGATCAGAGGACTCGGGTGATCTGCTCGGCGGCGACGACCGCGTCCCTGCGCTCGGGATCGAGGTTGGCGCAGAGCACCACCGAGGCACCGGCGGAGAGCGGGGCGAGCAGCCACTTCAACGGCTGGTCGTGCTCGGTGACGTCGACCAGCAGACGGTCACCGACCCGCAGGTCGAACTGCTCGGCGACCGCCTTCGCGACCGATCCCCACTCGGCGTAGCTGGTGCCGTCCGGGCTGGCCGCGTCACCGGCGTGCAGCACGGGACGGTCAGCCGGGGCCGCGCCGTGCCGCAGCACCTCCACGGACCAGTCGAGCCAACCGGCCGGCACCTCGGCCAGCGGCTCCGAACCGGTGCCGACGAGATAGCGGTGCAGCCCCTCCGGTACGTCCTCCAGCCAGTCGTCGAGCCGTTCCGGCGTGACCAGCACGGCGTCGTACGGCCGGTCGCCGCCCGGCTCAAGCACCGGCAACCCGGCGGTGGCCCACGGCCGGAACGACACCGTCATCCCCACCGACCAGGCCCCGAGCAACACCGCAGCGGTACGCCAGTGCGGCGGCAACAGCACCGCCACCCGGCTGCCCGGCGCCAACCCACACCCGTCCCGCAGCAGGCCGGCCGCGCGCGCCGACCATTCGCCCAGTTCCGCGGCGGTCAGATCGTGCCGGGCACCGGTCCGGTGGTCGAAACAGGTGATCAACGGCCGGTCCCGCTCGGCGAGGCCGTCGGCGGACAGTACGGGCAGGGCGGTCTCCATCCGTCGATAATCCCTTGCCGACGCACGGTGACGAAATGAGGATCGCGGGATGTCTCCGACTCCTGCCGACGGCCGTGCCGGGATCGACGCCGGCCTGGTCCGGCGCCTGATCGCCGCTCAGTTCCCGCCCTGGGCCGACCTGCCGGTCACTCCGGTGGACCGCGACGGCCACGACAACCGGACGTACCGACTGGGCGAGACGATGACCGTGCGCCTGCCGACGGCGGCCGGGTACGTCCCGGCGGTGGCCAAGGAGAACGAGTGGCTGCCCCGGCTCGCGCCGGAGTTGCCGGTCGCCGTCCCGTCGATCCTGGGCAGCGGGATCCCCGGCGAGGGGTATCCCTTTCCCTGGTCGGTACGGGGCTGGCTGCCGGGCGAGACGGCAGACCTGGCCCGCGTCGACGACCCGGTGCGGTTCGCCGTAGCGGTGGGCGAGTTCGTGCTGGCCCTACAGTCCTGCGACCCGACCGGCGGCCCGGCTGCCGGGGAACACAGCTTCTTCCGGGGTGCCTCGCCGGCGCACTACGACGCGGAGACGCGGCATCTGCTGAGCGTCCTGGCCGGTCGGGTGGACGTGGCGCGGGCCGCTGCGGTGTGGGAGGCCGCCCTGGCCGCCGAGTGGCGCGGCAGTCCGGTGTGGTTCCACGGGGACATCGCGGTGGGCAACCTGCTGGTGGTGAACGGAAAGCTGCACGCGGTGATCGACTTCGGCACGTCCGGTGTCGGTGACCCGGCCTGCGACCTGGTGATCGCCTGGACGTTCTTCTCCGGCAGCAGCCGGCACGCCTTCCGGGAGACGGTCGGGCAGGACGAGGGCACCTGGGCACGGGCGCGGGGCTGGGCGTTGTGGAAGGCGATGCTGCTGCTGGCGCAGCACCTCGACTCCGATCCCGCCCTGGCCGCTGGCGACCACCGCGTGATCACCGAGGTGCTGGCCGAGCGGGACGGGCTGGGATAGCTGTTAGGAAGGGTCCCCTGCTATACCGCAGGCGTTAACAAGGGCCCCTTCCTTACGCCGAAGGCAGCGCGCGGCCGGGTTCGAGCAGCGGAGCGAGCAGGTCGCCGTGCTCCTCGACCCGCTCCAGCACCTCCGAGGCCGTGTACGGCTTCGTCGACGGTCGCCTACCGGCCGCGCCCGCCTCCACCTCGTCCCAGGTCAACGGCGTCGACACCGCCGGCACCGGCTGTGCCCGCAGCGAGTACGGGGCCACCGTCGTCTTCGCCGCGCTGTTCTGACTCCAGTCGATGAACACCTTGCCGGGCCGAAGGTTCTTCGCCATCTTCGACACGATCAGCTTCGGGTGCTCGCGTTCCAACTCCTGGGCGATCCGCCGTGCGTACCCGGACACGTCGTCGGCGGACTGCGTACCCGCGATCGGGCAGCAGAGCTGCATGCCCTTCTTGCCGGAGGTCTTCGGATAGCTGTCCACCCCGTCGGCGGCCAGCCGTTCGCGCAGCAGCAGCGCCACCCGGCAGCACTGCCGCAGGGTCGCCGGTGGACCCGGGTCCAGGTCGACCACCATCAGGTCCGGATGCGCGCCGACCTTCCACTGCGGGGTATGCAGTTCCAGGGCGGCGAGGTTGGCCAGCCAGACCAGGGTGGGCAGGTCGTCGGCGACCACGTAGTCGATGGTCTCCCGGCCCTTCGTCGAGCCCGGCGCGGGCAACGTCTCGACGTGCACCCAGGACGGTGTGGCGGCCGGGGCGTTCTTCTCGAAGAAGGAGTTGCCCTCCACGCCGTTCGGGTAGCGGATCCGGGTCAGCGCCCGATCGTGCAGGTGCGGCAGCAGCACCGGCGAGATCCGGGTGTAGTAGTCGATCACCTCGCCCTTGGTGAAGCCGGCCTTCGGGTAGAGGACCTTGTCCAGGTTCGACAACTCCAGGGTGCGTCCGGCGACGTCGACCCGGAGCCGCTCACTCGGCATCCTCCACCTCCTCGGCCGACTTGTCCGGCCGCAGCCGCAGGACCCGGGGAAACCGCAGTCGCCCGTCGGGCGTGCGCTGGCCGTACTTGACCTCGACCACCACCTGGGGCGTTACCCAGATCGCGCCCCGCGCATCCTCGCGGGGCACGTCGCCGCCGAACGGCGAGGTGGTGGTGCGCAGCGGCTCCAACTCCCGCAGCAGTTCGCGTTCCAGGGCCGCCCCGATCCCGCCGCCGACCCGCCCCCGATAGATCAGCCGCCCACCGGTGCCGGGCACCCCGACCAGCAGGCCGCCGATCCGACGGGCACCGGGTCGCCAGCCGCCGATCACGAAGTCCCCGGTCACCTCCAGCTTGACCTTCACCCAGTCCGGCGACCGCACGCCGGGCCGGTAGGTCGAGTCGGCCCGCTTGGCCATCACCCCTTCCAGGCCGTGCTCACCGGCTGCGTCGTAGGTGGCCGGGCCGTCCGGGAAAACCGGTGGTACCGTCCACCGCGCCGCGCCCAGTCCGAGTTCGTCGAGGGCTTCCCGACGCCGGGCGTACGGCCAGCCGGTGAGGTCCGTGCCGCGCAGCCGCAACAAGTCGAAGATCATGTACGTGACCGGGGCGCTCGCCGAAAGCCGGGCCGCCTTGGCCGGGTCCCGTACGTGCATCCGCTCGGCCAGGGCGGTGAACGACGGTCGACCGGCCCGGTCGAAGAGAACCACCTCGCCGTCGAGCAGCGCGTCGTCGACCTGCTCGCCGAGCGGGATCAGCTCCGGGTAGGCGGTGGTGATCTCCACGCCGGAGCGCGCGTACAGGCGCTGCCGCCCGGCGGCGATGTCGGCAAGTGCGCGTACGCCGTCCCACTTGAACTCGTACGCCCACCCGGCGCCGGCAGGCAGTTGCCCGGTCACCGCGAGCATCGGCCTCAGTGGCGCGCCGGGCACGAAAACGACTGTAGTAGCAGGCCGAACACCTCGCGCCCGGTTCCGTCTGATGCGAGCATGGTCGATATCGGGGAAGGGGGTGCAGGATGCGCGCCATCTGGAAGGGGGCCGTGTCGTTCGGCCTCGTCTCGATCGCGGTGAAGCTGTACTCCGCGACCGAGGAGAAGGACATCCGGTTCCACCAGGTGCACCGGGAAGACGGCGGGCGGATCCGGTACAAGCGCACCTGTCAGGTCTGCGGCGAGGAGGTCAGTTACGACGACATCGCCAAGGGCTACGACATCGGCGGCGGGGAGATGGTGATCCTCACCGACTCCGATTTCGCCGAGCTGCCGTTGAGCACCTCCCACGCGATCGACGTGCTGGAGTTCGTCCCGGCCGAGCAGGTCGACCCGATCCTCTACAACAAGGCGTACTTCCTGGAGCCGGAGGGCACGGCCACCAAGCCGTACCTGCTGTTGCGGGACGCCCTGACCGACTCCGAGCGGGTGGCGATCGTCAAGGTGGCGCTGCGCCAGCGCGAGCAGTTGGCCACCCTGCGGGTACGCGAGGGCGTGCTGCTGCTGAACACCATGCTCTGGCCCGACGAGATCCGTAAGCCGGCCTTCGGCTTCCTGGACGAGGACCTCAAGGTCCGGCCGCCGGAACTGGCGATGGCCACCTCGCTCGTCGACTCGATGGCCGGTGACTTCCACCCGGACGAGTTCACCGACGACTACCGGGCGGCGCTGCAGGAGGTCATCGACGCGAAGGTGGAGGGCCGTGAGGTCGTACAGCCGGAGGAGGTCGAGGAGGCGCCGCCCGCCGCCGTCGACCTGATGGCGGCGCTGAAGGCCTCGGTGGAGCGGGCCCGTGCGGCCCGTGGCGAGGGAGGCGGCGCGGCCGCCGGCGGCGGCGCCGGTGCGCCCACCCCGATCACCTCCGCCCGCTCGGCACAGAAGAAGACCGCTGAGAAGAAGGCCCCGGCCAAGAAGACCGCCGAGAAGAAGGCCACCGGTACGAAGGCCGACGGTACGAAGGCCGACGGCACTGCGGCCGGCGGTGCGAAGAAGGCCCCGGCGAAGAAGGCCGAGCCGGCCAAGAAGACCGCCGAGAAGAAGACGACCAAGGCCGCGAAGGCCCCGGCGAAGAAGACGACTCCCCGCAAGTCCGCCTGACCGGCGATCTCCTCGGCCCCGTCGGGGCGAGGTCCTCGCCCCTGTCGCACCCGTGCCCCCGTGTCCCAGTTGCCGCACAATTCCCACGGGTCACGATCGATGGTCGGAACTGCGTCTGCCACCAGGTACCGTGTGTCGGCGACGGCGTCTGTAGCCGGACGCACCCACACCTCTCAGCAGGGGAGTCGAGGACGTGAGCGAGCAGGAGACCAAGGCACGGCGGCGACTGGCCGAACAGTTGGCGGCCCAGAAGGCGGCCGAGGCCAAGCGGCGGCGGCAGGCCTGGGCCGGTGGTCTCGCCGGGATCGCCGTGGTCGCGGTGCTGGTCACCGTCTTCGTGATCGTCGGCCAGCGTGGCGGCGACGACGCTCCCGAGCAGGCCGCCGGCTCGCCGTCGGCCCCCGCGGACGCACCGGCCGAGCCGGGCGCGCCGGGTGCCCCACCCGCCCCGCAACTGCCCGAGGGCGCGGACCCGGCGCTCGGCAGCAAGCCGACCGTGAGCGCCGGTGAGGGCGAGCTGACCAAGCTCACCGTCACCCCGCTGATCGAGGGGACCGGACCGGCCGTGACCGCCGGGCAGTCGATCACCACGAACTACGTGGGCGTGCTCTTCGCCAACGGCGAGCAGTTCGACTCCTCCTGGGAGCGGGGGCAGCCGGCCACCTTCCCGATCGGCGTCGGACAGGTCATCGAGGGCTGGGACAAGGGCCTGGTCGGGGTGAAGGTCGGCAGCCGGGTGCAGCTCGACATCCCGGCCGAGCAGGCGTACGGCACCGATGGCGCGGGGGGACGGCCGGCCGGGCCGCTGCGCTTCGTGGTGGACATCCTCGCCGCCCAGTAGGAGATGACGGTGGCGACGGCGGACGAGCCCGGGCGGACGGCCCGGTTGATGTGGACGCACTACGAGCCGGTGCACGCCGTCACCTACTTCCACCCGCGCGCCCGCGCCGCGTACGAGGCGGCCGGGCTGCGCGGGTACTGGCGGGGATACTTCGCCGGTCGGGCCGCCCCGCTCGGGCCGACCGGCCCCGCCCCGGTGGTGGCGGCCTTCTTCACCTTCGCCCCGCACATGGTGGCGCGTGCCCTGCCGGCGGTGTGGCAGTTGGCCGAGCCCGAGGAGGCGTTGCGGTCCCGGCTGACCGGGGCGGTGCAGGCCCTCGCCGAGTTGGTCTACGAGCTGCCCGAGCAACACCTGGCCGAGGCCGCCGACTTGTTGTCGGCAGCCGCCGACGAGGTCAGGACCGCCGGTCGGGTGCTCGGCGCGGCCAACGCCGCGCTGCCGCGCGGTGAGTACCCGCTGGCCCGACTCTGGCAGGCCGCCACCACACTGCGCGAACATCGCGGCGACGGGCACGTGGCGGCCCTGGTCGCCGCCGACCTCGATCCGGTGGAGACGCTGGCCTGGCGGGTCGCGGTCGACATGCCACCCGCCAACCTGCTCGGTCGGGGCTGGTCCGAGCAGGAGTGGGCGCAGGCGCGGGACCGGTTGGCGGACCGTGGCTGGCTGACCTCGGACGGCCAGCCGACCGACCGTGGTCGGGCCGGTTTCCGGGCCGTCGAGGAGGCCACCGACTCGGCCGCCGCCCGTCCCTGGCAGGCGTTGGGCGCGACGCGCACGGAACGGCTGCGCGAACTGCTCGACCCGATCGCCCTGGCCGCCCATCGGGTCATCCCGCCGGACAGCCCGATCGGCCTGCCCGCCCGGTAGGGCGCAGCGCACCGACCGACCAACGCCGCCGGGCGCGTTGCGGCTTGGAGTTAGGAAGGGTCCCTTCCTATACACGAGGCGTTAGCAGGGGACCCTTCCTTTCATCAGCGGCGGGTACGGCAGGATGGTGTGCGTGGTGGATGCGGTGGTCTTCGACCTGGACGGCGTGATCGTGGACTCCGAGCCGGTCTGGGAGGAGGTCCGCCGGGCGTACGTGGCGACGCACGGCGGCACCTGGCAGCCGGACACCCAGCGTCGGCTGATGGGGATGAGCACCGGCGAGTGGGCCGAGTACCTCAGCGGTGAGCTGGGCGTACGGCGGACCGCCGCGCAGGTCGCCGCCGAGGTGGTCGAGGAGATGAGCCGGCGGTACGCGTCTCGCGTACCGCTGATCGACGGGGCGGACGACGTGGTGCGTCGGGTGGCTGCGCGGTGGCCGCTGGGGCTGGCCAGCTCGTCGCCGACCCGGCTGATCGCGGCGGCGCTCAAGGCCACCGCCCTGACCGACGAGTTCGGCAGCACGTTGTCCACCGAGGAGACGGCACGCGGCAAGCCGGCCCCGGACGTGTACCTGACCGTGGCGGAACGCCTCGGCGTCGCCCCGGCCCGGTGCGTCGCGGTGGAGGACTCCTCCAACGGCGTCCGGTCGGCCGCCGCCGCCGGGATGATCGTGGTGGCGGTGCCGCACGGGTCGTACCCCCTGGATCCGGACGCGCAGCGGCTGGCGACGGCGGTGCTCGACTCCATCGGCGAGCTGACCCCGGAGTTCGTCGACCGGCTCGGCTGAACCGCCACCGACCGGCCCCGGCCGCTCGAAGGTCGTGCTCGAACGGGCCGCCTGGTCTCCGGCGGCATGGGTGCCGCCGGGTCGGGTAACGCCAACGGCGCCCACGCCGAGTCGAGGAGGGCGCGATGAGGACGGTCGTGTACGAGCGCACCGGCGACCCCACGGTGCTCCAGGTGGTGGACCGGCCGGTGCCGGAGCCGGGGCGGGGTGAGGTGCTGGTCCGGATCGCCTGCGCCGGGGTGAACCCGACCGACTGGAAGGCCCGCCGCCAGGCCGTCCCGCCGACGGGCGGACAGACGCCCGGGCAGGACGGCGCCGGGGTGGTCGAGGCGGTCGGCGAGGGCGTCGACCGGGAGTTGATCGGCGAGCGGGTGTGGGTCTGGGAGGCCGCCTGGCAGCGGCCCTGGGGCACCGCCGCCGAGTACACGGTGGTGCCGGTGCGGCAGGCGGTACGCCTCGGCGACGCCTCCTTCGAGCTGGGCGCCTGCCTGGGTATCCCGTTCCTGACCGCGCACCGCTGCCTGACCTCGGGCGAGTACCTGCCGGACAGCCTGGGTCCGGGCGCGTTGAGCGATCACACGGTGCTGGTGCAGGGCGGGGCGGGTGCGGTGGGCAACGCGGCGATCCAACTCGCCTCCTGGGCCGACGCCTGCGTGATCGCCACGGTCAGCAGCGCGGAGAAGGCGCAGCTCGCCGCAGCCGCCGGAGCCTCGATAGTGATCAACTATCGGGAGCAGGACGTGGTCGAGGAGGTCCGCAAGGTCGCGCCCGACGGGGTCCACGGCATCGTCGAGGTCGCCCCGGCCCGCAACGCCGCCACCGACGTACGTCTGCTGCGGCCCGGCGGCGTGGTCTGCGTCTACGCCGACGACGGCGATGGCGAGGTGACCCTGCCGGTCGGGCCGCTGCTGGTGCCGAACGCCCGGTGGCAGTTCGTGCTGGTCTACACCGTGCCGAAGGCGGCGAAGGCACAGGCGGTGGTGGACGTGGCGGCGGCTGCCGCGCAGGGCGGGATCCGGGTGGGCGCGGAGGCGGGTCTGCCGCTGCACCGCTTTCCGCTGTCGGCGACCGCCGACGCGCATCGGGCGGTGGAGGAGTCGGTCGTCGGGAAGGTCCTGGTCGACACCAGCGAATAGCGCCTGAGCTGGGATTATTTCCCCATCACCGGGACAGACGCGAACAAGTTTCGCAATACTGACGGTGCGGGTCGCCCCGCAAGGAACGGGTGGCCCCGGCGCGGTGCGAACGCCGGGGCCACCCACCGGGAGTGAGGTCTTCGAGAGCCGCCCACTCCTAACGGCGATGATGCGCCGAGAAACGTTACGGCGTGGCCGGTTCCGGCACATCCGCCGCGGGAACCCCCGTACTTTGTCCGGGTGAGCATCTCCTGGGCTGATTCGTACGTCGGGCAGCTCCGCGCCCTGGCCGGCGACCGGACACTGATGTTCGTCGGCGCGCGGGCCGTGGTCCGCGACAGCTCCGCACGGATCCTGCTGATCCGACGCTCCGACAACGGGCAGTGGGCGATGCCCGCCGGTGCCATGGAGCTGGGCGAGTCCATCGCCGACTGCGCCGTGCGGGAGGTACGCGAGGAGACCGGACTACGCGCGCTGCGGGTCAGCGCGTTCGCCCTCTACACCGGACCCGACCGCACCCACACCAACATGTACGGCCACACGTACCAGATCTTCACCACCGCGTTCCGGGTCGAGGAGTGGGACGGGCGGCTGGCCCGGGTCACCGAGGAGACCACCGACGCCGCCTTCTTCCACCGCGAGGCGATGCCGCAGCCGCTCTCCACGAGCGTCCTGGAGACCCTTGCCGACCTGGACGTCTTCGAGCAGACCAACCGCCTGATCCTCAAGTGACCCCGCCGGAGCCGGCTGGACGAAGACTTTCATCGTGGCAGTGTGGCTGTTCCCGCGTCGGCGTGTCGAACAGCCACACTGCCACGATCAGGGGTCTGTCAAAGCATCGTCTGGGACTTCGCCTCCATGTCGGCGGCGGCCTCGGGCTTCGAGGAGCGGTCCAGGGGTTTGCCGCCGGGGGCCGGGCCCTCGCCGCCGAGGCCGTCGGTGCCGCCGGTGGCCCCCTCCGGGCCGGCGCCGCGCAGCCGCTCGTTCGGCAGGGCCAGGGTGAGCAGCACCGCCACGATCGCGATCAGCCCGGTGGTCAGGAAGACCAGGTGCAGGGACTCGACGAAGGCCACCTGGACGGCCGCGCGTACCGGGGTGGGCAGGGCCAGGATCGTCGCCGGGTCGTCGACCGACACTCCCGCGCCACCGGTCGGGCCCACTGCCGCCCGCTGCTCCGGGGACAGTTGCGCCACCGCCGCCGGCAGCCGGTCGGACATCTCGGCGGCCAGCCGGGCGGAGAGCACCGCGCCGAGGATGGCCACCCCGAAGGATCCGCCGAGCGATCGGAAGAACGTCGCCGACGAGGTACCGGCGCCCAGGTCCCGCAGTGAGACGGAGTTCTGTACGGCGAGGACCAGCGACTGCATGCAGAGTCCCAGCCCCACGCCGATCACCGCCATGAACCCGAACGCCACCCACAGCGAGGTGCCCACCTGCAACCGGGTGAACAGCAGCATCCCGACCAGCAGCACCACCGAGCCGGTCACCGGGAACCACTTGTAACGGCCGATCCGGCTCATCGCCCGGCCGGTCAGCACCGAGGTGATGATGATGCCGGCCATCATCGGCAGCATCAGCAGACCGCTGCGGGTCGGCGAGGCGCCCTTGACGATCTGGAGATAGAGCGGGATGAAGATGATCGACCCGAACATCACCAGACCGAGCACGAATCCGGCACCGTTGGCCAGGGTGAAGGTGGCGCTGCGGAACAGTCGCAGCGGCAGGATCGGCTCGGCCACCCGGCGCTCCTGGAGCACGAAGGCGACGGTCAGCACGGCACCGACGACGAAGAGGCCGATGATCGCGGCGGAACCCCACGGATAGGTGTTCCCGCCCCAGCTCAGCGCCAGCAGCAGGCTGCTCACCCCGGCGACCAGCAGCAGCGCGCCGAGCCAGTCGATCGAGTGCTTCCGGCGGGTGAAGGGCACCAGCCGGATCACGCGCGAGCAGACCACGATGGCGAGGATCGCCAGCGGCACGTTCAGATAGAAGATCCAGCGCCAGTTGGTCTCCGCGAAGTAGCCGCCGACCAGCGGCCCGGCCACCGACGCGATACCGAACACCGCGCCGAAGACACCCTGGTAGCGGCCACGCTCCCGAGGCGAGACCACGTCCGAGATGATGGTGAAGGCGAGCGTGATCAGACCGCCGGCACCCAGACCCTGCACCCCTCGGGTGACGATCAGTTGGGTCATGTCCTGGGAGAGGCCGGCCAGCAACGAGCCGAGCAGGAACGTCCCGATCGAGAACAGGAACACCGGGCGGCGTCCGTACAGGTCGGCCATCTTGCCGTACAGCGGGGTCGAGGCGGTGGAGGCGAGCAGGTACGCGGTCACCACCCAGGAGTAGTGACTGATGCCGCCCAGCTCGCCGACGATGGTGGGCAGGGCGGTCCCGACGATGGTCTGGTCGAGGGCGGCCAGCAGCATGCCGGTCATCAGCCCGAACATCAGCAGCCGGAGCTGCCCCTTGCTCAGCACCGGCTCCGGGTGGCTCTCCGTGGTCATTGCGCCCGTTTTCCCGTACCACCGGAAACATGCCCGGGACGGACGAAGCCGGTCCGTCCGTCAGGCCCGGCGGGGGGTGTCGGACGGACCGGCTTCGGGTGGTGCCGGTGGTCGGGTCAGTGCCGGCCCTCGGCGAACTCCTCGACGATCTTGGCGCAGAAGGCCGGCAGGTCGTCCGGCTCGGCCCGAACGCCCGAAACGCCCCGAGGTGCGTGACCCCGCCCGCACCGGCAGCCGGTCGGGCAGGTTTGACCCGGAGCGGCAAGGGGATCCGCCGGCATGGCACGAGCAGCAGCGGAACAGCTCCGGCTCGCCGACGTCGTGCAGAGCTGGCTCGGGCGCCCGGTCCTGGTGATCGGCGACGCCATGCTCGACGAATGGCGGTTCGCCGACTCCGACCGGCTGTGTCGGGAGGCCCCGGCCCCGGTCCTCACCCTGCGGCGACGCATCTCGGCGGCGGGCGGCGCGGCAAACACCGCGGTCAACGTCGCCGCCCTGGGCGGTCGGTCGGTGCTGGTGGCACCGGTCGGCGCCGACGTGGCCGGCGACGAGCTGCACGACTGTCTGGACCGGGCGGGCGTCTGGGACCGGACCGTCAGCCAGCCGGGACGTCCCACCCCGGTCAAGCGCCGGATGCTGGCCGGTGACCAGATCCTGCTCCGCGAGGACTCCGGCGACCCGGACGACCCGCTCACCGACGTGGGCGTGGACTGCCTGCTCACCGCCCTCGACTGCGCGACCGAGGAGCTGCGGGCCGCCGCCGGTGGCGCGGCTCCCACGCTGGTGATCTGCGACTACGGCCTGGGCGCGCTGCCGGCACCGGTGCGCGCCTGGCTGGTCGCCCACCGCAGCCGGTACGCCACCGTCGCGCTGGACGCGCACGACCTCGCCGACTGGCGTGGCCTCGCCCCGACCGTGGTGACGCCGAGCTTCGCCGAGGCGAGCCGACTGCTCGCCCGCGCCGGCACCGCCGGGCTGACCACCGCCGACGCCCCGACCGACCTGCACCTGGAACACCCCGAGGTGGACCCGACCGACGGACCGTCGGAGCTGACCATGGGCACCGCGCCGGGCGGGTTGCGGCGTACCGACGGGCCGACCGGTGAGCCCACGCCCGGTGAGGACCGGGTCGCGATGACCCGCGACGGGCTCAGCGTGACCGGCACCGGGGTGACCGTGAACGCCGACGCCGGAGCCGGTGTCGACCGGGCCGTCCTGGCCGAGTCCCGACTCGCGGAGCTGCGGGCGCACACCGGCGCGGACGTGGTCGCGGTGACCCTGGACACCGACGGTGCGGTGGTGGGCGGTGCCGAGGGACGACCCGCCCGCAGCCACAGCACACCCGTACCGGCCAGCCACGCGGTCGGCGCGGGTGACGCGTACCTGGCGACCATGACGCTCGCACTCGCCGCCGGCGCGCCGTTGCCGACCGCCGCGCAGCTCGCCCAACTCGCCGCGACCAGCACCGTCGCCGGAACCGGCACCTGCGTGTGTCGCCGCGACGACCTGCTGGCCGCGCTCGGCCACCCGACGCCGGGCGACTCGGCGCTGGTCGGCGCCGAGGGCCTGGCCGGGATCATCGCGGAGCATCGGCGGAACGGGCGCTCGATCGTGTTCACCAACGGTTGCTTCGACGTGCTGCACCGGGGCCACGTGCGGTACCTGGAGCAGGCGCGGGCCCTCGGTGACCTGCTGGTGGTGGCGGTCAACTCGGACGACAGCGTCCGCCGACTCAAGGGCGCCGACCGGCCGGTCAACCCGGTGGAGGACCGTACCGCCCTGCTCGCCGCGCTCTCCTGTGTCGACCACGTGGTCGTCTTCGAGGAGGACTCGCCGGCCGGTCTGATCGAGGCCGTCCGCCCCGACGTCTACGTCAAGGGCGGCGACTACCCGCCCGACCTGGTACCCGAGGCACCGCTAGTGCAGCGGCTGGGCGGGCAGGTCCGCACGCTCGGGTACGTGCCGGACCGCTCCACCTCCGCGATCATCGACCGGATCCGCGCCCACGGCCAGAGCGGCATGGCCGATACGGCCGACACGGTCGGCTCCGTCGGCTCGATCGGGACGCCCGGCATGACCGGCACGACCGGCGCAGAGGGTTCGGACGGGGCGGACGGCTCGGTCGGCTCGGTGGACGAGGTGGGTGCGGGCCGGGCGGTCGTTGCGGGCGACACTGTCGCTGCCGGTCAGGAGGTCGCCGCCGGTCCGGACGGTGTGGCGGTGTCCCGTGCCGGCGTCCCGCCGACCACCGGCAAGGCGCCGTGAACCGACCGCTCGACACCGGCGACCACGCGGACTTCCGCGCCGATCGTCTGCTCGACGTCCTGGTCCCGACCCGGGACCGGCCCGCCGAACTCGCCGTCACCCTCTCCGGGCTCGCCGCCCAGGAGGGGGTGCCGGGGTTCGGGGTGGTGGTCAGCGACCAGTCCGACGGCGACCCCGGGTACGCCCACCCGGCGGCGGCCACCATGGTCCGTGCGTTGCGGTATCGCGGGCATCCGGTGCTGCTGACCCGTCGGCTGCCCCGGCGTGGGCTGGCCGAACACCGGGCCGCCCTGCTCGCCGCGTCCGCCGCCCGGTACGTGCTCTTCCTCGACGACGACGTCTGGCTGGAACCCGGCGCCCTGTCCCGGCTCGTCACCGCGATCCAGGAACTGGGCTGCGGATTCGTCGGCAACGGCGTGCACGGACTGTCGTACCTGGACGACGTACGCCCGCAGACGCACCGGCACTACCGGGAGTGGAGCGGCCGGCCGGTGCCCGAGCGCATCCGTCCGGGCACCCCGGAGTGGGACCGGGCGCAGATCCACTCGGCGGCGAACCTGCTGCACGTCACCGAGGCGCTGAAGGTGCCGGCGGGGAACTGGCGGGCGTACCAGGTCTCCTGGATCGGCGGCTGCGTCCTGTACGACCGGGCCAAGCTGGTCGAGTGCGGCGGTTTCGAGTTCTGGCGGCGGGTGCACGAGCGCCACCAGGGCGAGGACGTCGCCGCCCAGATCACCGTGATGGCGCGGTACGGCGGCGCCGGAGTCCTGCCCAGCGGGGCCTACCACCTGGAGTCACCGACCACCGTCACCGAACGCGACGTCGAGGCATGGGAGGTGCTGATGTAAGGAAGGGACCCTTCCTATACACGAGGCGTTAGTAGGGGTCCCCTCCTTACCTCCGGGCTCAGCGGAACAGCAGTTCGCGGGCGGCTTCGAGGACTTCGACGACCGGTACGTCGGTGACGAAGGAGTCCCGGTGCGGGCAGTCGCCGTCGCCGGGGCGGTGCGGATAGATGCCGGGCGTGCAGTCCACCCCGCAGACCGGGCAGTGCACCGTCCACGAGGTGATCGGCCGGTGTCGCCCGCGCAGCCCGGTGGCGGTGGTGATCAGGTTGCCGACCCAGAAGATGCCGACCGTGGCGGTGCCGACCGCACCGGCGAGGTGCAGCGGGCCGGTGTCGTTGGAGATCACCAGCTCGCAGTCGGCGTAGCAGCCGGCGAGCCCGCCCAGGCTGAGCGTGCCCACCTGGGGACGGACCGGCACCCCGGCCGCCGCCACCACCTGGTCCACCACGTCCTGCTCGGCCGGGGTGCCGGTGACCAGCACCTCGTACCCGTCGGCGTGCAGCATCCGAGCCACCCGGGCGAACCGGTCGGCCGGCCAGCGGCGCCGGGTGTCGGTGGCCCCGGGGTGCAGTGCCACCCGGGGACGGGCCGGTTCGCCGAGCACGGAGCGGGCCTCGGCGCGGTCCGCCTCGGTGACCGCCAGCGTCGGGGTGATCGTGGTCGCCGCGGCACCCACCAGCGCCACCGCCTCCAGGTAGCGGATCACCTCCGGCTGGTAGTAGACGTACCGCAGCCACCGGTCCAGCGGTGGGGCGTCCTCGGCGCGCAGTCCGGCGGTCACCCGGGCACCGAGCGCGGCTACCAGCGGGTTCGAGTTCGCACCGCCGCCGTGCAGTTGCAGCGCCAGGTCGAAGTGCTGCTCGCGGGCGGCGGCCAGGAAGTCGACCATGCTCGACTCGGGTTCGCCGGGGCCCGCCGCCCGGATGCCCGGTGCCGGCGGCACCACCTCCACCCGGTCCACCGGGCCCGGCCGGTCGGTCCACAGCTCCGCGTGCCACGGCGCGCCGAGCAGCACGATCTCCGCACCCGGGTACGCGGCCCGCAGCGCGTCCAGCGCCGGCAACACGAAGATGAAGTCGCCGAGCGCGTTGGCCCGCAACACGGCGATCCGGGCCACGTCGGGCACCAGCCCGGTGGCCGGAGCGAGCAGATCCGGAGCGGCCACGGCAGGGGGTTACCGCTCGTACTCGCCGGGGGCGACGTCCGGCTGGTGGAGTTCCCGGTCCGCTGCCGGGTCGGCGCCGCGCGACGCACCCGTGGCGGTCGGGTACGGCCCGGTGCGACCGACGGTGATGGTGCGGGGCGCGGGCCGGGTCGCCCGGGGCAGCCGTACCCGCAGCAGGCCGTGGTCCATCACCGCGTCGATGCCCTCCGGGTCCACCCGTGACGGCAGCGGTATGCGGTACTCGAAGCCCCGCGTCTCGAATCCGCCGGGGATGCCGTGATCGGCGTTGACCTCGGCCTCCGTCCGGGCCCGTACGCACAGCTCGCGGTCGTCCAACTCGACCGCCACCTCTTCGGGCGCGACGCCGGGCAGCCGGACCAGCACCTCCCAGCCGTCGGGGATCTCGCCCAACTCGACCTCGGGCGGCCCCGGGCGGCCACCGAGCAGCCGACTCAGCTCGGCGCGCAGCGACTGCAACTCGCCCATCGGATCCCAGCCCTGCTGACCGCCACGCCAGCCCCGGGTCACCGCACACCACCTGCCGGCTGGCCGGCCGCTGCCGAACGCAGCGAACTCGGCGCGTCGAGGTGGGCGTCCCGGTCGACCCCGACGCCGAGCCGGTCGACGAGTTCCCCGCCCAGCCAGGCGCTGACGCCGAGGATGCCCAGCGCCACCACCTCGATCGCGATCAGTGCGCCACCGGCGGCCCGTGAGTCGGCGTTGAGGCGTACCACCCAGACGGCGGCGAAGAGCAGGATCACCGCGAGGTTCGCCACGGCGTGGGTGATGCCCACCCGCTTCGCGCGGGTCCCGGCGGGGATGGCCAGCAGGTCGAAGGCCCCGGCCACCGCGGCCAGCAGGCCACCGACCAACCCGACGGTGATGTTCCAGTACGCCACCTCGCCGAGGAACCGTGGTCCGCCGAGCGTGTCGATCAGGTCGAACAACACGGCGGTGACCAGCAGGGCCACCGGGAACATCACCAGCATCGGATGCACCGGGTGGCCCAGTATCTTGAGTCGACTCTCCATGCTCCGGGCCTCCACTGCTCGGGTGTCGTTTCGCCGTCGACGGCTCGTGTCACGGCCACACCCCCGCCCATCAGGGGGGACAGCCCCTCACAGTAGGCGCGCCTACACTGACCGTGGCGGTTTCTCGCCTGGATGCCGCCACCGGGTTCAACTTCACGGGGAGGCACACAGTGACGGCAGAGATCACCTCGCTGGCGGAGTTACGGGAGTTGCTCGGCACCCCGACACCCCGCGCCGCCGAGAAGGAACGCACCACGCTGCACGAGCGCGACCGGCAGTGGCTCGCCGCATCGCCGTTCTGCCTGGTGGCCACAGCCGGGGCGGACGGCGCCTGCGACGTCTCGCCCAAGGGCGACCCGCCGGGCTTCACCCTCGTGCTGGACGACCGGACCATCGCCATCCCGGAGCGCCCCGGCAACAAGCGTGCCGACGGCTACCGCAACATCCTGGACAACCCGCACGTCGGGCTGATCTTCCTGATCCCGGGGCGTGGCGACACCCTGCGGATCAACGGGCGGGCCCGGCTGCTGCGCGACGCGCCCTGGTTCGACCAGATGGTGGTCAAGGGGCACCGCCCGGTGCTCGCCGTGGTGGTGGAGATCGAGCAGATCTTCTTCCACTGCGCGAAGGCGTTCCTCCGCTCCGGGCTGTGGCAGCCGGAGAGTTGGCCGGCGGACCCGCTGCCCAGCACCGCCCGCCTGATCAAGGAGGTGCAGAACCCGGTGGAGACCCTGGCCGACCTGGAGCGCCACTACGGACCGGAGTACGTCCGGAAGCTCTACGCCTGACCGACCCCATCGGCTGCGGTGATCAACCACAGGTGACCGTCCGGGTCCGCGAAGGTGCCCGTATAACCCCAGGGCTGCGGCCCCGGCTCGGTGACCACCTCGGCACCGGCGTCACGCGCGCGGGAGAACAGGCTGCCGACCTCGGCCGGACCGTCCACGGTCAACCCGAGTACGCACTCGCTGTGCCGGCGGTCGGCCACCTCCCGGCCGCCGAGCACCCAGCCGAAGCCACCGGTCGGCACCAGCATCAGGCGCAACCCGGCGTTGACCTCGAACTGCAACGGCTCGGGCAGACCGTCCTCGGCCGGCTCACCGATCGTGGGCAGACCGAGGGCGTCCCGGTAGAAGTCGTGCGAGACCTGCCGGTCGGCGATCGGCAGGCTGACAACGACTGGTGCGTACGGCACGGCAGGACCTCCGACTGTCTTCGCGAGCATGGTGCCGTCGAGTATGGGCGCCACCTGTGACACGGGGCGGGATCCGCCGCCGGGGAGTCGGACCGGTGACCCGCCGCTACGGGCAGCAGCCAGCGCCGGGCGACCGGAGCGCCCGCACCGAGAAGGCCGGGCCCCTGGGCGGCTCCAACCCTGGTGCCCGCGGCTCACTTCAGGGCAAGTTGGCCGCGCCGAAATCTGATCACGCGTCCGAGCTTGGTGAGTCTGCCCTTCTCGAACGGCAGAGAGAGCAGTTCATCCAGCCAGGCGTCAGCCCGTTCGGTGATGCCGGTCAGGACCCGCCGCACCGCACGCTCCGGCACGCCAAGTGTCTTTCCCAGGCCGACGAAGTCGGCAGCCCTGAAGTCGCCCCCGCTGCGGCCTCCGATCGACAGGGCCATAGTCTTGTCGCCGTAGAGGTATGAGCTTGGCAGGTCGTAGGCGGGAGAGATCCGCCACTCACCGTCGCGGCCCTGAAGCACGGAGAAGTTCTTTGCATGTGCGTCGCCGTTGCCGGTGAGGTAGGCGAAGGCCAACTGTCGAATCAGATCCTGACCGGCGACGGCACGGGCATCGCAGAGATCGGCCAGGCCCGCGAAAGTGCGGTCGGCACCGACTCGATACTTGTCGGCAGGCGGGCGGTCCAACACTTGACAGCCGTCTTCGACAGCCAGCGACAGCGGCAGGCCGTCCACAGTGACGCGATCGAAGCGGGCGACCAGCAAACCCGGTATCCCACGAGCGTCGAAGACCAGTCGACTAGACGGCACCTTCAGACCTGACCTGCGAGCAGCGTCGAGAAAGAACTTCTCGTTCTCCACAAGATGTGGATATTCAGCGGGGTTCAGCTTGAGGATGTGACGTTCGCCGGCACGGGCGACCGGCAGGCTGATCATCGCGGCACTCGTCTTGTCCTGGACGCCGGGAAGTGCCTCTCGCTGCGCACGAATGCCCAGTTCGATCAGCAGGTCGGCGAAGCTCATGGAGGAGACCTCGTCGATCACCACCCGCGGCGGCACCATTGCCGGCCGCGTACCTGCCGGCACGATCTGCACGTCGCCCACCGCGTCGGACCCGACCGCGAGCAAGAGGGACAACTCGTCGTCGGCCGACGTCTTCACCGCGCGGCGAAGGGCACCGAGTCGACGCCCCTCTGGCAGCAATCCAGTGAAGTAGGCGGGAAGTGCACCCCCGGCACGGACGAGCGGCTCAGTCGTCACCGGCATGGTGGTGGCGACGGGCGCCCCTCCGGCTTCGATCCACGTATCCAGGTAACGGAATTCAATGCCGTCCTGGGTACGGGCAAGCGTGCCCGCATGCCGGCCCGCCTTGAATACGTCCGCCTCGTCGACCGAGCGGAGCCCTTCGAGGGCACCCTCCGACGGTGCGCTCATCGGGGGATTCCTTCACCGAGCGTGACGGCGGGCACGCCACCGCGACGAAGCTCCAGGTGGAGCCCCAGCGCCGACAGCACGGCTATGAACTTGTCCAACTGGACGGAGGGCTTTCCTCGCTCCAGCGCATACACGAAGCGCTCCGACACTCCGGCAAGGTCGGCTAGTTCGCCCTGCCCTAGACCGAGCTGCCGCCGGCGCTTTCTCACCGCACCGGCGAAAGCGGCGCCAGGATCGAGTTCGAGCATGATGCAGGCCCCCATCGACGCCGCACGAACGTGCGGTTCTGCACAAGACTAGCGCAACGAGAGCCCGCAGGTCCACCAAAGCAGCGCGATCGTGCGGTTTTGGGCCCGCCAACCTTTCCATCGCCACCCTCAGTGCCACATCCCGCACGCTCGTGCGGGTTCTTGACTCCCCCTTCGGTGGTCCGGGATGTACCGATCGGGTGGTACCGCGCGAGTCCGTGCGTGGTAACGATGGCCGGATGCATCCTCACGACCCGTACCAGCAGCAGCCGTACTACCCGCCGCACCAGTACCCGCCTCAGCCGCCGCCGGGGATGTACGCCCAGCAGCCGCCGAACAAAGCTGGGCTCGGAGGGTGGGCGATCGTCCTGTGGATCGCGGTACCGGCGATGCTGATCGCGCTGTGCTGTGCGGGGTGCCTGCTGACCGGGTCTTTCTCGGCGTTCATGGAGGGTTTCAACGAGGGCTTCAACGAGGGCGTGTCGAATTCGTAGTGCGTGGTGACGTCGCTTCAGGGGCGGGCAGGCCGGAGCGCCACTTCCGGCCTGCCCGCCGTCAGCGCAGTTGCCAGTCCTCGCCGTCCGGCAGAGCTTCGCCGTCCACCACGCCCGCGCTCCGCAGCGACGCGATCACCCGTGCGCACGACAGCCGGTCCGAGGCCGGCGGACCACACAACTCGAACCGCTCGTACGCACGCAGGGCGCTCTCGCTGCGCCCCAACAACAGGCTGAGCAGGCCGTAGTCGGCCCAGGCCCACCACTGGTCACGCCGTTCACCCTCGACCTGGGCGCGTACGGTGTCGACGGCCGCCTCAAGTTCGGCACGCATGGCTGACAGCTCACCGGGACTACAGAGGATGAGGACGACCAGATAGTTCGTCAGGTTGTAGGAGTCGCTCACCCCGTACTCGTCGCCCTGCTCGATATCACGACCCTGCCGATAGGCGTCAGCCGCCCGCACCAGGTTGTTGTCGCGCCATTCCACCCCGCCCAGCATCCCGTAGGCGTCGGCGAGCGCCCGCGCCAACTGCGATCGGATCGGCACGTCGGAGAGATCCGGTTGGGCGGCGTCCGGCGGGGTCTTGTGCGGCAGATGCTCGACGCGTGCCAACGCGTCGCGTAGTCCGTCGATGAGCACACCCAACACCCCGCGTGCCCGTTCGAGATGCCCGTGCGTGGTCAGGGCTCGCGCCCGATTACGCTGCTGCGCCGCCTCGTTCAGGATCGCTTCCAGGTTCATGATGCCTCACCCGACATCTCTCTCTCGAGGTCGTCCACCACCGCGAGCACCTCCTCGCTGAATGCGCGATCGTCCGGTTCGAGTGGTTCGGAGAGCAGCGCCACCAGGTCGTAGCCGACGTCTCTCAATTCGACGAGGTCTCCGCCGGTGATCCTGCCCCGTTCGTGGGCGTCCCTGAGGTAGAGCCAGGCCGCGCGAAGCATCTCGACGGCGCTGTGTCGTGCAGCGTCGGTAAGCCGATGGGTGGCCGGGAAGATGTACGGGCTACTTCCCCGTTGGCGGCTCACGTGCAGCGCCCGGGCCGGGGTCCGCAGCGCCTCCACCACGCTCGCGGTGGCCGGCTCGTGGTGGATGTCCGCGTACTGCCAGGCCACCCGGTAGAGGCTGCCGACCGCCAGGCAGTCGCCCACCCAGGTACGGACCGGCCCTTCGCTGAGTTCCTGCACCATGTCGAGATGCCGGTCGACGATCTCGTAGTAGAACTCGTTCCCGCAGTCGAGTTCGTACTCGATCACCCGTAACAGCGAGGTCAGGCCGGCGACCTGCCCGGCGATGCGTGCCAGCCGATCCGCGTTCGGGCCGTTGCTCTCGGCCGCCCCTGTCCCGTCGATGATGCAGACGGGTTCGAGTGGCCGGGCCGCCAGCCGCATCCCCAGTTCGAACAGGACGTTGGGTTTCCAACCCGTCAGGTCGCACACACACAGGTCGGTGAGCCGGATCGCCTCCAGGAGATTCGCCGACACCACCCGCGCCGACCCCATGTCGAGGGTCCGCTCCACTCGGACCGACGCACGCATCTCGGGATCGTCAGCATTCCCAGTGCCGTCACCACGAGATGTCCGACGGGCCTCGACCGCTCTCTTCAACCGGCGCTGGATCTCCGGCCAGTTCCGGCTGCCGTACGCCGAGTCGAACGAGCAGAGGACCAGGACTCTCTCGTGATAGGGAATGACCGTCCGGTCGAGAACCGGTGGAAGCTGCCGGATGGCGTCGAAGCCGGGCAGGTCGGCATACCTGAACGGGGCCCGACTGAGATCTCGTATGCCGGCCAGCGCCCGAGCGCCCAGGAGGTCCTCCGGAAGCACTCCCCCTGGAGAGAAGCTCACCACGTTGATGTCCCGTAGGAGGAACGGTGGCACACCAGCCAGCCCGCCGTGCTTGTCCTCACTCTCCTGAAGGAAGCAGATGGTCACGCCTCGCCGCACCACCGCCCGCATGCCGAGCAGTACGACGACCGCCGGCTCCAAGTCGGTCAGGTCGAAGAAGGCCAGGTCGGCGGAGCAGACGCTCTGCACCGCCTCCTGGAAGGATCGGGTGGAACCGAACACCTCAGCCGACCGCACCAACTCGGGATGCTCGCCCAGATGCCAGCCGGTCTCGTCGGCGACGCTGCGGCGATAGATCTCCCGGAACCCCTCGATGGCATCGCCGAACTGCCCGACGCTGGTGCCACCGGCCGGCACGTCCGCTGCGGACACCACGGCACACCACGGCCGGACCGCGTGGTCTTCCAGCGGCCTGGGTGGCACCGGCGGATTGGGGAAGAGCGGAACCTCGCTTATGCGCCCCTTGCGCTGCTCGGGATCGTGGACTTCGGGATACGTCTTCGTGTCCCGGTCGGCCAACTCGTCCTTGACGAGAGTTCCCACCTCGCGCAGACACAACCGGCGCGCATGGCCCGGCTCCCCGCGCCAGAGCACCTTCAGCAACGCGCCAGTGAAGACCGTCGTATCGGCATCCGGGTCGCCGTAAGAGAGATCACCACTGCTACAGGACGCGAGTACGGCGACGCCGACACTACCGATCGGACGGTTGAAGGCCCGGGCGGTCTCAGCGGAGAAGCACGCATCGATGATGAGGTGAACGCGCAGCTTCCCGGCGCAAGGACGAAGGGCTTCGGCCACATGACTGGCCCGAAGCGAGGACGAATCGATCGCGGCTCGAGTGGCACAGGCTGTCAGCAGGACGAACTCGTCCCCGTCCGGAATGCGGTCACCGTGCCCGACGTAGTAGACGATGACATCGGTGGCCTCCGCCTGACCTCGATCAAGGAAGCCTTGGATCTTCTCGACCATTTCGTGCGGGCTCGCGGTCGAGCCGAACAGGTTAAGAACGCGTGCCCCGGGGACGTGGAGCCCGTTACGTACGTAATCGAGAAAAGCAGCATGAGATCGACCGATGACCGGCTTGTCGAGATCCGGCCAGGCCGGCCAGGTATCCGCCCCAAGCATGATCACGAGCGGCTGCTGAGCGGCTTGATCCGGCATCGTCTCGTCCGCTACTCGTCGCCAGGTGTGCCTTCGATCAACGCCACGAGTTGCAGTGCCAGCACCTCGGCACGACGAGCCGGCAGATTCGTCACCTTGAGCTGATTGGTTTTGGATCGGAAGACGACCTCCGACGTCGCCCGCCGCGCGAGCCACTGCTGCACGCCCCGCGCCACCGCAACGGCAGCGGGAGTCGCAAGGATAAACACGAGCAGGGCACCAACATCTTGGGTACGAGGGTCCGACCGAACTTGATCGACAACGAGATCGGGGTCTTCGTCGAGCAGATAGTCGCGCAACTCTGCAGCCAGTCGACCAGCCTCGGCGTCGGCGACACCTACCAATTCGATCTCTACCTGCCGCTGACCAACATCCACTGATGAGTTCCCATTCGTCGCGCCGGCGATAGATGGCGTCATCGTAGACCCGACGTTCGAACTCAGTCAGCAGACGACCAGGGCGATCCGAGCTGGCCGTCCAACCGAAACAGCTCGTCGAACGGGGGAGAATCCGCCGCAAAGCCACGTGTTCGACCCGACCCGGACTGTAGCCGAAAGCCTTATGTCGCGAATCCGACAGCGCTCGCCACTCGACCCACCAGCGCAGTCATTGATCAATTTTCCATTCGCCGAGGTCTACTTCATCCGGACGGCGCGACGACATGCCTGCCGCGAATCACATGCGCCGGGCGTCGTCCGCTCGACGATCGGGTGACCACCCGGCGGCGACCGTCGGGAGCCCCGAGACGGCGGGATCCTGCGACACCTGTCGTGAAACGAAGCGGCCCTGACCAGCATCTCTGCTGGTCAGGGCCGCTATCCGAGCCGCCTGACGGAATCGAACCGTCGACCTACGCATTACGAGTGCGTCGCTCTAGCCGACTGAGCTAAGGCGGCAACGATCGCCAAGTGTACGGCACGCACCAAGCCGGGGCGGAGCGGGATTCCCCGGACTCGGTGGACCGGACAACGGGCACGTTCGGGGTCGGCACGCCCCACCGTGCGGCGCTACGCTCCGGCGGGTGACCGACGACCAGATCCCCCGAGACGAACCGGTCGACCCTCCGCCCGGTGACGGTACGCGTCCCGAAGCCCACACCGAGCATGCGACCGAGCCGGAGCCGGCCAGCGGTCGGGCGGCGCCGCTGGGGCCGTACGCCGAGGAGGCTTCCGGAGGGCGGGCGGCGCGACGGCCGCGCAGCACCGATCCGCTGGAGCTGGGCTTCACGCCGCGTAAGCCGGTGCCGTGGCTCGCGCCGTTCCTGCTGATCAGCACCGGTCTGCGGACGTTGTTGGCGGTGCTGTTCGGGGCGTACCTGGACAAGCGGGAACTCCAGAAGGCGCTGGACGCGGAGGTCGCCCGTGAGGTCGGGCCGGACGGCGGGCTCTGGCTCGACTACGTGGCCGACCTGGGCGACGGGTTCAACGCCACGTACTCGGTGGCGTACCTGCTCGCGCAGCGGGAGCTGGAGGTGGACGGGCACCGGCTGCCCCGGGCGCAGACCCTGGTGATGGGCGGCGACCAGGTCTACCCGTCGGCCGCGTACGAGGCGTACGAGGACCGGTGCAAGGGGCCCTACCAGGCGGCGCTGCCGACCACGCCGCCGGAGCAGCCGACGATCTTCGCGGTGCCCGGCAACCACGACTGGTACGACGGGCTGACCGCGTTCCTGCGGTTGTTCGTCCGCACCCGGGACCGCCACTTCGGCGGCTGGCGGACCGGCCAGTCCCGCTCGTACTTCGCCGCCGAGTTGCCCGCCGACTGGTGGCTGCTCGGGCTCGACGACCAGTCCGGCTCGTACGTCGACGATCCGCAGCTCACCTACTTCGACGCGGTGGCGGAGAAGCTGGGCCCGCAGAGCAAGGTGATCCTGGCGGTGCCGGCTCCGGCCTGGGTGAAGGCCGTCGACCAGCCCACCGCGTACGACTCGATCGACTATTTCATCCGGACCATCGTCGCGCCCACCGGCGCCCGGGTACGCCTGCTGATCTCCGGCGACCTGCACCACTACGCCCGCTACACCGGGCCGGACGGCCGACAACTGGTCACCTCGGGCAGTGGCGGGGCGTACCTGTACCCGACGCACAAACTGCCCGAGAAGATCGAGGTGCCGCCCCGGGACACCCTGGCCCGCCGGTCCAGCCCGTCTCGCGCGTACGAGCTGGCCGCCCGCTACCCCGACGCGGCCCGCTCCCGCCGGTACGGCTGGGGGATCTTCGGCCGGTTGCCGCTGCGCAATCCCGGCTTCTCCACCCTGCTGGGCATCCTGCACACCCTGCTGATGCTCTCCATGGCCGGGGTGACCGACTTCCGTGCGGAGGCCTCCGAGCAGCGGCTGTTCAGCGTGCCGCTGGTGGCGATGGTGCTGGTGACCGTGCTCGCGGCGGCCATGTTCGCCAAGCCGCCCAGTTCCAGCGGCAAACGGCACGTCCGACACTGGCTGCTGGGTGTCGGGCACGGGCTGGCCCACGTCGGGTTGGGCGCCGCCGGCACCTGGGCGTGGCTGTCGCTGCCCTTCCACGACTGGCCCTGGCCGCTGCCCGCAGTGGCCGCCGCCACGGTCTACCTGCCGGTGATCGGTGTGGTGGCCAGTCAACTGGTGGCCGGGTACCTGCTGGTCGCGAGCGCGTTCGGGGTGAACGTCAACGAACTCTTCGCCGGGCAGGGCATCGAGGACGCCAAGGGCTTCGTGCGGATGCGCATCGACCCGGACGGCACGCTCACCCTCTATCCGATCGCGGTCGACCGGGTGGGCCGCCGGTGGCGCGTCAATCCCGACGACTCCCCCGAAGCCTCCTGGCTCGCCCCGGCCCGTCCGCTGCGTCCCCGCCTGGCCGAACCTCCCGTCACCCTGCGCTGACCGGACCGACGAGGGCGGCGGGCGCATCCGCCGCCCTCATCGGTGATCCGGGACGAGGTCGGTACGGAAGGCTCGGCGGGCACTGTGCTCAGGTTCCCGGGGAACCCGTCACGTGCCGGAGGATGTCGTCGACGACGCTGCTCAACGGCGCGGTGGCGTCGATCAGGACGCCGCTGCTCGGGATGTCCTCCCTCGTCCGGTGCAACCGTTCGATGAGCGCGCGTTCCGCCGGTCGTCCGCCCCACTCCTCGGTCGGCCGCGCGTCGAGCCGCCGCCGCAGGGTCTCCAGGTCGACGTCGAGGACGAAGACGCCGTCGAAGAGGTCGATGAACGTGGAGAAGTTCCGGGATCCGCCGCAGAAGAAGGTCAGCGGCTCGTCGTCCCGGGCGACCAGGGTCCGCACGTCCTCGATCCGCCAGATGTGGTGCTCGTGCCCGAAGCCGTCCACCGGCTCACCGGTCTCCGGGTCGCCCTGGTAGGCCAACTCCCGGTCACCGTTGACGGCGTGATGGCCGCGTCGTTGCAGTTCCTTGCAGACCGAGGTCTTGCCGGTGCCGGAGACGCCCTCGATCAGATAGTTCCGCACACCCATCGCGGCAGGATAGCGAGCGGGGCACGGCACACGGCGTCCCGCACGGGTCACCGCCGGGGCGCCACACCCTCCGGGCCGGGCTGGTCGCGGCTGTCGTAGGCGCGGCGTGAACCGCACACGTCGGCGCGGGAGCACAGGGAGCGCGAGCCGTCGGCGTCCAGGCGTACGGTGACGGCGTCGCGGGGAACGCTGTGGCCCACCACCCGGCCCTCGCCCTTGGGGGTGGAGACGCGACTGCCGACCTCGGGCGCGGACTCCTGGAATTTCGAGTACAGGGGATGTTCGTATTTGAGACAGCACATCAGCCGGCCGCAGGCGCCGGAGATGCGCAGCGGGTTGAGCGGCAGATCCTGGTCCTTGGCCATCCGGATGGTCACCGGCTCGAAGTCGTTCAGGAAGGTGGCGCAGCACAGGTCACGCCCGCAGGAGCCGATGCCGCCCTGCACCCGGGCCGAGTCGCGGGCCGACAACTGGCGCAGTTCCACCCGGCAGTGCAGGGTCGCCCCGAGGTCGCGGACCAGGGAACGGAAGTCCACCCGGTGCGGCGCGGTGAAATAGATGGTGCTGCGCTCGCCGCCGCCGTCGGCGCTGCCGAGCACGTGGTCGATCGCCACCACCTTCATCGGCAGGCCGTGCTCCCGGATCAGCCGCTTCGCCGCGACCTTCGCCTCCGCCTTGCGACGCCGCAGCGTCTCGTCCCGGCGCAGGTCCTCCTCCTGCGCCAGCCCGGCCATTCGGGGAAAGCCCTCGGTGTCGTCGCTGACCCACTGCGCGGCCCAGACGCACTCCGCCACCTCGGGCCCGTCGTCGGTGGGCACCAGCACCTTGTCGCCGACCTGCGGTCGGAAGTCACCCGGGTCGAGGTAGTAGAGACGCCCGTACCGCTGGAAGCTGACCGCGCAGAGCATGCCCATGCTCCTCACCCTACGACGCGCCGCCGGTTTTCCGTCGGGCCGAGGTGAGGGGTGATCATCCATGACTGTCGACTCGACCGATCCCGTGCCACCTACCGGTACGACGATGGCGGACCGGACGGCTGAATCCTCCGTCACGGACGGGACAAACGGGGCTCGACAGCGTTGAGTGTGGGGACAGACCTGCGGGGGGTGCAGGGAAGTCACGGCGCCGCCGCGAGGGCCTCACCGGGCACCCGCGTGCGGCGCCGTGCTGCGTGCCGACGCACCCCGCCCAGCGGCCGAGGCCGACCGACGGCCGTGCACCGGGGTGGTCCGGCGGCCCGGGCTGCTACCAGCCGACGCGGGTGGTCGACCCGCCCGGGGCGGTGCCGGGGCGGAACCGGGGCGACGCCGCGCGCATCGGGGACTCGGCCAGGCTCGGGGCCCACTGCCGCAGCAGCGTCTCCGCCCCGTCGTACGCGACGCAGAGCACGGCCAGCACCCGGGCCGCGATCTCGGCGGCGGCAGGCGTGCCCGGCGACGAGGGACCGGAGTGCGGCGACTCGCGGGTGATCGTGGTGGCCGCGACCACCGAGACCGCCTCGGCCGAGCCGATCACCTCGGCCAGGGTGCGGGCGACGGCGAGCCGGCTGCCCTCCACCCAGTCGGCGAGGGCGTCGGCGTACCCGGCGGTGGCTTCCAGCCGCCCCACCAGGCTCTCCGGGCCGTCGTCGAGGTGACGCAGCAGCATCGTCCGGGACTGCCCGTACGCGGCGGCGGCCGGCCCGGACCAGAGCAGCGGATCGGTCAGCGTGGCGCAGGCGTGGTCGTACCCGTGCACGTGCCGGCGCACCGTGTGCCCGGCACCGGCCAACGGTGCCGCCCGCAGGTCGAGGAAGCTGCGCAGGGCGTCGCCGGGCAGCACCTGCATCCGGCGCAGCAGCGGCCAGACCCGGTGGCCCTCCGGAGCCCCGGCGGCGAGCAGGGTGTCGACCCGGCGCAGCAGGTCGATCCCGGGCTCGGCGAGCCGGTCCAGAGCGTCCATCACCTCTCCCCGGCCAACCGGCGGGAGGCGGCGGAGTCGGTGTCGGTATACCGGTCGGCGGCCTGGCGCAGCGCGGTCGCCGTGGCGGTCAACTGCGCGGCGGCGGCGTGCGCCTCACGGGCCCGGTCGCCGGTGGCGTTGACCCACTGCCGGTGCAGCGCCCGCCCGATCTCACCGGGCCGCCCGGGCGCGTCCGCGCCGAACGAGACCTGCGCGGGGTCGGCGGCGGTGACCGAGCGGGACAGCGCGGTCAGCGTGGCGCTCGCCTCGTCGAGGCGTGCGGCCAGGGCCCGGAGGGTGTCCATCTCACGCCCCCGTCAGTGGCCGGTAGGCGGTGAACGTCTCGTTGTGCAGCTTCTCCCGGGCCCACTGGGCGGCGTCCGCCGCAGCGGTCACCGCGGCCCGCACCGAACCCGCGACGTCGCGCGGCTGGCGGGTGTGCAGCGGGCCGAGGAAACGCACGTCGGTGATCCGGCCACCGGCGGTCACCACCACCTCGACCAGTCCGTCCGGCGACCGGACGGTGACCTCGACCGTCGCCACGGCCTGGTCGAACTCGGCCTGGAGGGACTCGATCCGGCGGTAGCGTCGGACCGCCTCCTCGATCCACGCCTCGTCGATCTCGCCCCGCGGCATCAGCGGACTCCTCCCCAGCCGTCCTCACTGTGCGTACCGCCGCCGTCACCACGGCACACCGGACCGTACCGCACCAGAATTGGGCGTGTCGATGCCTGTGCGGATCCCGGAGCTGACCGCTCCGTCAGGACTCGGCATCCGGTGGTGCGTGGGAGTCAGCCCTTCCAGAGGGCGAGCATCATCGACTCGACCGCGATCCGGGGCTTGACGTTGGCCTCGATCGCGGACCGGCAGGCGAGCACCGCCTCCAGACGGCGCAGCGCCCCCTCCGCCTGCCACTTGCGGGCACCGGCGTCGGCCAGGTCGGTGGTGTCGGTGTGCACCGGCGCCACCGGCGCCGCCCAGGCGACGGCGAGTGCGTCCCGGTAGAAGGCGGCCAGGTCGACCAGGGCCCGGTCCAGCGCGTCCCGCTGGGCCCGGGTCGCCCGGGACTTCTGGCGCCGTTCCAGCTCCTTCAACTGGCCGGCGGAACCCCGGGCGGCGCCCGCCGCACCCCGGCCGGTGCCGCCCGCACCGAGCGCGGTCTCCAGGGCGGCACGCTCCGCCGCGTCCAGCTCGGCCACGGACGCCCCGGCCTCCGCCTCGGCCGCCTCGATCAGCGCGGACGCCGCGTCGAACGCGGCACCCACCCCGGTCAGCCGACGCGGCACCGCGAGCACCGCGTCCCGCCGCGACCGGGCCTGCGGATCGCCGGCCAGCCGCCGGGCCCGCCCCACGTGCCCCTGGGTGGCCGCCGCCGCCCACCGGGCCACGTCGGGCGCGATGCCGTCGCGGCGTACCAGCACCTCGGCGACCGCCTCGGCGGACGGCTGTCGCAGCGGTACGACCCGGCAGCGCGACCGGATGGTCACCGAGATGTCGTCCGGGTGGGTGGACGGCGCGCAGAGCAGGAAGACCGTCCGGGGCGGCGGTTCCTCCACGGCCTTGAGCAGCGCGTTGCCGGCCGCCTCGGTCAACCGGTCGGCGTCCTCGATGATCACCACCTGCCAACGCCCGCCGGACGGGGTGCTGGCCGCCCGGAGCACCAGCGCCCGCATGTCGTTGACGCCGATGGAGAGTCCCTCGGGCACCACCAGCCGCACGTCGGCGTGGGTGCCGGCGAGCGTGGTGTGGCACCCCGGGCAGGTGCCGCAGCCGGTGCCGTGAACGCACTGCAACGCGGCGGCGAAGGCGCGTGCCGCCACCGACCGCCCCGATCCCGGCGGCCCGGTGAAGATCCACGCATGGGTCATCCCCGCGCCCGGGTCGGTCCCCGGGGCCGTACCGTCGCCCTCGTCCGGGCCGTCCGGGGACACCGTCGGCTCGGTGGTGTCCGGGCCGTCGGCGGCGCGCAGCACCGCGGCGGCGGCCGACGCCGCACGCCGCAGCGTCTCCACCGCCTCGTCCTGCCCGACCAGGTCGGCGAAGGCGTCCGGCATCAACTTCGCTCCGTCGTCACCAGCTCCGATGGGGATAACTCGGGCTGGACCGAGGTGTCCGGGCCGTTCGCCGGGTCCGGGTGGTTGATGCCGCCGGGGGCACCGAGCAGCTCCTCCACCCGGCGGGCCACCCGCTCGGCGATCTCCTCGGCCGGACGGGCGCCGTCGAGCACCAGGTACCGCTTGGGGTCGGCGGCGGCCAGGTCGAGGAAGGCGTACCGGACCCGCTCGTGGAAGGTGACCGACTCGGCCTCCAGCCGGTCGGCGGCCTGGCTCCGCGCGGCCACCCGGGACAGCCCGGTCCGCGGGTCGACGTCGAGCAGCACCACCAGGTCGGGCTTGAGCCCACCGGTGGCCCAGGAGGAGAGCCAGGAGACCTCGTCGACCGGCAGGGTACGACCGGCGCCCTGGTATGCCAGGGACGAGTCGACGTACCGGTCACTGATCACCACCGCGCCCCGGACCAGGGCGGGACGGACCACGGTGGCCACGTGGTGGGCCCGGTCGGCGGCGTAGAGCAGGGCCTCGGCGCGCGGTGAGGGCGCCTCGTCGCCGGTGGTGTCCAGCACCATCGACCGGATCCGGGAGCCGACGGCGGTCGCGCCCGGTTCCCGGGTCACCACCACGTCCCGCCCGTCGCCGCGCAGCCGCTCGGCGAGCTGGGCGAGCTGGGTCGACTTGCCCGCGCCCTCGCCGCCCTCGAAGACCACGAAGAGCCCGGCCGAGACGAACGGCTCGGCCGGCATCAGCGGGCGGCCCCGGATCGACCCCCACAGGTCGGCCAGGACCGGTACGCCCTTCTTGTCGTCCATCTGCCCGAACGCGCTGATCCCGGCGAAGATCCCGGCGGCACCGGCGACGAGCAGCAGCAGCCGCGTCGAGGAGACCGAGATGCCCAGGTCGGCGATCTCGAACGTACGGGAGCCGCCGACTCCGGCGAGCAGGCTGCCCAGCGCGATGGCCAGGATCAGCACCAGCCGGGTACCGATCTGCACCACCGCGAAGACCCGGCCGCGTACCTCGTCGGCGACCTCGCCGCCGAGCAGCGTGGTGCCGGAGAGGAAGGCCATGCCGGCCCCGGCGCCGACCAGGATCGCGCCGACCAGCGCCATGGACAGGTGGAAGGCGAAGGCCAGCGTCATCACCGAGGCGCTGGCCAGCACGATGCTCATGCCGAACCAGCGCCGCCGGGACATGTCCCGGACGATCATCGGGCCGAGCCCGATGCCGAGGGCGAGGCCCACGAAGATCGCGCCGAACAGCAGGTAGAACGCGGCGTCACCGGCGCCGAGCGAGGCGGCGAAGAACCGGGCGGTACCGATCACGATGCCGCCGCCGGCGAAGGCGCCGAGGATGCCCAGGACCAGCCCGCGTACCAGCGGGGTCTGCCCGATGAACCGCCAGCCCTCGGCGAACTGGCGCAGCATGCTCTGCTCGGTGCGGTCCTGCTCGTCGGTCTGGCCCTGGCTGATCTCCTTGATGCCGAACGCCACCACCAGGGCGGTGGCGAGCCGGGAGAACGCGTTGAACCAGAGCGCGAGCTGGGCCGGTTCGGCCCAGGAGGGCATCTCGCCGCCGGTGGCCCCCCGGATGACGCCGTCGAGCGAGGAGAGCACGATCGCGGCGAAGACCGGGGTGAGGCCGTACGTGGTGATCAGGGTGAGCTGGTTGGCGGTCTCCAGCCGGGCCCGGGGGATGAGGTTCGGGACCGCGGCCTCCTTGGCCGGGATCCAGAGCAGGGTGACCGTCTCGATCAGGAACGTGGCGATCGCCGCCCAGCTCACCACCCGCGCGCCGCTGGCACCGGTGAGTGCGTACAGCGGGATGGAGGCGAACAGCACGAACCGCAGGACGTCGCAGATGACCATGGTCCAGCGGCGGTCGAACCGGTCGGCGAGCACCCCGGCGAACGGGCCGAGCAGCAGTGCGGGCAGCAGCCGGATGGCGATCACGCCACCGAACGCCGCTCCCTTGGCGGTGCTCCCCTCCACCTGCGCGGCGGCGAAGACACTGGTGGCGAGCAGGCCGAGCCAGTCGCCGAACGAGGCGGCACCGAGCACGATCCAGAGCCGACGGAACGGGCGGATGCGCAGCACCGAGCGGATCGCGCCGTAGCCGGACAGATCGGCCTGGGCGGCGGGTGGGCTCTTCGAGTCGGCGGTCTGGCCGGTGGGCCCGCCCGGTGCACTCTTCGGGTCGGCGGTCTGGCCGGCGGCACCGCCGCCGGGTAAGCCGGTCGTGTCCCGGCCGGATGTCCCGGCGGGCTGGTCCGTGGACGGCGACACGCCGGACGACTCGCCGTTGAACTGGCTTTCGATGGCCGTACCTCCACGTGCCGGCCCATCGCTGGGCACCCCCGGTGGAACACTCTAGTCCCGACGGGGACCTCTCCCGTCGCGCATCACCTGCTCGCCGAGCCTAGGACGCGGTTGCCAACCCGATCCCGGCCGGTCAGATGCGAGGGTGTTTCGCATTCACCGTTTCACAGTTAGCGTGCACACGTGGCCACCGACAGCGATAACCTGCGCCACCGGCTGGACCGGGCGACCGCGCACCTCGACCCCCCGTACGCGGTGGTGGATCTCACGGCCTTCGACGACAACGCCGCCGCGTTGACCTCGCGGGTCGCCGGCAAGCCGCTGCGGATCGCCAGCAAGTCGCTGCGCTGCCGGGACCTGATCGCCCGCGCGCTGGCCCGGCCGGGCTGGCGGTCGGTGATGGCGTTCACGCTGCCCGAGGCGATCTGGCTGGTCCGGACCGGGGTCACCGCCGACGTGCTGGTGGCGTACCCGACCGCCGACCGGGGGGCACTCGCCGAGCTGGCCGCCGATCCGGCGCTGGCGGCGGCGATCACGCTGATGGTCGACGACGCCGACCAGCTCGACTTCTATGACACGGTGACCGCCCCGGGCCACCGCCCGGAGCTGCGCGTCTGCCTCGATCTGGACGCCTCGTGGCGACTGCTGGGCGGCCGGGTGCACGTCGGGGTCCGCCGCTCACCGGTGCACACCGCCCGGGCGGCCGGCCGACTCGCCGCCACCGTCGCCCGACGAACCGGATTCCGGCTGGTCGGCCTGATGTCGTACGAGGCACAGATCGCCGGCCTGGGCGACGCCCCGCCGGGGCAGGCGGTGCTCGGCGCCGCGATCCGGGTGGCCCAGCGCGGGTCGTACCGCGAGTTGCTGGCCCGCCGGGGTGCGGCGGTGGCCGCGGTACGCGAACACGCCGACCTGGAGTTCGTCAACGGCGGCGGGACCGGCAGCGTGGCCGCCACCAGCGCCGATCCCGCGGTCACCGAGGTCACCGCGGGATCGGGCCTGTACGGGCCGACGCTGTTCGACGCGTACCGCATCTGGCGGCCCACCCCGGCGGCGTTCTTCGCCTGCGCGGTGGTCCGCCGACCGGCACCCGACCTGGCCACCGTGCTCGGCGGCGGCTGGATCGCCTCCGGTTCCGCCGCCGACAGCCGGCTGCCCCGCCCGTGGCTGCCGACCGGCCTCAAGCTGCTCGGCGCCGAGGGTGCCGGTGAGGTGCAGACCCCGCTGACCGGTACGCTGGCCGCCACCCTGCGCGTCGGGGACCGGGTCTGGTTCCGCCACGCCAAGTCCGGCGAGCTGTGCGAACGGGTGAACGAGCTGCACCTGGTCGACGGCGATCACGTGGTGGGCACCGCACCGACCTACCGGGGCGAGGGACACGCCTTCCTCTGAGCAGGCCACACCGGGACCACGGCGAGGTTCTCCGCCGCAGTCGTGGCGAGGTGTGCTCGGAGCTGCCGATCCGGCGGGCCGGGCGGGTTCCCCGCGGGCTGCGTCGCCGGGTCGGATGAGATCAGGCGGGCTGCTTGGCCGACGACTCGGCGGACTCGGCGATCTGGTCGTCGCCCGGCTTGGCGGGCTGCCCGACCGGCCGGCGGCCGGTGTCGCCCCGCGCCTCCATCTGACGGTGCAGGTACTCCCGGATCAGCGCCTTGGCCTCGGTCAGCACCCGGTCGTCACCGTCCGACGTGCGCCGGAACGCCAGCTTGATCAGGGAGTCCGCCGCCTCCACCGCGATCTCCAGGTGGAAACGCAGGTCGGGAACGTCGGCGAGCCCGAACCGCTCGGTGAGCACCCGGGCCAGTTGGTCGGCGATCACCCCGTTGTTGTCGCGCTGCTCATCGAGCAGATGCAGGTCGACCACGTCGCCGAAGTGCAAGGTACGGAAGCCGGGAACGGTGCGGTGCATCGTGATGTACTCGTCGATGCCCGCGTCGACCCCGTCCCACCAGTGTGTCAGGTCGTCCGAGGCGAAGCGTTCGTCGAGCCGCTGGAGGTAGGACTCCATCGTGCGCAGCGTGAGCGCCTGCACGATCGCCCGCTTGTCCGGAAAGAACTGGTAGACCGATCCGATCGCCACCTCGGCCCGCTCGGCGAGCAAGGTGGTGGTCAGCCCTTCGTACCCCACCTCGTCGACGAGCTCGGCGCAGGCGTCCAGCATCCGCTGGACGCGCGCGACACTACGGCCCTGCACTGGTACGCGACGCAGTGGGCCGGTCGTGGCGGCTGAAGTTGACACTCGCCACCCCCCTTCGACGGATGAACATATCTGCACGTCACGAGTTCGTGACTACCGGTACAACGAGCGGACCTCGATTGCGGTATTTACCAGGAAGAACGTTCCTGATATGAACTCGGTTCATATTCATCTTGAGGAGCACGCCATGGTCGGCACCGGACGCACCCCCACCGCCTGGTCCAACTGGGGCGGTAACCAGCACAGCGTGGCGACCGCCGTCCTGCGCCCGACATCCGCCGCCGAGGTCGCCGAGCAGGTGCGCTCCGCCACCGCCGCCGATGAACGGATCCGGCCGGTCGGCAGTGGACACTCCTTCACCCCCGTCGCGGTCGCCGACGGCCGGCGGATGGACCTGAGCCGACTAGCCGTCGACGTACGCGTGAACACCGATCGACGCCAGGTCACCGTACCGGCCGGGATGACGCTGCGGGAACTGAACTCACTGCTCGCCACGCACCACCTGGCGCTGCCGAACCTCGGCGACGTCGACGCGCAGACCGTGGCCGGCGCGATCTCCACCGGCACCCACGGCACCGGCGCCGGATACGGCGGACTGGCCACCTTCGTCGAGGCGCTGACCCTGGTCACCGGCACCGGCGAGATCCTGCACTGCTCCCCCGAGCAACACCCCGACGTGTTCGACGCGGCCCGGATCTCACTCGGCGCCCTCGGCGTCCTGGTCGAGGTCACCCTGCGCTGTGTGGACGCCTTCGTGCTGCGGGCCCACGAACGACCCGAACACCTGGACACCGTGCTCACCGGACTACCCGACCTGATCGGGCGGCACGACCACGTCGAGTTCTTCTGGTTCCCGTACACCACCCGGGTGCAGCTCAAGACCAACGACCGGACCACCGCCGACGACCGACCGCTGCCCCGCTGGCGCAGTTGGCTGGACGACGACTTCATGGCCAACAGCGTCTTCGCCGCCGCCTGCCGGCTCGGCCGCGCCGCACCGGCCCTGGCCCCACCGATCAGCGCCGTCAGCGCGCGGGTACTCAGCGAGCGGGCCTACACCGGCCGCTCCGACACGGTCTTCTGCACCCCGCGCCGGGTCCGCTTCACCGAAATGGAGTACGCACTCCCGCGCGACGCCCTCCCCGAGGCACTGGACGCGCTACGCCGGATCATCGACGGTCTGCCGTTCAAGGTGCTGTTCCCGATCGAGGTCCGCTTCACCGCCGCCGACGACATCTGGCTGTCGCACTCGTACGGCCGCGAGTCGGCGTACATCGCGGTGCACCAGTACGTCGGCATGCCGTACGAGCCGTACTTCCGGGCCTTCGAGCAGGTGGCGACCGCCCTGACCGGACGCCCGCACTGGGGCAAGCTGCACTGGCGCGGCGCCGACTCGCTGGCCGACGCCTATCCGCGCTGGTCGGAGTTCCAGCAGGTCCGCGCCCGGCTCGACCCACATCGAACCTTCACCACCCCCTACCTGGACACCCTGCTGGGCCGCCACCCCACGACCTGAACGACCCACCCACCGACCGATCCCGGCGAGCTGAGCGATCTTGGTGCGTCAACGTCCTTCCTCGGAGGGCGCTCTCGCACCAAGATCGCGACCGATCCTGACAGTTCGCGATGCTGAAGAGGTGCGATCTACACGGGACGGGACTTGGTCGATTGCGATCTCGCCGAAACCGATCCAGGACGAAAACGCCCTCGGAAGGGCACTTCCGTCCCAAGATCGAGACCCTGCGCGCCGCCCGGGGACCATGCGCGCCGCCCGGGCGCCATGCGCGTCGCCCGGGGAGCGTGCGTGCCGCCCGGGGACGGTCCGACGGCGCGCACCGTGGCCGCACACCCCCTCGCGTCCCCTCATAATCCGCACAACTTCATGGATACTGCCGCCTCAAGCCCCCTCGGAGCCAGCAGCATCCATGAAGTTGCGCGGATCTTGCCGCGCCCACGCGCAAGCGCACCGCCCACACGCTGACGCCCGCGTTGATCAAGGAGTTTTGGTCTCGGAGGGGCAGGTCTGAGGGCGCAAACTCCTTGATCAACTCCGGTGGGCTCAGCCCGTCGGGGGTGCGTCGCCCAGCACGGGGACGGTCTGTGGGGAGTGCCGCCCTGACCGGGGACGGGCCGTGGGGAGAGGGCTGGTCGTCTACCCGTGCCGCAGCCTCGTCCAGTCCAGCCCGGTCCTGCGCCTGCGCTGCGTTCGGACCGGCCAACTCTGAGCCTGTCCAGCTCTGCGCCAGCACTCGGTTAGTTCATGGCTAGCGGATCGAGGTCTGTCGCCCCCGATATAGGGCGGTGGGTAGATCTGTTGTCGTCGGAGCGACAAGAGATCTACCCACCCTCCCCGGGATCACGAGCACACCACCGAGCCGGCCCCAAGATCTCGTGGTTGTCCATACAGGTCGAGATGGAGTGGCGGCGGCAGGCAAGACAGGTGGCCGGGATGAGTAGGGCAGCGATGTCTGAAGCGGCTGGTCAGCCGTAGGTCCTACGGTCAGCCCAGCTCCTTCGACCAGCCCTCCGTCAGCGACGGACGAGGCCAGTCGCGAGACGAAGCCAGTCGCGAGACGAGGGCAGTCGCGAGACGAGGCCAGCGCGGGACGAAGTCAGTCGGCGGCTGGTGCCTTCTTGGCGGCGGTGGCCTTCTTCGGCGCCGCCTTCCTCGGTGCGGCCTTCGAGGCTGCTGCCTTCGACGCCGTCTTCGAGGCGGCGGCCTTGGTGGCGGTGGACTTCGAGGCGGTGGACTTCGAGGCAGCGGCCTTGGTGGCACCGGCCTTTGCGGGCGCCTTCTTGGCGGGTGCCTTCTTGGCGGCGGCCTTCTTCTTCGGCGCCGGACCCTTCGCCCGCTTCTCCGCGAGCATCTCGGAGGCTTCCTCCAGGGTCAGTGCCTCCGGGGTCTGGCCGCGTCGCAGCGAGGCGTTCGTCTCCCCGTCGGTGACGTACGGGCCGAACCGGCCGTCCTTGATGACCAGCGGCTTCTCGGTCAGCGGGTCGGCGCCCATCTCGCGCAGCGGCGGCGCGGCGGCCCGCCGTTGCCGGTTCTTCGGGGCGGCCAGCAGGGCCAGCGCCTCGTCCAGCGTGACGGTGAACATCTTGTCTTCCGAGTCCAGCGAACGGAACTCGTCGCCCTGCTTGACGTACGGGCCGTAGCGGCCGTTGTTGGCCACCACCTCGCCGCCGTCCGGCGCCACCCCGATCACCCGGGGCAGGCTGAGCAGCTTGAGCGCCTCGTCGAAGGTGAGCGAGTCCGGGGACTGCGAGCGCAGCAGCGAGGACTTGCGGTCGCCACTGGCCACGTACGGGCCGAAGCGGCCGGACTTGAGCAGGATCGGCTCGCCCGTCGCCGGGTCGTCGCCGAGCTTGCGCTCGCCTCCGCCGCCGAGGAACAGCTCGTGGACCTTCTCCGGGGTCAGCTCGTCCGGCGCGAGGCCCTCGGGGATCGGCGCCCGGTCGCCCGGGGCCGCGCCCTCCTCGCCCTCGGCGACCGGTGCCTGCTCCTCGCCGGGCACCCGACGCTGGAGGTACGGCCCGTACCGGCCGACCCGCACCACGACCTCACGTCCCTCGTCGTCGCTGAAGAGCGGGATCGAGTTGACGCTGCGCGCGTCGATGTCGCTGAGGTTCTCGGTGACCAGCTTCTTGAGCCCGCCGGAGCGGGCGATGTCCTGGTCGCCGGCACCGTTGGTGGTGCCGAAGTAGAACGCGGTGAGGAAGTCGACGGCCGCGTGGTCACCACCGGCGATCTCGTCCAGCTCGTTCTCCATGCTGGCCGTGAAGTCGTAGTCGATCAGGCGCGGGTAGTGCCGCTCCATCAGCCCGATCACCGCGAACGCGAGGAACGACGGGATCATCGCCTGCCCGCGCTTCACCACGTACCCGCGGTCCTGGATGGTCTGCATGATCGAGGCGTACGTGGAGGGGCGGCCGATGCCCAGCTCCTCCAGCGCCTTGACCAGCGACGCCTCGGTGTACCGGGCGGGCGGCTGGGTGTGGTGGCCCTGCGCCGCCAACTGGTCGGCGGTCAGCGGCTGGTCCTTGACCAGATTGGGCAGCCGACGCTCGGCGTCCTCGGCCTCGGCGTTCTCGTCGTCGCTGGACTCGACGTACGCGCGCAGGAAGCCCGGGTCGGTGATGGTCTTGCCGGTGGCGCCGAAGTCGGCCTCCTCGCCACCGGTGGTGGTGGCCCGGATCCGGACCGAGACGCTGGATCCGACCGCGTCGGTCATCTGCGAGGCGATGGTGCGCCGCCAGATCAGCTCGTAGAGCTTGAACTCCTCGGCCGACAGCTCCTTGGCCACCTCGCCCGGGGTGCGGAAGTTGTCCCCGGCCGGGCGGATCGCCTCGTGCGCCTCCTGCGCGTTCTTCACCTTGCCGGTGTAGCGGCGCGGCTCCGGCGGCACGCTGCGCTCGCCGTACAGCTCGACGATCTGTCGGCGGGCCGCCGTGATGGCGGTGTCCGACAGGCTCACCGAGTCGGTACGCATGTAGGTGATGTAGCCGTTCTCGTAGAGCCGCTGCGCGGTCCGCATCGTCTGCTGCGACGAGAACCGCAGCTTGCGGGCCGCCTCCTGCTGGAGCGTGGAGGTGATGAAGGGCGCGTACGGGCGGCGACGGTACGGCTTCTCCTCGACCCGGGTGACGGTGAACGGCCGCCCGTCGAGTCGGGCGGCGAGCCCCCGCGCGCCGCTCTCGTCCAGGTGCACCACGCCGGCACCGGGCTTGACCCGGCCGGTGGTGGGCTCGAAGTCCTTGCCGGTGGCGATCCGGTCACCGTTGAGCGCGACCAGGGTGGCGTTGAAGGTGCGCGGCCCCTCACCGGCGTTCGTCACGGCGAGCGTGGCCAGGATGTCCCAGTATTCAGCGGTGCGGAAGGCCATCCGCTGCCGCTCCCGCTCGACCACGATCCGGGTCGCCACGGACTGCACCCGGCCCGCCGAGAGCCTCGGCATGACCTTCTTCCACAGCACCGGGGAGACCTCGTAGCCGTAGAGGCGGTCGAGGATGCGCCGGGCCTCCTGGGCGTCGACCAGGTCGCGGTCGATCTCCCGGGGGTTGGCCACCGCCGCCTGGATCGCCGGCTTGGTGATCTCGTGGAAGACCATCCGCCGGACCGGCACCTTCGGCTTGAGCGTCTCGACCAGGTGCCAGGCGATCGCCTCGCCCTCGCGGTCCTCGTCCGTCGCCAGGAAGATCTCGTCGACCTCCTTGGCCAGCTTGGTCAGCTTGCTGATCTGCTGCTTGCGGTCGGCGGAGACGACGTAGAGGGCGTGGAAGCCGTTGTCGACGTCGACACCGAGCCGGGCCCAGGACTCGCCCTTGTACTTGGCGGGCACGTCGGCGGCGTTACGCGGCAGGTCGCGGACATGCCCGAAGCTGGCCTCCACGACGTACCCCGGGCCGAGGTAGCCCGAGATCGTCTTGGCCTTCGCCGGGGACTCGACGATGACCAGACGGGTGGTTCCAGCTTTGCTCGGCACGTCTGCTTCGACCTCTTTCCTGCTCAGGGCCGCACCAGCGCCCAGTTCCGGGCGCACTCGACCCACCGATACCCAGCGGTCCGGATGTCCAACGTAACGCGCCGTCCGTGTTTCGGGTTTCGCGGGCGGCAATTCGCTCGGGACGATCTGTGGTCGCGCCGGACGGCGTCACCGTACACCCTGAGTAGGGCATCGAACGGGTCACTGTGATCAGGGCGGCCCCTCGGTGGAGGTGCAACCCGGCCGATTCTCCCTGTGTTCCCCGACGCCCGGCTGTCTTCGATCGGACAGCCGGCGACGGATCAGTCGCGGGTCGGCCAGGCGCCGGGCGGTGCCGCGTCCGGGCGTTCGCCGACCAGCTCCGCGAGCCGCGCCGACCGGCGTCGACCGGCGATCCGGTATGCCGGTCCGCCCGCCGCCGGCGCGAGCAGTTCGCCGGTCAGTCCGACCGCGTGCAGCGCCGCGCCGACCGCCGCCCACCGATCCGGATCGGTGCCGCCGAGCTGAAGGACGAAGTCGGGCGTTTCGGCCACCCCGGCGGCGGCCAGCCAGAGCCGCAGCCGACGGCCGTCGAGCGGGAAACCGGAGGGCGGGGACTGGGTCGGGCCGCGCAGCCAGGCCGCCGCCAGCGGCACGATCGTCCGGGTGTACGCCGTCCGCACCGCGTACCGCCGGTCCCCGGCCGGCTCCCAGGTCGTCCGTACGCCCCGACGGCCCAGCTCGGTGACGAGCACGTGCACCCGCCAGGCGGCGTCCACCTCCACCGTCAGGCGGGCGGTCCCGCCCATCCGGTGCACCTCGCCCGGCCCGGCGAGCAGCCCGGCCAGGTCGGCGACGCCAGGCTCCCCGGTCTCCGCGCCGAAGAAGACCAGTTGCCGCTCGTCGGTGGCGCCCCGCTCGGGCACCGCAGGGCGTTCGACCGGCTCGCCGCGTCGGCGTGTCGCGGACCCCGCCGGGTCGGGCACCGGGAAGGTCACCGGCAGCGGTGTGGCCGCCGGTGTCTCTCCGGAACCGCTCAACGGCATTCAGGTACCTCGTCGAAGGCGCGCTTCAACTCCTCCGAGTTGAGCCGGCTGGTGTCCAGCGCGCTGGCGTCGTACTCCTGCTGGAGGGTCTCCACCGCGGTCCGGACGCCGTCGTAGAAGGCGCCGGCCTCCCCGATGCCGAGCCCGTCGATGGTGGTGCGGGCCCGGCCGTAGGCGTCCCGCATCGAGGCGAGCGCGGCCCGGAAACCGACGGAGACCTCCTCGCCCTGCTCGACCTTGGGCACCCCGGCCTGCTCCACCTTGAGCCGCGCGGTCTCACTGGCCTCCTCGGCACCGGCGAAGAGGCGAACCAGGTTCTCCTTGGCCTGCGCGGGGGTGGTCTGGGCGGTCATCTGCTCGTTGGTGCTGCTGGTCAACTTGCTGATCTCGGCCCGCCACGGGCTCAGCGCGGTGCACACCGACGCCGCCCACGCCCGAGGACTCGGACCGCTGGAGCCGCAGGCGGCGGCCAGCAGGACCAGCGTAGCCAGGACCACCGTGAGCTTTCCGGCGGTCGCCGCCCGGCAGGTACGCATGCGTTGCAGGGTACGGCTTCTCCTCGCAGTCGGCACCGGTCAGGTGTACGGGCCGTACAGGCGAGCGGTCCCCGGTCGGCGACGAACCGACCGGGGACCGCGGTGCCGACGGGCGTCAGGCCTTGATCGCCTCCGGACGCGGGTCGGCGGTGCCGGTGCCACCGGCATCGTCGCCCTCGTCCATCGCCACGCTCTGGCGCTTGCTGTACACCACCGCCCCGACGATGATCAGCGTCGCCACCAGCGCGACACCGACCCGCAGGCCGACATTGCGGTCGTCGCCGACGCTCCACGCCACCACGGCCGGCGCGATCAGCAGCGAGACCAGGTTCATCACCTTGAGCAGCGGGTTGATGGCGGGGCCGGCGGTGTCCTTGAACGGGTCGCCGACGGTGTCGCCGATGACGGTCGCCTCGTGCGCCTCGGAGCCCTTGCCGCCGTACGCGCCGTCCTCGACCATCTTCTTGCTGTTGTCCCAGGCACCGCCGGAGTTGGCCAGGAAGACCGCCATCAGCGTGCCCGCCCCGATCGCACCGGCCAGGTACGACGCCAGCGCGCCGGGCCCGAGGCCGAATCCGACCGCGATCGGCGCCAGGATCGCCAGCAGACCGGGGGTCAGCAGCTCGCGCTGCGCGTCCCGGGTGCAGATGTCGACCACCTTGCCGTACTCCGGCCGCTGGGTGCGGTCCATGATGCCGGGCAGCTCGCGGAACTGCCGACGGACCTCCATCACCACGGCACCGGCCGAGCGGGACACCGCGTTGATGGCCAGGCCGGAGAAGAGGAACACCACCGCCGCACCGATGATCAGGCCGACCAGGTTCTGCGGGTTGGCCACGTTCAGCGCGTTGAGGATCATGTCGTCGACGTCGCCCACTCCGGCGTCGGCGTACGCGCTGCGCAGTGAATCGGTGTAGGAACCGAAGAGCGCGGTCGCGGCCAGCACGGCGGTGGCGATCGCGATGCCCTTGGTGATCGCCTTGGTGGTGTTGCCGACGGCGTCCAGCTCGGTCAGCGTCCGGGCGCCGTGCTCGTCGATGTCACCGGACATCTCGGCCACGCCCTGGGCGTTGTCGGAGATCGGACCGAAGGTGTCCATCGCGACGATCACGCCGACGGTGGTGAGCAGACCGGTACCGGCCAGCGCCACCGCGAACAGCGAGAGGGTGATCGAGCCGCCGCCCAGCAGGAAGGCGCCGAACACACCGGCGGCGATGAGCAGCGCCGAGTAGACCGCCGACTCCAGGCCGACGCTGATGCCGGCGAGGATGACGGTGGCCGCGCCGGTCTGCGAGCTCTTGCCGATGTCCTGCACCGGCCGACGGTTGGTCTCGGTGAAGTAGCCGGTGAGCGCCTGGATCGCGGCGGCCAGGACGATGCCGATGACGACCGCGCCGATCACCACGCCACGCGGGCCGAACGGCGGGTCGCCGCCGTCCACGCCGAGGCTCTCCCGCCAGTTGTCGCCGAGCTGCGCGGCCCAGGTGGGCTGGAGGTAGAAGACCGTGGCGATCGCGACCAGCACCGCCGAGATCAGCGCGGAGAGGTAGAAGGCCCGGTTGATCGCGGTCAGCGCGTTACGGTCCGACGCGCGCAGCCGGGTGATGAAGACGCCGATGATGGCGACCAGCACACCGATGGTGGAGATGATCAACGGGAGCACCAGGCCGTCGGTCCCGAACGCGGCGCGGCCCAGGATGAGCGCCGCGACCAGGGTGACCGCGTACGACTCGAACAGGTCGGCGGCCATGCCGGCGCAGTCACCGACGTTGTCGCCCACGTTGTCGGCGATGGTCGCGGCGTTGCGCGGGTCGTCTTCGGGGATGCCCTGCTCGACCTTGCCGACCAGGTCCGCGCCGACGTCGGCCGCCTTGGTGAAGATGCCGCCGCCGACCCGCATGAACATGGCCAGCAGGGCGGCACCGAAGCCGAAGCCCTCCAGCACCGTCGGCGCGTCGCCCCGGAAGATCAGCACGACCAGCGCGGCACCGAAGAGGCCGAGGCCGACGGTGAGGAAGCCGACCACGCCACCGGTCCGGAAGGCGATCTTCATGGCCGCTTCCCGGCCGCCTTCGCGTTCCCGGGCGGCGGCGGCCACGCGCAGGTTGGCCCGGGTGGCCAGCCACATGCCGGCGCCACCGATGAAGGCACTGAACAGCGCGCCGACCACGAAGAAGAGGGAACGCCCGATCTTCACCGCGGTCTCGCTGCCGTCGGTGTTGTGCACCGGCAGCAGGAACAGCAGGACCACGGCGATCACCACGAAGATCGCCAGCGTCCGGAACTGCCGGATCAGGTAGGCCGAGGCGCCCTCCTGCACGGCCCCGGAGATCTCCTGCATGTTGGTGGTGCCCTTGCCGGCGGCCAACACGGTCTTCGTCAACGCGGCGGCGAAGGCGAGCGCGACCAACGCGATCACCGCGGCGATGACGACGTACGTGACATTGGCTCCGGTTAGGGAGATCCCGCCGCCCTCGGCGGCCAAGGTGTCGGACATCTGTGTCCTCCTGTGCCGAACAACGCACCGGCCGATGGAGACGCACCGGCCGGTGCCTGTATGCGAATTCGCAAGTGCGCGCCACCCACCCGGCGGAAACCGGCGACGGACGCCCATCTGCGCTGGCTGCCCGGTGGATCACTTGCTGACAACCCGGGTACTGTAGCCCTCCGCAGTGTTCGAGGTCACACCGAGGTGGCACCATCGGCCGATGATCTTCGTCGCTGTGTTATGAAACGAAATCTGATATAGGAACGGGTCCATGCGAACGGGCTCGCATTCCCAGCCCAGGGAATACGAGCCCGATGATTCGACGACACCGCGCCACGAATGCCGCATTCCGCGGCGCTGATCTGATGCGCGGGCGCCGACGGCGCCGACCGGTCAGCGACCGACCGGCCAGACCATCCGCACCTCGGTGCCGACGCCCTCGTCGACCGGCCGCACCTGAAGGTCCTCGACGAAACCGGCGAGCAGGGCGAATCCGACACCGGTGGTGAGGTCGTCCTCGTCCAGGGACTCGTTGGCCAACTGGTCGGCGTCGAGCGCGGTGAGACCGATGCTCGCCTCGATCGGCGCCCGGTCCACCACCCGCACCGCGTACGACCCGGAGTCGGACATCTCGACCAGCACCGGATCGGGCACGCCGTACTGGCGGTGCAGGGCGACCGCGCGGGTGCACGCCTCGCCGATGGCCAGGCGCACCTCGTCGAGCAGGTCCTCGCGGACACCGGCCCGTCGGGCCACCGCCACGCCGACCAGGCGGGCGGTGCGGACGTGCACCGGCGCCGGGGAGAAGGAGAGCCGGACCGTCGCCATCACGCGCCGGTACCGGTCGCCGCTTCGACCGTGGGATGCAGCGGGAATACCTGGTCCAGCGCGGTGATCCGGAAGATCTTGAGCAGCGGCTCCTTGTCGCAGACCAGCGAGAAGGTGCCGTCGGCGGTCCGCAGGCGCTTGAGCGCGCCGACCAGCACACCCAGGCCGGTGGAGTCGAGGAAGTCCACCCGGCCGAGATCGACCACCACGTGCCGGGCCCCGGAGTCGATCAACTCCAGAAGCCGCTCACGCAGTCGGGGGGCGGTATAGACATCCACCTCACCGCCGACCTCGAGCACCGTGTGCTCCCCCACGGTGCGGGTCGCCAGCGACAGCTCCATCGGTCCTCCCTTGCGCAGCCGTAAGCTCTCTGGCATCTAACCATTACCCCCGAAGGCGCCTGACGACTCACGGACCCGGTTCCGACCTGCAGACGCGACGATTTCCCATTTCCGAACACCAGTGCGAGAGTGCAGAACGTGACCCCGGCAGCTCCCGTCTCCGCCGGCAGCGGCCCGGAACGACCGCCGCCGGGCGAGCTGCTGCGCCGACTGCGCCAGCGACACGTCACCGACCCGATCACCCACGTCGAGCGGGTGCCACCCCGCTCCGGGATCGCGGTGCCGTGGCCCGCCTGGGCACCGGAGGACCTGCGTGCCGCGTACGCCCGACGTGGGGTGACGGCGCCCTGGCGGCACCAGGCCGAGGCGGCCGACCTCGCGTACGACCGGCAGCACGTCGTGGTGGCCACCGGCACCGCGTCCGGCAAGTCGCTGGCGTACCAGTTGCCTGCCCTGTCCACCCTGCTGGCCGACCCGCGCGCCACGGTGCTCTACCTGGCACCGACCAAGGCGCTCGCCGCCGACCAGTTACGCGCCGTCGCCACGCTGGAGATCGAGGGCGTACGACCGTCCTGCTACGACGGTGACACCCCGCGCGCCGAACGCGAGTGGATCCGTCGCCACTCCCGGTTCGTGCTGACCAACCCGGACATGCTGCACCACGGCATCCTGCCCGGCCACGCCCAGTGGTCGGGGTTCCTGCGCCGCCTGGCGTACGTGGTGGTCGACGAGTGCCACGTCTACCGGGGCGTGTTCGGCTCGCACGTGGCCCACGTGCTGCGGCGGCTGCGGCGGCAGTGCGCCCGCTACCGCCCCGCCACGGGCGACCCCGGCCCGACCGTCGTGCTCGCCTCGGCCACCTCCGGCGACCCCGCCGACGCGGCCGGGCGACTGACCGGCCTGCCGGTGACGGCGGTCACCGAGGACACCTCACCGAGAGCCGGGGTGACCTTCGCGCTCTGGGAGCCACCCCTGCTCCCGCCCGACCCGGCCGCGATCCCCTCCCCCCGCCCGGCACCCGCCGACTCCGCTGCCGCTCCCGCTGGCCCGTCGCCCGCCGGCACACCTCCCGGCGGCCCCGCGCACGAGGCGACCGACCTCACCCAGGTGCGACGGTCGGCGTTGCGGGAGACCGCCGACCTGCTCGCCGACACCGTCGCCTCCGGCGTACGCACCCTGGCCTTCGTCCGGTCCCGCCGAGGTGCCGAGGTGGTCGCCACCAGCACCCGACGCAGCCTCGACGAGGCGGTCCCCGGGCTGGGCGACCGGGTCGCCGCGTACCGGGGCGGCTACCTGCGCGAGGAACGCCGGGAACTGGAACGCGCACTGCTGCACGGGGACCTGCTCGGGCTCGCCTCGACCAACGCACTGGAGCTGGGCGTCGACCTGATCGGCCTGGACGCGGTGCTGATCTGCGGCTACCCGGGCACCCGGGCCTCGCTGTGGCAGCAGGCCGGGCGGGCCGGGCGATCCGGCCAGGAGGCGCTCGCCGTGCTGATCGCCCGGGACGACCCGCTCGACACCTATCTGGTGCACCATCCGGAGGCGGTGTTCGGGGCACCGGTGGAGGCCACCGTGCTCGACCCGGCGAACGCGTACGTGCTCGGGCCGCAGTTGGCCTGCGCGGCGGCCGAGGCCCCGCTGACCGACGCCGACCTGGCGCTGTTCGGTGACGGCGCGAAGGACACGGTCGCGGCGCTGGTCGAGGCGGGCGCGCTGCGGCAGCGGCCGACCGGCTGGTACTGGCGGCACCGCGAGCGCCCCCAGGTGGACCTGCGCGGCGACGGCGGCGCACCGGTCTGCGTGGTGGAGGCGGCGACCGGCCGGCTGCTCGGCACCGTCGACGGCGGTTCGGCACACTTCCTGCTGCACTCCGGCGCGGTCTATCTGCACCAGGGCGTGTCGTACGTGGTCGACTCGCTCGATCTGGACGACGGGTGCGCGCTGGTGCACCCCGAGGAACCGGACTGGTCCACCCACGCGCGGGACGTCACCTCACTGTCGGTGGTGTCGGTGCGCTCGTACGTCGACGCCGGACCGGTCGGACTGTTCCTCGGCGAGGTGGACGTCACCAGCCAGGTGGTGTCGTACCAGCGGCGGCGGATCGCCACCGGCGAGGTGATCGACACCCGTCCGCTGGACCTGCCGGCGCGGGAGCTGCGTACCGTCGCGGTCTGGTTCACCCTCTCTCCCGAGTCGTTGGCGGCAGCCGGGGTGGACCCGGCCGACGTGCCGGGCGGGCTGCACGCCGCCGAACACGCCGCGATCGGGCTGCTGCCGCTGGTGGCCACCTGTGACCGGTGGGACATCGGTGGGCTGTCGACGGCGGTGCACCCGGACACCGAGGCCCCGACGGTATTCGTCTACGACGGCCACCCCGGCGGCGCGGGCTTCGCCGAGCGGGCGTACGGCATGGCGTCGTCCTGGCTGCGCGCCACCCGGGACGCGATCGCCGAATGCGGCTGCGAGCACGGTTGCCCCTCCTGCGTCCAGTCGCCGAAATGCGGCAACGGCAACAACCCGCTGTCCAAGCCGGACGCGATCAGGGTGTTGGACGTGGTGCTGGCGAACCTGCCGGTCGCTCTCAGCGGGTAGGCATGAGATCCGCTCGCTCCGGGCATTGATGGATGGGAGCGCTTCCATCGAGCGCCATGACCATCATTCCGTCGTCGCCGCCGTCACATGGAGGAGGAGCCGTGGCCGACACCATCGCCGAGACCGTCGAGCTGCTCTACACCATCGACCAGGAGAAGCTCGACATCGACCAGCAGATCGCCCTCGGTACGGCGCTCGCCACCCTGGCCCAGGCCGAACGGCTGGACCAGATCAACGAGCGACTCCGTACCATCCACCAACTCCTCACCACCTGGTCCCACCGGTCGGCTGTCGACGGTGTCCGCTGACCTGACACTCAGCGCCGGGTCGCTTGCCGAGCTGTGCGACACTCCGGCGCACCACGATCGAGGAGATTCTCATGCAGCTCGATAGCTTGCAGGCGCAGCACCAGTTCCACATCCGCCAGCGGTTACGTTTCATGGTCAACCAGTACGAGGTGCACAGCGTCGCGCCGGACGGCTCCGAGGGCGGTCTGCTGGCGTTCGCACAGCAGAAGCGGCTCGCCTTCAAGGAGCAGGTGACCATCTATGCCGACGACTCCAAGCAGCAGCCGCTGCTCGGGTTCAAGGCCCGTCAGCGCATCGACCTCGGTGCCACGTACGACGTCACCGACCACGCCGGCACCCCGATCGGGCTGTTCCGCAAGGACTTCGCGCAGTCGCTGCTCCGCTCGACGTGGCACGTCGAGCAGGCCGGCCTGCCGAACGTCGTCGGTCAGGAGCGCAGCATGCCGGTGGCGGTGCTACGCCGGTTCGCCGAGTCGCTGTCCTGGCTGCCCTACCACTTCGACTTCGTCGCCGACGGTCAGCCGGTCTTCTCGGTGGTGAAGAAGTGGGGCCTGCGTGACCGCTACGTCGTCGAGATCCAGCACCCGCAGATCGACCGACGCCTGGTGATCGCCATGGCGATCGCACTCGACGCTCTCCAGGGCCGCTGACCAAGGCGTCCCTCGGCGTCGTGTCGTCACGCGGCGTCCTCGGCTGACGGGCTCGTCGGGTGACGGGCTCGTCGGGTGACGGGCTCGTCGGATGGCTGGCTCGTCGGATGGCTGGCTCGTCGGGTGCGGGCCAGCCACCCGGCCAGCTCGCACCCGACGTGTTCCCCGTCCGCGCGGGAACCGCTCACCCGCGCATCGGGCCTGCTCGGGAGGTCGCCGTGGCGACCCGGGAGATCCCGGGCAGCGGACGCACCGACACCTCGGCGGTGACCAGCACGTCGATCCCGTCGACCTGGCATCGGACGAGCCTGGCGCCGTTGGCGTCGACGAGTTCGGCGGCTTCGGCACACGCCTGTGACTCGTCGTGCAGCGCACGGCCCGCTCCGGCGAGCGCACCGAAGTCGGCCGCGACCCGCGCCTGGTGACGCGCCACCCGCGCGGCGCCGATCCCCGCGCCGAAGATCCCACTGATCACGAAGATCAGCCCGACCGCCAGCAGGCAGACCGTCGCCCCACCTCGGTCATGCCCACCGACTCGCCGCCGAGACCGCGACGCTGCCCCGGCCGGACGGTTCGGGGGCGGGGCGGAGGTCACGGCCTCGGCTCCGGGATTCCGGGCTCGACGGCCGCCACCGCCGTGGCGACGACCACGATCGCGGGCAGGTCGGTGCCGAGGGCACGGACCGGGGCGCGCACGGTCACCCGGACCACCTCGTCGTCCACCACGACGGCCACCTCGGCACCAGGAGGTGCGTGCCGGTGGGCCGCGCTGTCACCCGGCTCGCCCCGGGAGGCGGCGAGCGCCGCCTCCCGGGCCGCGTCCAGGCAGGCCGCCCTGGCGCTGACCGCGTTGACCGCGGTCAACCCGACGAGCAGGAGCAGCAGCAGCGCCGGCAGACCGGCCGCCATCTCGGCGGTGAAGGAACCCCGGTCACGACCGGCCGGCCGGCGCCCGGTCACTTCAGGGCCCGGTCGATGACAGCGGTCAACGCGGACTGCACGCTGTCCGAGGTCAGCACCTTGAGCAGTACGCCTCCGAAGGCCACCGCGGCGAGCGTGCCGACGGCGTACTCGGCGGTGTTCATTCCGGCGTCCCCGCGAAGGCGGGCGAGGATTCTGCGCACGTGTTCGTCCCTTCTCGATGTGTTCACAGCACGTCGCCGAGCACGGCGACGATCACCGGCACCAGACCGGCGAGAATGAAGGCGGGGAGGAAGCAGAGGCCGAGGGGCAGCACGATCAGCACGCCCGCACGGCGCGCCGCCGCCTCGATCGCGATGGCCCGGTCGGCGCGCAGGTCGTCGGCGAGCCGGGTGAGGGCGCCCGCCAGCGCGGCCCCGCTACTGGCCGACCGGATCGCGGCGGCGCCGATCCGCTGTGCCCCCGGCACCGTCGCCAGGTGTGCCCAGGCTTCCTGCGGCCCACCGCCCAGTTGCAGCGTGCGTCCGACCCGGCCGAGCTGGTCGGCGAGCGGACCGCCCAGCGCGTCCGCCACCGCGAGCACCGAGCGTTCGACCGGAGCGCCCGCCCGGAGCGCGGCGGCGAGCAGATCGGCGGCGAGCGGGAGATCGGCGACGGCCCGCAGTCGCCGGTTCCGGTCCGCCGGTGGCTCGATCCGCCGGAGCAGCCGGTCGAGCAGGAGCGCGGTGGGCAGCGCCGCCACCAGGCCGGGCCATCCCCCGACCAGTACGGCCACGGCCACGCCCGCCAGTCCGGCGGCGAGTCGTACCCGGTCGACTCGACGACCCGCCCCGGCACCGGAAACCGGTGGCGCGGCCTTCTGTCGCCCGCCGGACCTCGACGGGCTCGCGGTGCTCGCTGGTCCGGACGGGCCGTCGGCGCCGCTGCGACGGCGGGTGGCAGTCGACGGGCTCGCACCGGCCAACCGGCGCAACCGCCGCCGAGGTCGGTGCCGGCCGACCAGGACCACGGCGATCAGGACGACGCCGATCAGCACCGCCGCAGCCAGCGTGCCGTCGGTCAGGGCGGAAGCGATCGGGCGGAGCATCAGCCGGCTCCGGCGGGCGTGGCACCGAGCCGGTCCGCCCAGAGCAGTCCGATCGCCTGGAGCACGACGGCCGCGACCGCACAGGCACCACCTATCGGGGTGTGCAACAGCACCTGCAGCGGGTCGACCCCGATGCCGTAGCCGAGGGCTATGCCACCCACCGGAAGGGCGGCCAACAGCCAGGCGGTGGCGCGGGCTCCGGCGGCTTGAGCTGCCGCCGCACCCAGTCCCCGGTCCGTCGACCGGGCGTCGGCTTCGATCCGCTCCACCAGCTCGGCCAGCGGAGCACCCGTCCGGTCGGCCAGCCGCACCGCCGCCTCCGCCAACCGTCTCGGCCGATCGTCGAGTACGTCTGTTCCCCTCGTCGCTCGGCTGCCGGCACCGCTGTCGGCGCCGCGCGTGCCGTCGTCGCGGCTCGTCGCCCGCCCGTCGGGGACTCCGACCTGATCCGGTCCGCTGGAGCGCAGGGCCGCCACAGCCACCGGAACCGGCAGTCCGGCCCGGAGGTCGGCGGCGAGGGCACAGAGTTGGTCCAGCCGCTCCCGCTGCGCCTGTGCCGCCCGTGCCGTCGCGCGACCGCGCAGCAGGGCCCGTACGCCCACGGCCCCATACCCGGCCAGCGCGACCGCCGCCACCGGACCGCCGAGCAGTCCACCCACCGTCGCGCCGAGCAGCATGATCAGCAACAGGGCTCTCGCGTGTGGCATCCCGGCCAGCCGAGCGTTCGGGAGGTGGCCCGCCCGATGCTCCTGGCGCTCGCTCGCCCGGTGCGGGGCAGGCGTCGCGTCCAGCGTCGGCGCGGACCCGTCCTCCGGGATCGTCGGCGCGTCGGGCGGACGCTGCTTCGCTCCGGCCGTCGCCACGAGCGGCGTCACGCCTGGTCGCGTGACCGGCGGTGGTGTGGTGGTAAGGCCGCCGCGAATCGGTCGACGCGCGTCACCGCGCCCCGGCGGGTGCGAGCCCGCCGTCGAGTTCGGCGAGGTAGGACGCGTCGTCGCAGGTCGCAGATCGGCCAGCGGCGGGACCACACAGGACTGGGTCGGCTCGCCCACCGACCGCAGCGTGGCCACCCACTCGATCAGCGGATCATCGGCCCGGTCGTCGCGCGACCGGCCCGGGAACACCCGGGTACGGACCGGCCGGATCACGACCACACCGAGCCCGAGCAGCATCCCGGCCACCCACAGGTATCCGCCGCTCATGCCGGGCCTGCCGATCCGGGCCACGGTTCGGACAGGATCGGCGGTACAGCGACGTCCCGATTTCTGATCATGGTGCCGAGTGCCCGGCCCGCGAACCCGAGCCCGCGACCCCGGATCCAGGCGGGTACTGCGGTGACCAGCCGTTCCGGTCCCTCCGGCAGGAGCAGGCAGACCGACTCCAGCAGCCGCCCCTGCGGCGTACGACGGATCTGGAACACCACCTGCAGGGCCGCTGCCACCTGGGCGTGCAGCGCCGGACGGGGCAGCCCGCCGAGCAATCCCAGCGCCTCCAACCGGGCCGGTACGTCCGACGGGGTGTTGGCGTGCAGTGTTCCCGCGCCGCCGTCGTGACCCGTGTTGAGTGCGGCGAGCAGGTCCACCACCTCGCCGCCCCGGCACTCGCCGACGACCAGCCGATCGGGCCGCATCCGCAGCGCCTGCCGCACGAGCTCGCTCAGACCGACCGCGCCGGAGCCCTCCACGTTGGCGGTACGGGCTTGCAAGCCCACCACGTGCGGGTGCACCGGCCGAAGCTCTGCGGCGTCCTCGACAAGCACGATCCGTTCGGTGGTCGGCACCAGCGAGAGCAGCGTGTTCAACAGGGTCGTCTTGCCGGACCCGGTGCCCCCGATCACCAGGTACGCGAGGCGGGCCGCCACCACGGCGGCGAGCACCGGCGCGACCGGCCGGGCCACCGCACCCTGCTCGACCAACTCGTCCAGGGTGAACGGCCGCTGCCGGAACGTGCGCAACGACAGGTACGGCCCGTCGGTCGCCACCGGCGGCAGCACGGCGTGCATCCGGGTGCCGTCGGACAGTCGGGCGTCGACGCACGGCGCACCGTCGTCGAGGCGACGACCGGCTCCGGCAGCGAGCCGCTGCGCCAGCCGGCGTACGTCGTCCACGGTGCCCACCGGCACCGGGACCTGCTGCAGCCCCTGACCTCGGTCGACCCACACCCGTACGCCGTTGACCAGTACGTCCGTCACCTCCGGATCGACCAACAGCGGGGCGAGCGGGCCAGCGCCCACCAGGTCGTCGCGTACCCGGTCGGCCATCCGCAGCAGGGCGGTGTCCCCGAGCACGGCGGCGTCGGGCTCGGCGCGTACCGCGGAGACGATCGCGGCCGGGGTGACCGGCGTGGTGGCGGCGGCGATCCGCTGCCGTACCCGGGCGGCGAGGCTCTCCCCGCTCACGCCGCACCCGCCGTGGCGCTCCGGCCGGTCAGGTCGGTGACGATCCGCTGGCAGAGGTCGGCCAGCGGCCCGCGCCCGGTGGCCGCCGGCGCCTCACCCCGCTCCAGGCCCCGGCACAGGCCCGGCTCCGGCCGCAGACTGCCGGCGAGCGGCAACCCGAGCGCCTTGGCCAGCTCGGTCGCCCGCAACCGGCCAGGGGCCGGGCCACGCACGACGACCGACAGGTCGTGGCAGTGCGGACCGGCCATCGCCACCACCCGTGCCGCCGCAGCCGTCGCCCGCAACTCGGCGGGCACGACCACGAAGACCCGGTCGGCGGCCTGGAGCGCGGTGACCGCCGCGTCGTCGAGATACCGAGGCAGGTCGACCACCACGAAGTCCCGGCCGCGTCGGGCCGCGTCCAGCGTGGCCGCCATCGCCTCGGCCGGCACCGCGACCAGGTCACCGCGATCCCAGGAGAGGACCACCAGATCACCCCGACTGGGCAACGCCCGCACCAGGGCGGGGGCGTCCACCCGACCGTCCGCCCCGGTCAGTGCCGGCCAACGGAGGCCCTCCAACTGCTCCCAGCCCAGCACCAGGTCGAGGCCGCCGCCGAGCGGATCGGCGTCGAGCAGCAGGGTCCGCAGCCGGCTACGGGCGGCGGTGACCGCGAGCCCACCGGCCAGGATGCTGGCCCCGGCCCCACCTCGGCCGCCCAGGACGGCGACCACCCGGCCACCCGGCGCGTCCCCGACACCGCTGTCGGCGAACCGGTCGACCAGCCACGGCTCGGCGGCCGGCAACACCGCGACGTGCTCGGCACCGAGCAGGTCCGCGACCTGCCAGCTCGACTCGACCTCCCCGCCCCGGCCCACCAGGACCAGTCGCGAGCGTCGCGGCAGCCGGGCCCGAAGGCAGGGCTGCGCCTGATCGCTGCCGACGATCACCAGCGGGGCGGACCGCCAGCGGGTCCGGGCAGCCGCCGGGTCGGCGGCGACCTCCACCTCGACACCTCCGGCGGCGGCGAGCCGCAGCAGGTCGTCGAGCAGGTCACCGTCGCCGGTCACGACCAGCGGCGGAGGCGGGTGCGGCGGGACGGAGGTACGGGCGGGCATCGTGGCCTCCAGCGATCGGCACGGGTTGGCTGTGCCGAACCCTGCCGCCCGAAGCAGTCTCGACGCCGCCCCGTGGGGCCGACCTGTGGACAACCAGGTCTCCTGTGGACAACGCCCATAGTCAGAGTCGATCTGCTATGTGGACGATCGCGCATCGCGTCCAAATCGCCTTCGAGCGGCCATAGCGGGACGTCATGGAAAGCACGCATAATCGACGGTCTGCGCCGTCGGCGGGACGGCATCCCTCGCTGGATCGAGGTCATGAAGCAGTCGCCAGATCACGAGCAACCCCGCGTCGAGCCGAGACTCCGGGTCGGCCCCTGGCTGTTCGACCCACGCTCCCACGCCGCGCCACCCACCCGACCGGAGTTGCCCGCGAGCCCGACACGGCTCGCGTTGCCGGCCGCACCGGTCACCCGCAACGGTGATCCATGGACACCGCTGACCGTCGCGTCCGAACCCGTCGTCGTCCCCGCCGAGCCGGCACGCCACGGCACCGGCCGGACGAGCCACCGGCTCCTGCTGGCCGGGGTCGCCACCGCCGTACTGGGACTGATGCTCACCCTGCTCTGGCCCACGCCGGAGGCCCCGACGACCGCCGCGCCGGAGCGGCCCTCCGGCTGGGTCGCACCGCAGCCGCCGGTCCCGGCCGGGACCTCGCAGCGCCCCTCCGCCACCGGCACCACCACGCCGTCGGCCTCGTCCTCCGTCGGCGGAGTCTCCTCCACCCGACCCCTGCCGCCCACCACGGCGTCCGCACCGACCCGGTCGCCGTCGACGTCGGCCCCACGGACCGATCCACCCCGCACCCCGGGTACGCCGACAAGCCGACCGACGTCCGCACCGAGCCGCCCGCCGAGCCCTCCACCGACCACCCGGCCACCCGAGCCGCAACCTCAACGGCTCGCCCCGTTGCCCGGCGGACACGAACGGTGGCTGCGCTCGGTCGGCGGCGGCCCCGAGACCAGCATCGAGTTCGTCAACTCCACCAACCGGACGGTGACCGTGCACTGGCTGGACCACCAGGGACAGCGCAGGCAGTACCGAGTCCTGGAACCGAACACGTCGTACCGGCAGCACACGTACGTCGGGCACCCCTGGGTCGTCACCGACCGACGCGGCCGGGCCCTGGCCTGTTTCGAGCCGGCTCGTACGCCCGGCCGCGCGGTGATCGGCTAGCCGCGAAAGCGCTCCCGCAAAAGGGACGACCCCCGTCGGGGGGATGCGGTCTCAAGTTGTCGGCCGCTGCCAGTTGGTGGCAGTCCACGTCGGCGAGCATGTGCCGGGCGTCGTTGGATCACGTTTGGAGTCGGCCCGCGTTGGCGCTCGCGCTGCCTTCTTGCTGCCTGCTGCCTGACGTCTTGCTGTGTCAACGTTGCTGCTGACAGCCGGTCCGTCAGCGCCCCGTTGAACCTTCACGAAGGGAAGCAAACGGACATCGCCGATCCCGAGCCGATCACTGCCCGCTAGCGGGCCCTTAGCTGTTAACATCCCAGCTCGTGCGGCCTCGTTCGAGGCGCTTGCTATGTCGCTCCGATCGGGTTGGACCAAGATTTCGATCACGATCCGTACACCGCCTGCTGACATGAAGGCCCCCAGAACGCACCTTCCGCGTAGGGCTGTTAGCGCTCGACAGGAGCTTCTTGCTCACCTTCCTGCTAACCTTCCTGCTAACCAACGATGAGCAGGACTATGCCTGGAAGGCCTGCGGTGAATGCTGAAGAACTGGCCGAGATCGTGGAGAACCTCCGCGTACTTGGAAGCGACGTAGCCGACGTCGAGGTAAAGAAGGCGCAGGGCGGCCTACCTCGAAGCGTTCGAGAGACTTTGTCCTCGTTTTCGAACACTCGCGGCGGCGTCGTTATTCTCGGCTTAGACGAGAGCGACGGCTTCGCAGCCACTGGCCTTAGCAATCCCGCCGCCATGGCAGCAAACTTCGCTTCTACCTGCTCCGACGAGATGGAGCCGCCGGTCCGCGCATTGGTGCAGATTCACGAGTTTGAAGGCGTTCAGGTTCTGGTTGCCGAAATCCCGGAAGTCGATAGGAGCCAAAAGCCCTGCTACTACAAGGGGGCAGGATTGACGAAGGGCGCCTACGTACGAGTACATGACGGCGACCGGCAGTTATCCAGCTATGAAGTTCAGGTGATGCTGTCTTCGCGAGGCCAGCCTCTCTACGATTCTCAACCCGTGCCGGGTGCCGGGCTTGAGGCACTTGATAGAAATCTAACCGCCTTAACTATTCTTCGACTTAGAGAAAGTCGGCCGTACGCATACAGGGACCTCGACATAGAAGCTGTGCTCCGGAAAGCAAAGATTCTGGTTCTGGACAGCAACGGAGATGAGGCAGCATCACTGGCGGGCCTCTTGGCTCTAGGGAAGTACCCGCAAGAATACTTTCCCCAAATCATGCTCAGCTTCGTGCACTATCCGTCAGAATCCGGACCAAACGAAGACACCGGAACTCGTTTCCTAGACAGCGTTGCCATCGAAGGCCCAATTCCCGCTATGGTCCGTGACGCCATGAGCGTCATACGTCGCAACATGTCCCGCAGATCGATCGTAAATGGTGCCGGACGACAAGATATTTGGGAGTATCCCGAAACAGCCCTCAGGGAAGCTATTACTAATGCCCTAGTACACCGCGACCTCTCGCCGGCAGCACGCGGAACCCAAGTTCAGGTTGAGATGTTCCCCAACCGGCTGGTGATACGGAACCCTGGAGGGCTATACGGCCCAGTAACGGTCGAGAACCTTGGAGAAGAAGGCGTTTCCTCCTCGCGAAATTCGTTGCTTCTTCGAATACTTGAAGATGTGCCAATTCCCGGTGAAGAAAGAACCGTCTGCGAGAATAGAGGCTCCGGGATCCGGGCAATGGTCGGCTCATTGCGGCGAGCGGGAATGACTGCGCCAAGGTTCGACGATCGAATCTCATCTTTCGTTGTAACCTTTCCCAACCACTCCCTTCTGAACGACGAAGTAGTGCAATGGATTGCGAGCCTAGGAGAAGCCAACCTGACCGACAGTCAGTGTCTTGCACTGGCGATGCTCCACGATGGCGCGTTGCTCGATAACCCGACTTACAGGAAAGCCGCAGGGCTAGATTCCAGGGTGGCGACAATCGAGCTACAAGACCTTGTAGGGCGCGAATTAGTCGAACAGATCGGCACTCGCCGGTGGGCCCGGTACAAATTGTCTCTTCGCGTTGAAGAAGACGCCGAGCAGGGAGGCCGCCCACGTCGCAGGTCCCCCGCTGACCGCCGCCAAGAGATTTTGGACGCTCTTGGAACACAGACTCTGTCGCGCGCCGAATTGGCCGAGGCTACAGGGTTGACTGATCAGACCGTACGTCGCTGGCTGCTTGTGCTCAGGCGCGAGGGGCTGGTAGCAACGACCGAGGGCTCCGCTACCAGCAAGAACACTAAGTATCACCGTATCCCTGGTACGCAACTAGGCCAGCCCTTGCCGTTTCCAAGCTGACGAATCAGGGACGACCGTAGGCAAAGGCGCGAACATGTGGGGCAGCGATTTTATCGCCTACCCGACTGCCATTTGAACAGAAAACCCTCAAGTGGGCCGGTGGCAAGAACTCGACTCAAGTTTGCCATCCCGTCTGCCATCGACCCGCCCTCCTGGGGAGCGGGCCGCCGCCCGGCCCGCCATGTCAAGCGGACATTGACGGCTCGTACGGCCGCTGGCGGGTCGGGCGGCGGTCTGCTCGGCTTGCCCGGGTCGATGGCAGACGGGATGAAGTACCGCAACCACCCACGGACCGCCCCCGCCGACGCTGCCCCGGCCATCCTGGAGCCGGAGCGCCCCCGCCGGAGGCGCAGTAGCCGTAGCCCCTCGACCGCCGCCAGCTCGCCGACGCGGCCGGCGTCCGCTTCCCTACGCTGCGCGGGCTCGCGACCGCGCGGCCCGGCCGGCTGCCGGCGCACCACAATCCCCGGGTCAACGTTGCTTCGTGCTGCGGCGGCCCACCGGGCTTCCCGCCCTCCGCGCCAGCCGCCGGGCGTGTTGCGTGGCCGGAGTCGGAGCGCCAGCGGAGCGACGGGCGTGCGCCCTGGCGGCGGCGCGTGCGGCCCGTCAAGGGCCGCCTTGAAGACGTACAGAAACTTTGAACCACATCGCCGGTAGCCGGCCGGCCTCGTGCCGTCGCCCAGCGGACACAGGATGGTGCGGACCTCGCGCGCTCCGTACCCTGGCGGCATGGCCGACCTCGTCGATACCGCTCGGGAAGTTGCGCGGCATCTGTTGGAGACTCCGTTGCCCCGTCGGTGGAGTCACGTCCAGGCGGTGGCCGCCAAGGCGGATCGGGTCAGCGCGGCGGTACCGGTCGAGGACCGAGCGGTGCTCGTGGCGTCGGCGTGGCTGCATGACGTGGGCTACAGCCCCGACCTGGTCGACACCGGCTTTCACTCGCTCGACGGTGGCCGCTGGCTACGGCGCGAGCGGTTCAACGAGCGGATTGCCGCCTTGGTGGCTCACCACTCGTGCGCCTGGCTGGAAGCCGAAGAGCGTGGGCTTGGTGAGGTCCTGGGCGCCGAGTTCCCCCGGGAAGAGACGCCGGTGACGGATGCCCTCTGCTTCTCGGACATGACGACCGGGCCGGACGGGCAGGACTTCGAGGTGTTGGAGCGGTTGGCGGAGATTCGGTCGCGGTACGGACCGGAGCACCTGGTGACCCGGTTCATCAGCCGGGCGGAGCCGGAAATGGTCGCCGCTGTCCAGCGGACTCAGCGCAGGCTCGCCGGCAACGTCCCTCAGCCGATGTAGGGCTCCGTGCGGTCCTCGTATCCGTGGGTGATTCGGAGCAGGGTCGACGGATGGATGTCGAGTGCGTCCAGCTCGTCGCGGGCCACCCACCGGACGTCGCTTGATTCATCGCTGGGGGTCGGAGTGCCGTCGACGGGTACGGCTCGGAAGCAGAGCGAGAACTGCTGCCGGACCTCTCCGTCCGAGTACGCGATGACGTGCTCTGGGTCGGAGTAGACGCCGACCATGCCGGTCACCTCGACGCTGATGCCAGTCTCTTCGCGGGTCTCTCGGGTCGCTGTCTCGGCGACCGATTCGCCGATCTCCTGGCCACCGCCGGGCAGTGACCACAGGCCGTTGTCGGTGCGCTGGATGAGCAGCACCCGGCCGTGCTTGTCGCGGACGAAGACGGAGACGGCCACGACGATGCTGTTGGCTTCCGGCGCGTTCGGATCGTGGTAGTGCTCAGTTCTCGCCATGGCTCTAGGCTGCCACCTCACCGAGCGGCAGCGGCTTCGAGGCGGACAAGACTCGGTCGAAGCTGTCGGCGTAGGTGCCGAACAGGTCGCCGCCGTTGAGCCGCCGTAGGTGCATCACGGGCGCGTGTGGTGCCGGGAACCCGAGTACGTGCATGTTCACCAGCATCTCGTCATCGAATCGATAGATCGAGTTGTATAGCGTCGTGTCGTGGTAGAGCACCTTCACCCCGGGCGCATCGTCGAGCCGCTTGTAGGACTGCTGCACCTGACGAATCTTCGCGGCCATCACGCCGGGCGCACCCTCCTCGACGCTTCTCCATTCGATCGCGGCGCTGGTCGGGTCACCGAGCAGGATCGTCACCGCGACACCGTCAACACCCTTTTGACGCAGGATGTCGACAAGCCTCGGGTCCTGCTCCAACAGGAAAAGGCCAGCGTAGGCCAGGACGTCGACCCGCTTCTCGGCTCGCTCGATCAGCCGTCGCCACAGGTCGTACGGCACGGCGGACCGCCGGGAGTAGAGCTGGACCATCTCGCTCTGCCCGATCTTCGACGCCTTCTCCGGGGTCACCGCGTCCGGCCACAGGTACGGCACGTCTTCGCGCACCATGGCCGCGATCGCATGCCGGTGCCGGGGATACGGCGTCCGGTCCTGCGTGATCCACCGTTCGACGGTCTTCGGGTCCACCCCGATCCGCTCCGCCACAACGACAGGCGTCAGGCCGTTGCGCAGGATGGCATCGCGTAGCCGGTCGTTCGGCATCCGACCCTCCTCAAGGGACGACTAGGGACAACTAGACGATAGTCGAGACGTCCCATAGTCGTCCAGCCCTCGGGATGGGGCGTCCTCGCAGATTCGGGAGTCTTGACCTCAGAGGCCACGAGCAAGAGTCCACCGGGGACAAGCTCAATTTCTGGCCCGAGACACAGGAGGTCTGTTGTGAAGCTGTACGTGGACACCCAGAGCAAGCAGGTCCAGGTGACGAAGGACCCCGAGCCGAAGAACGACCAGAACGGCAATCAGCGGTCGGAGAAGAACACCGGCCGGCTCATGTGGTCCACCCAGGTCTTCGTACTCGACGAGACCGGCGGCGAGATCATCACCATCACCACGGCGGGTGAGAAGCCGAGCGTGATGGTGGGACAGCTCGTCGCTGTCGAGCAGTTGGAGGCCATTCCGTGGGCGACCAACGGGCGTAACGGCGTCGCGTTCCGCGCCATCTCGCTGAAGCCGAAGGCTGGTAACTCGGCGGCTAAGTAGTTCTTCGCTCACCGCGCTGTGTGAGCCTCTGGTGTCTGATGCACGAAGCGGCCTGATGGTCCGCTGAACTGATCCATCTTCGGTCCGGGAGCGTTTCTGGCTCCTATTCTCCCGGCCCTGGCAACCCGTGGTTGCCCTCTCGATATGGCGCGGGGTCGGTACTGGCTCCTACACCTGCCGACCTCGCCTGCCATTCCAACCCGTTCACCCACAATCGTTGGGAGTGGTTGTCGTGCTCGTTTCCGCCATCGTCTTCGCCGTTGTCGCGGCGACTCTCTACGCCGGCCACCAGGTGGCCGACCACGTCTTCGGCCAGTCTGACAAGCAAGCCGCCCACAAGGCTGCTCCCGGCTGGGACGGCTGGCGTCACCTGTTGGGCCACGTCGTGGCCTATCACCTCGTGGTGGTGGTCATGTTGACCGTCGCCATCGTCGCGCTTGGTCTGCCCGTCACCGTCGTCGGGCTCATCGCCGGAGTCGGCTTCTCCGCCGTCTCACACGCATTCCTCGACCGGCGTTGGCCGGTGCGGTGGCTGCTCATCCTCACCGGTAGCCGGGATTTCGCCGACCGACAGGCCCCGATCTGCGGCATGTACCTGGCGGATCAGTCTCTGCACGCGGCTTGCCTGTGGGTATCCGCGCTGCTCATCGCCTGTTTGTAGGCGCAAGGGTCGCTACGCGGCCTGAGTGATTTCGAGCCCGGGGCCGGTACTGGCTCCTACACCTGCCGACCCCGTGCTCTCCAACCCATCCAGCCCAATCGCTTGGGAGGACGTGTCGTGTCCAAGTCTAGCCCTCGCCGCTCGTTCGGCCGGAAGTCAACCGGAACCGTGACAGTAATCGAGGCGAAGGTTCACCGGTCCTCGGCTCGGAACGCCCGAATGGCGTTCATCCTCGCTGCGGTCATCATCGGCGTACTCGGTGCCGTGGTGGCCGCTTCCTACGTACACCCCATCATCGCGCTGTTCATCGGCGCGGCCATCGGCGTCCCGTGCGGCGCGCTGGCCTGGCTCCTGGTCCGCATCTGGCCGGTCCTGCGGCTGCTGTGGTGGTGGACCCCCGAAATCGTCCTTGCCGTCGCTCTGCTGACGGCGTGGGTGCAGCTCGCCACCCACACCCCGACCATCGTCACCCTGGCCGTCGTCGCGGTCGTCCTCGGCGTTCCGGCCGCCGTTCCCACCGTTCGACGCCAGGTCGTCGCCTGGGTGTGGTGCCTTGCCGTACGCCACCGGCTGCGGGTCTGCTTCGCACAGTTCATCATCGCCAACCAGTCGGGGTCACTCCCGCTGATCCTCTGGGCCAAGCCGACCCCGGTCGGCGAACGGGTCTGGGTCTACCTGCGGCCCGGCCTGTCCCTGGCGGACCTGGAAGGCCGCCTCGACAAGATCGCCGTCACCTGCCACGCCTCGTCCGTCCTGGTCGAGCGCGCCTCCGACGGAAACGCCGCGTACCTGCGGTTCGACGTCAAGCGCCGTGAGGTGCTCACCGCAACCGTCACGTCCCCGCTGGCCGACGTCATCACTCCCGACGCTCCGGCCACCGACCGACCGACGCCGGTCATCCCCACCGCCCTGGACCTGCCCGACGTCCAGGCACCCACGGTCACCCTGCCCATCCAACCCAAAAAGTCGGCCGCCACGTCGGCCAACGGCAGCAAGCCGGCCCCTGCGCCGTCGTCGGACGCCGACGACGTCTCCGACTGGATCTGACCCCGCAACCCATCCCGGACGCGGGGAGCCCTCGGGCTCCTTCGTGTGGCTTCCCGCGCCCATCAACGCCCAAGGAGGGCACCCATGGCTACGGCATCCGCCCCGACCGCCGGTATTCCGGTGGGGCCTGGCCTGTCGATGTTCGACCCGATCTTCGTCGGCATCGACGAGTTCGGCCAGCCCGTCTACATCACTCTGGCCTACCGCAACCTCCTCGCCGGCGGTGAACCCGGCGGAGGAAAGTCCGGCCTACTCAACACCATCGCGGCCCATGCCGCTCTCTCGGCTGACTCCCGCCTCGTCCTGCTCGACGGCAAGCTCGTCGAACTCGGGCAGTGGGAGGACTGCGCCGACGCCTTCATCGGCCCTGACATCACCGCCGCGCTCGACGTCCTCCGACGCCTACAGCAGGTGATGAACAACCGGTACGCCTGGCTGCGCGCCCACGGGCGTCGCAAGGTCACCGCGCTCGACGGGCTCTCCGTCATCACCGTCCTGGTCGACGAGATCGCCTTCTACTCCGCCACCATCGGCGGCAAGCAGGAACAGGAAGAGTTCGTCGCCCTCCTGCGGGACCTGGTCGCCCGGGGTCGAGCCGCCGGCATCCCCGTCGTCGCCGCCACCCAGCGACCGTCGTTCGACATCATCCCCACCAGCCTGCGGGACCTGTTCGGCTACCGCGCCGCGTTCCGCTGCACCACCCCCAACAGCTCGAACATCGTCCTCGGTCACGGCTGGGCCGAGCAGGGCTACTCCGCCACCGACATCGCCCCGACCAACCAGGGCGCGGCGTACCTGATCGCCGAGGGCGGCATCCCGCGCCGCATCAAGGTCGCCTACCTGACCGACGCCCAGATCGCCGGCATCGCCGACTACGCCGCCTGGACCCGTCGTCCCACCCGCCCGTCCGCACCGACCGGATCTCGACTCGATTGGGGAACCGCCGCATGACCCTGCGAGAGCTCATCCGCACCCGTCGTACCCCGGCACCGACCACCCAGTACGTCGACCGGCACGTCGTCGGTACGCCCGAGGAACTCGCCACGCTCATGGCGCTGGCCACCGATCGTGGACTCCTCGTCTTCGCCTCGGCACCCGTACAGGTGCCCGGCGACCCCACCCGATTCCGCCGCTACCTGCGGCTGCGCGCCAGCTAATCGGCCGACGGAACCGGCTCAAGCCCTGGAAAGCAGACCGGTTCCGCCGACCTCCCACCAAGCCCTCCTGAAAGGACGTGGCTGCCATGAAGGCTACCCAGAACCCACCTACCACCGGAACGGTCACTCCTGCTGACCTGCTCCGGATGGCTGCCCTCTACCTGCGCCGGCACGGCTGGCACCAGGGCACCTACTACCCCACCACCGCGCCCGCCGGCTGCCCTACGCCGCCGGCCTGCGCTGTCGGAGCGATCGGCATGGCCGTCGCCGGCCACCGCGTCGACCACTTCTACAGCCTCGACTTCGGCACCCAGGTCGCGTTCCGCACCGCCGTGGGTGTCTTCACCACCCACCTCGACGACTACGAGCCCATCTGCGCCGTCGACGACGACGGCTTCCTCATCGACGAACACACCTCCCCCTATTCCTGGAACGACGACCCCGGCCGTACTGCCGAGCAGGTCATCACGGCCCTTGAGTCCGCCGCCGACGACTGGGACTCCCTCCACTCCGACGGGGGCGAGAACTGATGCCCACCGTCAAGCCCACCTTGACGTCCAACGTCCCGCGACAGAAGCGCCGGGACATCGTCGAGAACGACGAATTCGCGGCCTTCGCACGTCGCATCATCCGCGCCCACGGTCGCCGCGTCGCCACCGGTGACGTCGAAGCCCTTCGCGATCTGGTCGCCCTCTCCGCCGTCATCGACGAGGCAATCACCGACGCCGTCGTCGGACTCCGCGCCTTCGGCTACTCCTGGGCCGAAATCGGTCAACGCCTCGGCATCTCGCGCCAAGCCGCCCAGCAACGCTGGGGAGACCGGTCGTGACCAACTTCTACGACCCGACCGGCACCCGCTTCGGCTTTCCCACCTACCCGTACCGGATGGCACCCAGCGGGCTCGCCACCCTGCGGCAGCTTCGGGCTGCCGGTCTGCGTCCCGGCGGGCATGACCCCGTCGCCCAGATCTTCTGGCGGCGCGGGAAGCGCGTCGCCTACCTCTACCGCCTCGACCTGGCCAAGCCCAAGCGCACCGCCACCCCCGCCCAGCGGGAGGCCATCGGCAAGGCGCTGCGCGCCCGCCGTACCTGCGCCGTCTGCGGCCTGGTCCGGCCCTACTACATCCCGCACCGCTACGGCTGCTGCCTCGACTGCCACGGAGGTCACTGATGGGTGTCCTGATCACCTTCGCCGTCATCCTGCTCATCGGCATCGCCATGGCCTACATGGGCGGTGTGCGATGAACCGTCAGCCCACCACCGGCACCCGAATCGAAGGTGTCGTCCTGGTCCTCATCCTGCTCACCGTCGCCGGATTCGCCGGTGCCGCCTCGTTCACCCACGTCAAGGACTGGACCCTCGACAACTCCCCGGCGGGAACGGGCGAGTGGTTCGGCTGGGCCAACGCCGTCATCTCCGAACTCGTCCCCATCGCCTGCCTGCTGACCATTCGGCGTCGACGCCGGGTCGGTGCTCCCATCGGCTACCCGCTGTTCCTGCTCATCGCCGCCGCCGGCCTTTCCCTGGCCGCACAACTCGCGGTCGCCAAGCCGGGCATCTCCGGCTGGCTGCTCTCGGCCGTACCGGCACTGGCCTTCATGGCTCTGGTGAAACTCGTCCTCGCGCCCGCCAAGGGCGACAACCCGACCACGCCGGTTGTCGAACCGGCCGAACCGATCCGGGCTCAGGTTGCCGAGCAGGTCACCACCGAACCGGCACCGCCGGCCGCCATCGCCACCGACCCGCAACCCCGTCCGGCCATCCAGCCCACCATCCCGGAGCCGGTCGAGGTGCCGACCCACCTCCTGCCCATGGCCAGGTTCGCCGCAGCACAGCACGAGCAGAACACCGGGTCACCCATCACTGCCGCCGAACTGGCCGACCGGCTCGACATCGCCCCGGCCACCGCCGGGCAGCTCCTGACCACCCTGAGCGGTGGTGCCCGATGACCATCTACCTCGTCGACATCGAACAGGTCGTCCACACCTGCCCCGTCCACCCGGAGGGGCACCCGTACGACATCCGGCGCACCATCGTCGACGTCATTCCCGGCGGCCCCTGCCGGGCTCCGGTCACCGTCCGCTGCGGTGGACAGACCGTCCTGCTCCCGTGCCGTCGGCACGAGCCGGCCAAGCGCCAGTGCGGCGCCTGCCGGGTCATCGTCACCGAACGCACCATCACCACCCGCACCCCGAACGGGATCGCGGTCTGATGGCCTCGACGCTGGACCTCACTCCCCGCGCTTCGGCCCGGGGGGTGGGCTCGAACGCCGACACCATCGTCTACGACTACACCGCCGCCGGGGCTGCCTTCGCCCGCGCCACCCGACCGGACTACTTCGGCTGGATCGAACATGTCCGCGCCGCCGGTGGCTGTACCCGACCGATCCGGCTCGCCGGCCAGCTTCTCACGGTCGAGCCTGGCACCGGGCGCGTCATCGAGCAGCGGCACACCGACGGTCTGCCCGACGCGGTCATCTACACCGCCTGCGGCAACCGGCGAGCCGCCGTCTGCCCGTCCTGCGCCCACACCTACCAACGCGACGCGTACCAGCTCCTACGCGCCGGCCTCATCGGCGGCAAGGGCGTCCCCGACACCGTCACCCAACACCCGGCCGTGTTCCCCACCTTCACCGCCCCGTCCTTCGGGCCGGTCCACGTCCGCGCGGTCCGCAAGCACACCTGTCGGGACCGCAAGCGCTGCGACTGCCGCCCCGACCCCTGCCACGCTCGCCGCGCCGACGACCCCACCGCCGGCCACTGCCCACACGGCCGCCCCGCCGTCTGCTGGGCACGACACGAGCCCGGTGACGCCGCGCTCGGTCAGCCGCTGTGCCTGGACTGCTACGACCATGACCACCAGGTCGTCTGGAACCTGTTCTCCGGCGAGTTGTGGCACCGCACCAAACAAGCCGCGGAACGGCACCTGGCCAAGCTCGCCCGTCGCCGCGGCATCCCGCGCGTCCAGGTCACCACCGCCTCAGGCAACATCCGGACGGTCCCACCGGTTCGGCTGTCGCACGGCAAAGCGGCAGAGTTCCAAGCACGCGGCGCGGTCCACTTCCACGCCCTCGTTCGCCTGGACGGCGTCGACCCCGGCGACCCGGCCGCCGTCGTCCCACCGCCGGACGCGTTCACCGTTGACGACCTCGTCGACGCGCTCCGGCACGCCGCCGCCCAGGTCGCCTTCACCACCCCCGACCACCCCGACCAGCACGCCGGCTGGCCGATCGGTTGGGGCGAGCAGCTCGACATCCGGCCCATCACCCTCACCGGCCACGGTGAGGTCACCGACAGCATGGTCGCCGGTTACCTTGCCAAGTACGCCACCAAGAGCACCGAGGTAACCGGGCACCGCTCCACCCGCCTCACCGCCGACACCATCGGGGACCACGCCGACCCCGACGGCGACCACACCGCCCGCCTCATCGACGCCTGCTGGCGACTCGGCCGACCCACCGGCACCCCCATTCCGCTGTCCCAACGGCCACGCGACCGCCGGCCCCGCCCCGGCTTCGTCCCGCGCTGGGAGTGCCCCGACTGCGGCACCCACACCCGCTACGCCGCCTGCCCGGTCTGCGTCGCCCGACGTCAATCCGCCCTTGACACCGAATCGACGAAACCGGCCACCGCCAACCCGTACGCCCGACTGCGCCGGTGGGCGCACATGCTCGGCTTCGGCGGCCACTTCCTCACCAAGGCCCGGCGGTACTCCGTCACCTTCCAACTCCTGCGCGACACCCGCCGTGCCCACCGGCAGCGCGAGGAATACGGGCACCCGGCCGTCGGCGGCCTGCTCGTCGACGACGACACCACCCTGATCGTCGGCACCCTCACCTTCGCCGGTGCCGGTTGGCACACCACCGGTGACGCGCTCCTCGCCAACACCGACGCCGCCATGGCCAGAGAGCGACAAGCCGCCGGCCGCGAAGAACTCGCCCACGAACTCGGCACCACCCCGGCCGGCGCTGTGCCGGCTGTCGCCTGACCCGGCAGACCTGAGGAGGTCACTCGTCATGAGCACCACCGCCCGCCCGGCTCCCGTCGTTCGGCTCGTCCCTCGTTCCGGGACGGTCGTCGTCGCGCCGGTCACCTACACCGTTCGGGAAGTCGCCAAGCTGCTGGGCATCTCGCTCGGCAGCACGTACGCCCTCGTCCGCGCCGGCACCATCCCGGCGACCCGCCTCGGGGGCCGCTGGCTGATTCCCCGTACCCGGTTCCATGCCTGGCTGGACGGCGTCACCGAGCAACCCGGCGCCACCGGCACCGAGCACGGTCGGGGGCGTTGATGGGCTTCGTCCGCAAGACTCCGGCCGGTACCTTCCGCGCCTGCTGGCGTGACCCCGCCGGCCAGCAGAAGTCGAAGAGTTTCCGCACGAAGCGGGAGGCCAGTGCCTACCTGGTGGAGATGGAAGGCAGCCTCAATCGGGGCACCTACGTCAACCCGCACGCCGGCCGCACCCGCGTCGGTGACTTCGCTCAGCAGTGGCTCGCCACCCGCTCGGTCGAAGCGCGCACCACGGAACGGACCATGTCCCTGCTCCGGGCTCATGTCCTGCCCAAGTGGGGTGACTGGCCGCTCGGGAGGGTCGACTTCATGTCGGTGCAGGAGTGGGTGACCGGGCTCGGCCGCGACCTCGCTCCCGCCACCGTGGGCAAGTGCTACCAACTGCTGTCGATGATCCTGCGAACCGCTGTGCAGGCGCGGCTGATCGCGGTCAATCCCGCCGAGGGCGTCAAGCTGCCCCGGGACCGGACACGGGACGTCAAGCCGATCACGATCAGCCGCGAGAACTTCTTCGGCAAGCTGCTGCCGGCCGTCCCACCCCGTCACCGGGCCATCGTCTGCACCGCCGCCGGGGCCGGGCTCCGCTGGGGCGAGTGCGCCGGGCTCAGCTGGTCGTCAGTAGACCTCGACCGGGCATCGCTGCGCATCGTCCAGGTCGCCGAGGAGACGCACGGCGGGATCGTGCTGCGCCCGTACCCGAAGAGTCGCGCCGGAGTGCGGACCGTGCCGCTGCCCGGCTTCCTCGTCGACGCGCTGCGTCAGTTGCACACCGCCGCCGACAACCCGGACCCGCGCACGCTGGTCTTCCGGGACCGGGTCGGCCGACCGTTGCGCCGGTCGAACTTCCGCCGTCGTGTCTGGCTACCCTCGCTGGTCCGCGCCGGCCTGCTCGGCCAGGTCGTCGACACCGGCCCGCATCGGTACCGGGCAGTCTGGCCCGATCGGGAAGGCGTCGAGTGGTCGGCCGAGTTCACCACCGAGCGGGAAGCCGTCGCCTGCGTCGCGGCCAAGGCTGCTGGCGGGATGCGGTTCCACGATCTGCGGCACGCCTACGCCACCTGGCTGGTCACCGACGGCGTGCCGATCAACCTCGTGCAGCGGGTCATGGGCCACGAGCAGGCGTCGACCACGCTCAACCGCTACACCCACACGCCGGACGACTACGCCGCCCGGGTCCTGGCGGCCTTCGACGACCCTGCTGCCTCTCTGCTGCCTCCGACGGGAGAAACCGCGCCGGACGAGGCCGATGACGAGATCGGAGACGACCTGTGACCTGGGGCGGAGCGTTCCCACGCGAAAGGGACGACCCCCGTCGGGGGGAGACGGGGGTCGTCGGAGGTTCGGCTCCGGGGGGGTCGAGCCGAACCCGCTCAGCGGTCACGGGGGGTGCAACCGCCGAGAGTCTGCCGGTTGTACGAGATGTGAATACTCGTGCTACGAACAAGTCTGCCTGAGCGGACCTGTGTACGTCGAGTGGTGTAGCCTCCACTCCCCGCAGATTCCTTTTCGCAGAGTGTGACTGCAGTCACCCTTCGCAAGCGGCGGGGAGGTCGACCCGCAGGTCCGCACGGTCCTTGGCCCCCGGGCATCCGCCGACGATAGACCATCGGGCTAGACTTTCGCGCCGTGGGCCGAAGTGCCGCTTTCTTCGATCTGGACAAGACCGTCATCGCCAAGTCGAGCGCCCTGGCGTTCGGTCGGCCGTTCTACCGGGACGGGCTGATCACTCGGCGTGACGTCGTCAAGTCGGCGTACGCGCAGCTGATGTTCCGGCTGGGCGGCACCGACGAGCAGACCATGGCCAGAACCAGGGACTACCTCGCCACACTGTGCAAGGGGTGGCAGGTGGAGCAGGTCCGCCAGCTCGTCGCCGAGACACTGCACGAGCTGATCAACCCCTACGTGTACGCCGAGGCCGCCGCCCTCATCGAGGAGCACCAGGCGGCGGGGCGGGACGTGGTGCTGGTCTCCGCCTCCGGCGAGGAGATGGTCCGCCCGATCGGCGCGCTGCTCGGGGTCACCGACGTGATCGCCACCCGGATGGGTGTGGTGGACGGGCGGTACAGCGGCGAGGTCGAGTTCTATGCGGCCGGTCCGAGCAAGGTCGAGGCGGTCAGCGAGTTGGCCGAGGCGCGCGGGTACGACCTGGCCGACTCGTTCGCGTACTCCGACTCGTACACCGATCGGCCGTTGTTGGAGTGCGTGGGTCATCCCAGCGTGGTCAACCCGGACCGGCAGTTGCGCAAGCTCGCGGTGGAGAACGCCTGGCCGGTGCTGGAGTTCCGGCACCCGATCCCGCTGGGTCGGCGGCTGCGGGAGCGGCCGGGCGTCCCGGTGGCGGCGGCCGCGCTTGGCGTGGGTGTCGGGGTGGCGATCGGCATCGCCTGGTACGGCCGGCACCGCCGGACCCGCGCCGGCAGCTCGGCCTGATCTCCACCCGCAGTCCGCGTCACGCAGCGGCCTGATCCCGCTCGCCGCCGGGCAGGCGGCCTGGCCAGTGCCAGCGGGGCGGCCGATCATCGCGGGCAGGTGGCCTCACCGGTGTCGGCGAGGTCGCCGACATCGCGGGTGGGCAGCCTGACCGGGATCAGCGAGACGGCCGATCATCGCGGGCAGACTGCCGCACCGGTCCGGCTGGAGACCGACTCGTCAGGCGGCGGCCAGCACCTCGTCGCCGATGGCGGTGAGCTGGTCGGCGCCCACCTCGACGGCGGACATGTAGTGGCGTAGCCACGACCGGAGCCCGTCGGGTGTCCCGGTGGCGAAGGCTCCGGCCGCGCCGACGTACTCCGGCTCGCGTTCCCGGTGCCCGACGTCGACCGGCAGCAGGCCGCGTGGGTCGACGCCGCTGGCGAGCAGCACCAGCCGGGCCGCGCCCCGGGCCACCACGCCGGAGGGGCCGGCGAAGGGGCGCAGGTTCAGCAGTTCCCCGTGCACCACGGCGGCGAGCACCAGCGGGGTGACCCTGGTGCCGCCGGCCACCAGCCCGGCCAGGGCGTCGAGGCGGGCGGCCACCACCGGGTCGTCGACCGGGCGGCCCAGGTCGGGCTGGTCGACGATGTCGCGGGCGGCGAGTACGTGCAGCTTCGCGAGGGCCTGTCGGGGTGCACGGGGCCAGAGGTCGATCAGCCCGGGGAGCGCACCGGCGACGCGCAGGGCACCCTGGAGGACCGGTTCGGTGACGGTGCCGGCGCGTACCGCCTCACGGTCGTGGGGCCGGCCTTCCAGGCCGGCGCTGGCCACCGCGGACCGCAGGCCGACCTCGGCCACGACCTGGCCGCCGTGTCGGCGCAGCGCGCGGTGGCCGAGTGCCTGGTCGAAGCGGGCGCGGGCGCGCGCGACGGCGTCGGCGACGTCGGCGAGGTCGAGCAGGGGCGCGAGCGGGTCGGCGGTCACCCCGTCACGCTATCGACCCGGCCGTCCGCGCCGAGCACGAGTCGGCGGCGGTGGGGTGCCGCAGGTGTTAGGAAGGGACCCTTCCTATGCACGAGGCGTTAATAAGGTGCCCTTCCTTACATCTCGGCGCGTGGGAGGGGCCGTTGGGCGACGAGGGCGGACGAGATCGGTCGCCTGGCGCGTCCGCCCCGGCTAACCTGCCCGGAAGAGACGCAGGTCACCCCGAGCGACGAGGAGCCACCGCATGAGCGAGGCATTGGCCAATCTGCTGAACGAGACGCGCCAGTTCCCGCCGCCGGCCGAACTCGCCGCCGCCGCCAACGTCACCGCGGACGCGTACGTCGAGGCCGAGAACGACCGGCTGGCCTTCTGGGAGCGCCAAGCCGGGCGGCTCACCTGGGCGAAGCAGTGGGACCAGGTGTTGGACTGGTCGACCCCGCCGTTCGCGAAGTGGTTCGTGGGTGGGCAGCTCAACGTGGCGTACAACTGTCTGGACCGGCACGTCGAGGCGGGTCGGGGCGACAAGGTGGCGATCCACTGGGAGGGCGAGCCGGGCGACACCCGGACCATCACCTACGCCGACCTGCACCGGATGACGTGCCAGGCGGCGAACGCCCTCACCGACCTCGGGGTGGTCGCCGGTGACCGGGTGGCGATCTATCTGCCGATGATCCCGGAGGCGGCGGTCGCGATGCTGGCCTGCGCCCGGATCGGCGCGACGCACAGCGTGGTCTTCGGCGGCTTCTCCGCCGAGTCGCTGACCAACCGGATCCAGGACGCCACCGCCAAGGTCGTGATCACCGCGGACGGCGGTTACCGCCGGGGCAAGCCGTCGGCGCTCAAGCCGACCGTGGACGACGCGGTGGCGAACTGCCCGTCGGTGGAGCACGTGCTGGTGGTACGGCGTACCGGCGAGCAGGTCGGCTGGTCGGAGCGGGACCACTGGTGGCACGAGACGGTGGAGCAGGCGTCGACCGAGCACGCCGCGCAGCCGTTCGACGCCGAGCACCCGCTGTTCATCCTGTACACCAGCGGCACCACGGCCCGTCCGAAGGGCATCCTGCACACCACCGGCGGGTACCTGACGCAGACCTCGTACACCTCGCACGCGGTCTTCGACCTGAAGCCGGAGAGCGACGTCTACTGGTGCACGGCGGACATCGGCTGGGTGACCGGCCACTCCTACATCGTGTACGGCCCGCTCTCCAACGGTGTCAGCCAGGTCATGTACGAGGGCACCCCGGACACCCCGCACAAGGGCCGCTTCTGGGAGATCGTCGACAAGTACGGCGTGACGATCCTCTACACGGCACCGACGTTGATCCGCACCATGATGAAGTGGGGCGACGAGATCCCCGCGGAGTACAGCCTCTCCACGCTCCGCCTGCTCGGCAGCGTCGGCGAACCGATCAACCCCGAGGCCTGGATGTGGTACAGGCAGCACGTCGGGCGGGGCGAACTGCCGATCGTGGACACCTGGTGGCAGACCGAGACCGGCGCCATGATGATCTCGCCGTTGCCCGGGGTGACCGCCGCGAAGCCGGGTTCGGCGATGACGCCGCTGCCGGGTGTCAGCGCCGACGTGGTGGACGACCAGGGCCAGTCGGTGCCGAACGGCGGCGGCGGGTACCTGGTGCTGCGGGAGCCGTGGCCGTCGATGCTGCGCACCATCTGGGGCGACGACAACCGGTTCATCGAGACGTACTGGTCCCGGTTCGGCGCGGGGGTGAGCGGCAAGGCCGACGACCCGTGGGTCTACTTCGCCGGTGACGGGGCGAAGAAGGACGACGACGGGCACCTCTGGCTGCTCGGCCGGGTCGACGACGTCATGCTGGTCTCCGGGCACAACATCTCCACCACCGAGGTGGAGTCGGCGCTGGTGTCGCACCCGTCGGTGGCGGAGGCGGCGGTGGTCGGTGCCACCGACCCGACGACCGGTCAGGCGATCGTGGCGTTCGCGATCCCGCGCGGCAGCGTCGACACCGCCGGTGAGGCCGGTGAGCAGCTCATCGCCGACCTGCGCACCCACGTGGCCAAGACGCTCGGCCCGATCGCCAAGCCGCGCCAGATCCTGTTGGTGCCGGAACTGCCGAAGACCCGTTCCGGCAAGATCATGCGCCGGCTGCTGCGGGACGTGGCGGAGAACAGGTCGCTGGGCGACGTCACCACGTTGCAGGACTCGTCGGTGATGGACCTGATCGCCTCCGGCATGGGCGGGGGCAAGTCCGACGAGGACTGACGGATAGGCGTACCACTCGACGGGTGGCGGTCCGACGCGGACCGCCACCCGTCGATGTCTGTCCGGACCTGCGCGGACGTCCGGTGACCGCCACCGAGGGCTGTGACAGTGAAAACGCCTGCCAACAACTCGCTGCCACAAAATCGACGCATACCCCTTCCCCTGTAGCCCCACGAGTGCCTATGTTCACCAGTGGCCCCATCCGTAGGGGCCTATTTCACCGGTCCACAACCCCCGACGGGCCGGTTCCCTCAATCCGGAGGTACCACGTGCGGAAAGTCGCAGTGGGTCTGCTCGGGCTCTCGCTGACCGCGACAGGGTTGACGGTCGGCGCTTCCGCCGCCGCCGCGCCTGCCACGGCGCCGTCGGCCCAGTCGATCGCGGAGCCCGCCCACGCCGAACACGACCTGCCGAACCCGCTGGAGGACAAGCGCCGTGCCCTGCGCGAGCAGGGTCTGAGCGAGGTTCTCTCGGGTCGGGCCGAGGCGGAGCGGATCAACGGCAGCACGGTGGTCAAGGTCGGTGAGCGGGCCACCAAGGGTGGCAAGGCCGGCCGCAACGCCAAGACCACCAAGGGCGGCAAGGGCCCGACCGAGAAGCAGTACGTCGAACTGTCGCGGGAGAAGACCGACCGGATCTTCGTGATCCTCGCCGAGTTCGGCAACGAGCGACACCCGGACTACCCCGACCAGGACACCGACCCCGACACCCCCGGCCCGGTACGGTTCGACGGACCGATGCACAACGAGATCCCGGAGCCGGACCGCCGGGTGGACAACTCCACCGTCTGGCAGCCGGACTACGACGCCGACCACTTCCGGAAGCTGTACTTCGGCACCGGCCCCGGCGACGAGTCGGTGAAGCAGTACTACGAGGCCCAGTCCTCCGGGCGCTACAGCGTCGACGGTGTGGTCACCGACTGGGTGAAGGTCAACTACAACCAGGCCCGGTACGGGCGCTCAAGCGGCTACCCGTGCGACGGGATCGTCTGCAACAACGTCTGGGCGCTGGTGCGCGACGCCGCCAACAAGTGGGTCGCCGACCAGAAGGCGGCCGGACGGACCGACGCGGAGATCGCCGCCGACGTGCGGGCGATGGACCAGTGGGACCGGTACGACCACGACGGTGACGGCGACTTCAACGAGCCGGACGGCTACATCGACCACTTCCAGATCGTGCACGCCGGTGGCGACATGGCCGACGGCGACCCGATCTACGGCGAGGACGCGATCTGGAGCCACCGCTGGTACGCGTACGCCTCCGACCAGGGACGCACCGGCCCGCCGAACTTCCCGGCCGGCGGCACCCAGATCGGCGACACCGGAATCTGGATCGGTGACTACACGATCCAGCCGGAGAACGGCGGTCGCAGCGTCTTCTACCACGAGTACGCCCACGACCTCGGCCTGCCGGACGACTACAACGTCATCAGCGGTGGCGACAACAACAACGAGCACTGGACCCTGATGGCCCAGAGCCGCCTCGGCGCCAAGAACGACGGCGGCATCGGCGAGCGCGGCGGTGACCTCGGTGCGTGGAACAAGCTCCAGCTCGGCTGGCTCGACTACGAGGTGATCGTGGCCGGGCAGAAGCGCACGCTGGTGCTCGGCCCGCAGGAATACAACACCAAGGAGGCCCAGGCCGCCGTGGTGGTGCTGCCCGAACGGGAGTACACGTTCGAGAACGGTGCGCCGTTCGAGGGCGACAAGCAGTTCTTCTCCGGCAACGCCGACGACCTGAACAGCACCCTGACCAGGACGTTCGACCTGAGCGGAGCGTCGTCGGCGAGCGTCTCGCTGAAGGGCCGCTACAGCATCGAGGCGGACTACGACTACCTGTTCTTCGAGACCTCGACCGACGGCGGGCAGACCTGGACGCCGCAGCCCGGCACCGCCGACGGTCGGCCGTTCAAGGAGATCTCCCCCGGTCGGTACGCGCTGGACGGCAGCACCGACGACGAGTGGGTGGACGTCCAGGTCCCGCTGGACTCGGTGGCCGGCAACGGCGTCGGCTTCCGCCTGCGCTACCAGACGGACGGCGCGGTCGCCGAGGGCGGGTTCTTCGGTGACGCGATCACGCTGACCGCCGACGGGCAGACGGTCTTCGTCGACGGCGCCGAGGACGGTGCCACCGGCTGGACGCTGGCCGGCGGGTTCGAGGTCGTCGAGGAGACCTACACCCGCAGCTTCCCGAACTACTACATCGCCGGTACGCGGCAGTACATCTCGTACGACAAGTACCTCAAGACCGGCCCGTACTTCTTCGGGTACGCCAACACCAAGCCGGACTTCGTGGACCACTACGCGTACCAGGAAGGCCTGCTGATCTCGTACTGGAACACCCGGTGGTCGGACAACGACACGTTCGCGCACCCGGGCGAGGGCCGGAACCTGATCATCGACTCCCGGCCCCGGCCGATCTACAACCTGACCGGTCAGCCCTGGCGGGCCCGGATCCAGGTGTACGACGCGCCGTTCAGCCTCAAGAAGGCGGACTCGTTCACGCTGCACCTCAACAGCCAGCCCCAGTACATCCGGGGGCAGGCCGCGCAGCCGCTGTTCGACGACACCAAGCAGTACTGGTTCCCGGAGCTGCCCAACCACGGCGTCAAGCTCCCGGCCACCGGCACCAAGATCAGGGTGCTGGAGCAGGACGGCATCTACACCAAGGTCCGGTTCTCCTGAGCCGCCGACCTGACACGACGACGCCCCGGGCAGGTCATCTGCCCGGGGCGTCGCCCCTGCCGGGCCGGTGGTCCGGTCGGCCCGCCCGGGCCGGCGGCGGCGGGGTCATAGGCTGTCGGTCATGACCGAGCAGCGTGGCGACGCCATCGACGAATCCTGCGTCCTCACCGAGGGGCCGTGGACGCACCGGTTCGTCGGCGCCAACGGCAGCCGGTTCCACGTCGTGGAGGCGGGCACCGGTCCGATGGTGCTCTTCCTGCACGGCTTTCCCGAGCACTGGTGGGCCTGGCAGCAGATGCTGCCGGCGGTCGCCGACGCCGGTTTCCGCGCCGTCGCCGTCGACCTGCGCGGCTACGGCGCCAGCGACAAACCACCCCGGGGGTACGACGGCTACACCCTCGCGGCCGACGTGGCCGGTCTGATCCGCGCGCTCGGCGAACGCTCGGCGACCGTGGTCGGCGCCGGTGCCGGCGGGATGATCGCCTGGACGGTGGCCTCGTTCCACCCCAACCTGGTCCGCCGGCTGGTGGTGCTCGGCGCACCGCACCCGCTACGGCTGCGCGCCGCGATCTTCGCCGATCCGCGTGGCCAGTTCGCCGCCTCCACGCCCGCACTGAGGTTCCAGCTCCCGCGCTACGAGCACGTCCTCACTCGGGACGACGCTCGGGCCGTGGAGGTGATCCTGCGCCGCTGGGGCGGGCCCCGTTGGGTGGGCGGCCCGGAGTTCGCCGGGTACGCCCAGCGCTACCGGGAGGCGATGCGCATCCCACAGGCCGCGTTCTGCGCCCTGGAGGGTTACCGGTGGGCGTTCCGGTCCGTGCTGCGACTGCACGGGTACCGGTTCGTCAAGCTGATGCAGCGCCCCCTGGTCACGCCCACCCTGCAACTGCACGGCGCGCTGGACGTCGCCGCGTTGCCGCGTACCGCGCAGGGGTCGGGGCGTTACGTCAGCGCGGCGTACGAGTGGCGGCTGCTGGACGACGTCGGGCACTTCCCGCACCTGGAGACGCCGGAGCTGGTGCTGGGCGAGATCCTGCGCTGGACGAAGTCCTGACCGCTGCTCAGATCCGCTGTTCGCGGACGTCGGTGACCTCACCGACCGGCGCCCAGCCCTGGTAGACACCGAAGTCGAAGGCTTCCAGCCGCATGGCCTGGGCGACCGGCCACCGACCGCCCGTGTACTCGACCCGCAGCCACCCGTCGTGCACGGCGAGCACGATGAACGGCTGTCCCTGCCAGGTGCAGGTCGTCCGGACGTACGCCAACTCCTCGACCTCGGCGGTCGGGACGACCCGGACGTAGCGGCCGGAGCGGACCTCCTCGAAACCGTCGGCGGCCTCCGGCCGGTAGAGCCGGATCTCGCCGCCATCCGGGCTGGCCTGGTACTCCCGGCCACGCCAACGGGCCACATAGCCGTCGCGCATCACCGCTCACCGACCTGACGCCAGGCGAGCGTGTCGGTGTCGAGCACGGCGACCAGCCGTTCGGTGCCGTCCGCGCCGATCCGCAGCAGTTGGGCACCGTGCGGCAGCCGGACACTGTCCACCTTGAACTCGGCCACCACGTCGGAACTCTCGCCGGGGGCGAAGCCGTTGCCCCGGAACGGGGAACGCTCGATCACCCAGCCCTCCATCGCCCGCATGGCGGCCTCGTTCTGCCCGCCGTACGGGATCCGGTAGAGACTCGGCCGGTACGCCGGCCACCTCAGCACGTAGATCTGCTCGGCGTCGGCAGCGAACGGCGACTCGGGATGGTTGAGGCCGAGCGCACCGTACAGCTTCGCCGGGGTGTCGAGATGGGCCAGCTCACCGGCCCGGTGCACGAAGCCGGAGACCCGGTCGTAGCCACGCTCCAGGTAGTAGCCGAGCTGGCTGGGTGCGATCGCCTTCTGCATCACGATCGGCCGCACCGGGTCGACGACCGGTGCGGCCTCCCGTGGGCTGCGGGACGACACGGCCGGCTCGGCCGTCGACTCGGTCTCCCGCTCCGGGTCGTCACCGAGCCCCAGTTCGGCGGCCCAGTTGGCCAGCCCGACGATCTGCTCACCGGGCAGCTTGGCGCCCACCGGCGTACCGGGATTGACCGCGAACGACCACGACGTGTCCGGCCAGCAGCGGATCAGCTGGACGAAGCGGACCTGGAGCGTCTCGGCGGCGGCCGGGTCGGTGTGGTCGGCCAGCCGCTGCGGCGAGGTGTACGCCACCACGAAGGTCTGGCCGTCCAGTTGCACGGTGGGCCAGACGAAGCCCGGGTCGCCCGGCCGGGTGCCCGCGACGCAGTCGGCCGCCACCGGCATGAGGACCCGGGCCAGCAGCAGCGTGGACAGGAACGTGTCGGTGCTGCCGGCCTCCGCCGCCTCCAGCAGGTTCACCTCGACGTCGTTGGCCGGCGTGAAGTCGGCACCGACGGTCGGCGGCGCGGCGGCAGTCGGTGCGGCGGCGGATGCCGATTCCGGTGCGGCGGCCGAGGTGGCCGCCGCCGGACTTTGCACCGTCGGCTCGGACCCGTCACCCGACCCGTCCGTCCCGGGCTGCGGCAACGTGGGCGACACCGGCGGAGTGATCACTTCGGTCTCGATCGCCGACTCCGGCGTCGTTCCCCGAAGCAGGACGGTCTGCTGCTCGGCCCCGACCAGCGGGACGTCAGCAGTCGGCTCGGCCTCGACCGACGGCACCTCGGCCGTCGCCTCGGACCCGGTCGACGCGACCTCGGCAGTCGGCTCGGGACCCGGCGACAGGACCTCGGCGGTCGGCTCGGCCCCGACGGACGGCACCTCAGCGGTCGGCTCGGCCTCGACCGTCGGCACCCACGCCGTCGTCTCGGGCTCCACCGTCGGCACCCACGCCGTCGTCTCGGCCTCGGCCGACGGGACCTCAGCGGTCGGCTCGGCCCCGGCGGTCGGCACCTCGGCGGTCGGCTCGGATCCGATCGTCGGGATCCACCCGGTCTGGTCCGCCACCGTGGGCACCCAGGCGGTCGGTTCGGCCTCCACCAAGGGAACCGGCGCGGTCGGCTCCGCCTCGGCGGACGGCACTTCGACCGTCGGTTCGGCCTCGACCGTGGGCACCCAGGCCGTCGTCTCGGGCTCCACCGTCGGCACCCAGGCCGTCGTCTCGGGCTCGGTGGACGGAACCCGGGCGGTGGGCTCGTCGGACGACACCTGGACGGTCGGCTCGGCCTCGACCGTCGGCACCCAGGCCGTCGTCTCGGGCTCCACCGTCGGGACCGGCGCGGTCGGCTCGGCCCCGACCGTGGGCACCCACGTGGTCGGCTCGGCCTCCACCAACGGAACCTGCGCGGTCGGCTCGGCTTCCCGCACCGGGACCCGTACGGTCGGCTCCGCCTCCGACACCGGGACCCGCATCGTGGGCTCCGCCTCGGGGACCGGCACGCGCACCGTCGGCTCGGCCTCGACCGGGGGGACGCGCACTGTCGGCTCGGTGCTCGGGAAGGGGGCGGGCTCGTGCGGGCGGGGCGGGGCGTCGTCGACCGAGCTGAGGTCGCGGGCCTCGATGATGGTGCCCTCGATGACGATCGGGGTGAAGCCACGGCGGGGCGCGGGCGGGCTGGAGACCGGTTCTGCGGCCGACAACTCCTCCGTGGGCTCCGCCGGCCCGCGAGGAGGCAGCGCCTCGGTGGGGTCGCCGCCGTCGGCGAGACCACCCGGTGCCGTCCAGCCGTTCGGCGGGGACACCCGCAGTGGCCGGGTCGGCTCCTGCACCGCACCATCCGGTGACGGCAGTTGCTGGGTCGGCTCGCCACCGGGCTCCGGACGGGCGCCCGACTCGGCACCGGTGAAGTCGAAGGCGCGGGTCTTCCCCTCGGCGGACGGATCGCCGGCCGCTCCGCGCCGGGGGAACGGCTGCGCACCACGGGCCGCCAGTCGGGACGGCGGGGTCGCCCGGTCGGTCAGCCGGTCGGCACGCTGGCCGGTGCGGGAGTTCGCCGGCTCGAAGAAGGACTTCCGAGGTGCCTGGCCGGAGTCGGCGGGCCGGCCGTTGGTCGGCGGGCCGGCGCGGGCCGGCGTACTCGGCCAGCCGGGACCGGCGGCCGTCGGCTCCTCGTCGGGCGGCGGCATCGGCCGACTCGGCGGCGGACCGACCTGCCCTTCCACCCGGCCACCGCCGACGGCGCTGAGCCGGCTTCCCAGCGTCTCCTGACCGGCGGCGCGGTCCGGGGCGGGGGCACCCCAACCGGGATCGGGCCGACCCGGCGACGCTCCCCCGGGCTGCTGGTGATGCGGACCGGCCACCGTCCCGGGAGCCGCCACCGGTGACTCGGGCAACTGGAAAGCCGCCGGGGCCACCGGTTGCGGCGAGGACGGAGCCGGACGCCCCGGACCGGTGCCGGACGGCCGTGGAGTGCCGACCGGGGCGGGCGGGGTGCTCGGCGTACGGGCGTCGCGCGCGCGGTTCAGGGCCTCCACCCGTTCCAGCCGGGCTCGTGCGCCGACGGTGCGCCCGGGCAGCCGGACGTCGCCCCGGGACAACTGGGAGACGTACCAGGCCGGCAGGTAGCCCTCGATCGGCAGGCCGGGATTGACGGCCAGCCACCACTCGTGGTTGGGCCAACCGGCGGCCAGTTCGGCGTACCCGGAGCGTCGGCTGGGTCCGGCGTGGTCACCGAGACAGGACCGCATCGCCTCGGCGGAGGTGAACGCCAACACGTGCGTGCGGCCACCGGTCGTCCAGGTGCCCCACCCCGCCGGCACCTGACCTGGCACGGGCTGGACGGAGATCGGCAACAACAGCTCGACCCGGGACAGGATGCGGAAGTACAACTGCTGGTCGTTGCCGCGCAGCGCGTCCCGCATCGCCGCCTCGGCCTCGGTGGCCGGCGCCCAGTCGGTCACGGCCACCCCTCCTCCCGGGCACAGCCATAGGTATCGCTTACAACCTACAAGGTGTCCACAAGATCACAATGCCAGGCCGTCGCCGGTCCGCCCGCTTCGCCGAGGGGCGCTAACATCCCGTTCCGGTGTCGACACGATACGGAGGCGGTCGATGTCCCGGAACGTCCCGCGTCCGCTCCTCGCGGGGGTGGCCGCCGCCCTGCTGGCCGGACCCGCGACACCGGCATCCGCCGCGACCGCACGGCCCGCGTCGGCCGGGTTCCCGGCGGTTGCCGCCGCGCCGGAGTGCGCCGCGCCACCGGCACCGGCCCGGCCGGTGGTCACCGCGCCCTGGCCGCAGGAGAGGTACGCCCCGGCGCGGCTGTCGCCGCTGGCCGACGGGTCCGGGGTGACCGTCGCGGTGGTCGACTCGGGCGTGGATCGCCGCCATCCGCAGCTCGCCGGTCGGGTGCTCGACGGCCTCGACCTGCTCGACCCCGGTGGCGACGGCACCCGGGACTGTGTCGGCCACGGCACCGGTGTGGCCAGCATCATCGCTGCCGCCCCGCACGACGGCGTCGCCTTCCACGGTCTGGCGCCGAACGCCCGGATCCTGCCGGTCCGGGTCAGCGAACAGCAGGTCGTGGACGGCCGGGGTGCGGGGCGTACGGTCGCGCCGGAGGAGTTCGCCACGGCGATCCGCTGGGCGGTCGACAACGGCGCCGACGTGATCAACCTGTCCGTGGTGCTCTACGCCGACCGGCCGGCGGTCCGTGCCGCGATCGCCTACGCGGCGGCCCGGGACGTGGTCGTGGTGGCCGCCGCCGGCAACCTGCACGGCGAGGGCGACCCTCGTCCCTACCCCGCCGCGTACGAGCCGGCGATCGGGGTCGGCGCGATCGGTGCCGACGGGACACGGGCCGGGTTCTCCCAGGCCGGCCCCTATGTCGACCTGGTCGCACCCGGCACCGACGTGCTGATCGCCGCGCCCGGACGCGGCCACCAGCGGGCCGAGGGCACCAGTTACGCCGCACCCTTCGTGGCCGCTACCGCCGCTCTGGTCCGCCAGTACCGCCCCGACCTGAGCGCTGCGGAGGTGACCCGGCGGATCCTCGCGACCGCCGATCCGGCACCGGGCGAGGGCTACGGTGCGGGTGTGCTCAATCCGTACCGGGCGGTCACCGAGGCGGACGGCACGACGCCACGCGCGCGACCGGCGGTCGGGCTGGACGCGGAGCGGACGGACCCGGCGCTGGTGGCACAGCAGGCCCGGCGGGCCGCCGCGCGGGAACGGGCCGCTCTGCTCACCGCCGCCGGACTGCTGGCGGTGACCGTCATCGTGGTGGCCGCCGTCCTCGTGCCGCAGGGTATCCGGCGACGGTGGCGCCCCGCTGACCCACGCTGAGCCGCCCGCCCCGACCGACGGCTGCCGATGGCTGACGCCGACCGCCGCGTGCGAGGCGGCCGGCGTCAGCCCTTCGTCATTGGAACAGGCCGGCGTTGCGCTTCTCGGTGTCGAGATAGTCGGTCGCGGACTCGTCCACCGCCACCTTGATGTCGCGCAGCATCGTCTGGAGGTCCTGCGAGGCGTTGCGCCACCGGGCCTGCCGCTGCTCGTACGCCTGCTGCGCCTCGCCGGACCAGCTCGCGACCAGCGGAGCGGCGTCCTGCTCGAGCTGACCGAGCTGCGATTCGAGCGTGTTCAAGGCCCGCTGGATGTCCGCACTGGCCTGTTGCAGCGCGGCGAAGTTGACGACCAGCACACCGTTCTCCATCCGAAGTTTCCCCCTGGGTCGTGGTCTAGAGCGGCAGTTGGATGCCGCCGCGGTTGGTGGCGGACACCCGGCCGGCCGCCTCGGCGTCCGACGCGTCGTACTTCACGCCGGCGGTGCGGATCGCACCTGCGGTCTCCCGAAGGGCACGCTGCAGGTTCGCCTGATCCTGCGCCCACTGCTGTTTGACCTGCTCGAACGACCGGCCGCCCGCCCCGCGCCAGGCCTGCTGGAGAATCGCCAGCTGGGCCAGCAGTCCACTGAGCATCGACTGCAACGACTGGTCCGTCTGCTCGAACTTCGCCGCGGTCTGTTGCATCACCGCGGCCTCTGCCTGGGTCTGGGAGGACACCCCGACGTCACCTCGTCTCTCGATCGTGGCTGGCCCATGGACACACCACCCGCGCCGCCGGAGGGCGTGCGCGACGCGGGACGGACCAACGAGAACTCGTCGCTGACAGTAGCGACACCATCGCGTTTCTGCTACCCCACCGCGCTCCCCTGTGGACAACGCGGCAGCCGGGCGGGCTACTACGATGGGCGTCGATGACGTCGCGGGGTGTGATCGACCGACGGGCCGCAGTGCCGCCAACCGGCGCCCTCGCCCGCCGCATCGTCGACGCCCCAGCCGACACCGGCGGCGGTCGGAAGAGACCACAGTGGAGCCTGCGCGCGTACCGGCCGGCGGTCGGTCAGGTCGTCACCACGCAGGTGGCGGCGGCGCTGCTCGTCGCCGCACCGGGTCCGGGCACGCTGCCGACGAGCGCCGCCGTCCTGCTGGCCGGCGCGCTGCTGGTGGGCGCCTGGGGTCGGGTACGCCGACGGTGGCTGCACGAGTGGGTACGACTCGGAACGGGCTATCTGGCCCGCCGTCGACGGGTGCACCACCCGACGACCCTGCTCGACCTGGTCGACCCGGATGCCGTCGTCCGACCCGTCGAGTTGGCCGGATCCCCGGCCGCCGCCATCGACGACCCGGGTGGCCTGGTGGCCCTGCTCGACGTCGGCGACGCCGCCGACCTGCTCGGTGCGGGCGTCCGCTCGCTGCCGCCGCCCACCGCGCTGCTGCCGGCCCGTACCGCCGACATGCCGCCGGTACGCGTGCAACTCCTGCTCACCGTCACGGCGGCACCGGCGGTCGCGGCCGGCGGCGGACCGGTGGCCGCCTCGTACCGACAGCTCACCGACGGGCGGCTGGCCGGCGGGGAGCGCGCGGTGCTGGCCGTGCGCGCGGTGCGGGTGGCGGGCTGGCCCGAGGAGGCGCTGCGGCGGGCGCTCGCCGGCACCGTACGCCGGGTGGTGCGACGGCTCCGGCCCCTGCCCGTGCGTCCACTCGGCGCACCAGCGACCCTGCGCATGCTCGCCGAGCTCGCGCACCACGACGGCCGTGTGCCCCGGGAGACCTGGCAGGGCGTCCGGTGCGGCGGGCTGCTCCAGAGCACCTTCGTGCTGCGGCGCTCGCCGACGGAGCCGGTGGGTCGGCTGGTGCACCGACTGTCCGCGCTGCCGGTGACCGCCACCACGGTGTCGCTGCACGCCGACACCGAGGCACCGGGCCGGACCGACCTGACCGTCCGTCTGAGCGCGGCGACGCCGGCCGAGCTGTCCGCCGCCGGTCGAGCACTGGAGCAGGTCGTGACGGCCGCCGGCGGGGTGCTCGTCCGCAACGACGGCGCCCACCTGGACGGCTTCGCCGGCACGCTCCCGCTGGCGCTGCCAGGTCAGCCGGTCACGCGTCGCCGGGCCCCGTCGACGCCGCCCGGCACGGACGGCCCGGAGTCGACGCTGCCGTACGGCTCGGCCGGATTGATGCTCGGCACCAACCGGCACGGCGGCCCCGTCGCCGTCCGGCTGTTCCGGCCGGAGAGCACCCGGGTGATGCTCGTCGGCGGGGTGCCCACCGCCCAGTTGGTCGCCGTGCGGGCGATGGCGCTCGGTGCCCGGGTGGTGGTCCAGACCACCCGGCCACATGCCTGGGAACCCTTCGTGCGGGGTGTCGGCGTACCCGGCCGGACGATCCCGCTGGTGCCGCCGGACCGCCCGGCGGAGCTTCCGCCCGCGACCCCGCTGTCCCCGGTGCTCGTGGTGCGGGACGCGCCGCCACCGCCTCCGGGCCCGCGCCCGGGTGCCCCCTGGCAGACCACCCTGTTGGTACGCGACGAGCTGACCCCGGCCGACGCGGACGCGCTGGCCCGCGCCGACCTGGCGGTGCTGTCGCCGCTGAGCCGGGCCGGATCGGTGGTCGCGGGCACCGCGCTGGGCCTCGGCGACGCCGCGCAGTGGCTGGCGCGCAGTCGGCCCGACATGGTGGCGGTGGTCAACCGGCGCGCCCTGCGTTGGGCGCTGCTGGCCGTCACACCGATCGAGGCGCAGCTCATCGGGGCGCCCCTTCGGCCCCGGCCGAGTTGATCTCGCGGGTTTCGCCGGTACGCAGGCCATGACACCATGCCCGCCATGGGTTTTCTGAAAGGTCTACTGATCCGGGTCGGCGCCACGGCGGTGGCCTTCTGGCTGGCCACTGTGATCATCCCTGGCATCTCCCTGAACACCGAATCGTTCGGTGAGACGGTGTTGACGCTGGTCCTCGTCGCGGTGATCTTCGGCGTGGTGAACGGGGTGCTCCAGCCGATCATCAAGACCGTCGGGTGTGGCTTCTACCTGCTCACCCTCGGCCTGATCGCACTGGTGGTCAACGGTCTGCTGTTCCTGCTCACCGGCTGGATCGCCGACCAGGTGGGGCTGCCCTTCGACGTGGACGGCTTCTGGCCCGCCGCGGTGCTGGGTGCGCTCTTCGTCGGCATCGTCACCTGGATCCTCGGCGCCATCCTCGACCGCGACTGACTCCCGAACAGGGCGGCTCGACCTCGTCGGCCGACTGAGAGGAGCAGCAGCGGCACGGCCACCCACGCGGTCACCGCGCGCTCCAGCAGGCTGCCCACGCCGGCGCCGATCAGGCCACCGGCGAAGTCCCGCTC
>NZ_JBSFSO010000007.1:0-229995 GCF_053589795.1 Micromonospora sp. NPDC003241 | reverse complement strand
TGGTTGGTCTGGTTGTGGCAGGTGTAGATCTGGACGGCGGCGCTGTTGGCGGTGCCGGCGGCGTCGAGGCACATGTCGCCGTAGACGCGGAGTTGTTTCGTGGTGGAGTTGTAGGTCCAGGCCTGGTTCGTCTGCTTGTTGCAGTCGTAGAGCTGAACGCGGGTGCCGTTGTCCCGCGAGGAGTTGGGCACGTCCACGCACCGGCCGGACTGCGAACCCACGATCTCGCTGGCGGAGCCGGACGGAGGGTTGGTGGGCCCCGGCGTCGTGGGCGTGGGGGTGGTTCCGGGGCCGGCGCTGTTCAGTGCGTCCAGGGTGGCCGTGTACGCGGCCTTCTTGTTGCCGCTGCCGTCGAAGAGCAGCGGGGTGCCGCCGGAGCGCCACGAGTCGGTGTCCCGGATGCCCCACACCGTGATGCCGGTGCAGCGGGGGACCGCGAGGCAGTCGTTGACCACACTGCGGTAGGTGTTGGCCTGCGTCGTGCCGGAGCCCTCGATGTCCAGCTCGGTGATCTGCACGTCGACACCGAGCGCCGCGAAGCTCGACAGGGTGGTGCGGTAGTTGCTGTTGTACGCCGACTGGGCGTTGAAGTGCGACTGGAACCCGACGCAGTCGATCGGTACGCCTCGCTGCTTGAAGTCCTGGACCATCCGGTAGACGGCCTGGGTCTTGGCCCAGTTCCAGTTGTCGGTGTTGTAGTCGTTGTAGCAGAGCTTGGCGCCCGGGTCCGCCGTCCGGGCGGCACGGAACGCCGCCTCGATCCAGTCGTTGCCGGTGCGCTGCAGGTTCGAGTCGCGCCGGGCGCCGCTGTCGCCGTCGGCGAACGCCTCGTTCACCACGTCCCAGGAATGGATCTTGCCCCGGTAGTAGGTCGCGACCCGCGTGACGTGGTTCAGCATCGCGTTACGCAACGTGGTGCCGGACATGTTCTGCATCCAGCCGGGCTGCTGCGAGTGCCAGGCCAGCGTGTGGCCACGCACCTGCCAACCCCGGCTGAGGGCGTGGTTGACGATTCGGTCCGCGTTGGTGAAGGTGAAGTTGTTCTGCTGCGGCTCGGTCGCGTCGATCTTCATCTCGTTCTCGGGCGTGACGCTGTTGAACTCGCGGTTCAGGATCGTCGTGTACGCGCCGTCGCTGAGCTTGTTCGCCGCCACCGCCGCACCGAAGTACCGGCCGGACTGGTTCGCCGCCGCGCCGAGGGTGGTCTCGGCGGCGTGGGCGAGTGTGGGCAGCAGCGATGCGACGAAGACGGCGACCAGCGCGGCGGCTCCGGGAACGTAGAGCGCTCTGAGTCGACGCCTGGGGGGACGGGTCCGGGAGATCATGCTGATCCTCCACTCATGGGATGGGACGTATCTGTCACTGATCGGGTGCGCTCGCCAGGGCGCCCCGCAATGCCGGGTCCGCCGATCGACGCCAGGACTCGCGACCGGCATCCGTGCGGTGCTGAGTCGTGTTCGACCGTCTGATCGGCAGGTGAAGGGTGGCGGTGATCGAGTCCGTCGCCCACCGGGACGTGGTCGCGGGCGGAGGACTCCGGTGTGGACGTGTCATCTGGATGGTCGAGCCTGGTGACGGTGCGAGACACCTCCCTGATGAGGAAGATCGATGTTAGCGATCTCATAGATCGACGCCTATCAGGCTGGCAGAATGTTCCAGGGTTTTCAACCGGTAGTTTCGGAAAGTTGGCGGAAGTGTTTCGGTGGCCGCTCGGCGCCGCCACGACGCGGGTCACCAGCGGCGAAAAGAACGGTCACAGGGGTCGACTACCCTCGCCGCCGTGGACACTGCGGAGATCGATGCCCCCGTCGTCGGCGTCACCGTCTATCCCGACCGGGCCCGGGTCACCCGCCGCGGCGGCACCCGACTGGCGGCCGGTCAGCACCGCGTACGCGTCGCGCCGCTCCCGCTCGGCCTGCGGCGCGACTCAGTCCGGGTCGGCGGTCGGGGCGCGGCCACCGTCCTCGGCGTGGACGTGACCACGTGGCGACAGGCCCGCAGCACCGACGCGCAGGTGGTCGCCCTGGAGCAGCGCCGTCGCGAGCTGACCGACGAGTTGGCCGAGGTGGACGACGCGGACGGCATCGAGGAGCAGCGTGGACAGTTCCTCACCCGGTTGGCCGAGCGGGCCGGTGGCACGTACGCCCGCGCGCTGGCCGCCGGTGACGCCGCGCCCGGCGACGTGGCCGCCTTCACCGATTCGGTGGCCGCTCAGCTCGCCGACTCGCGGGCCCGTCGACGGGGGCTGACCCGTCGAGGCACCGAGCTGCGGGAGGAGTTGGCGGCGGTCGGGCGCGACCTCGACGCCCTGCACGGCAAGCAACAGCCGGACCGGCTGGCCGCCGAGGTGATCGTGGCGGTCGAGGCCGACGACACCGACGTCGAGTTGGAGCTGACCTACCTGGTGGAGGGCGCCCGGTGGCAACCCTCCTACGATCTGCGGCTGGTCGACGAGACGATGACCGTGACCTGGTTCGGGATGGTCAGCCAGAGCACCGGTGAGGACTGGCCGGAGTGCGACCTTCGCCTTTCCACCGCCCGGCCGGCGGCGACGACCGGCGTACCCGACCTGTCGCCCTGGTATCTGGACCGGCTCCGGCCGCCACTACCGCGCATGGCGCCGGACATGGTGGCCGGAATGCCGGCGTTCGGCGCCGCGCCGGCCGCCAGCCCGGCCCGTGCCGCGCCGCCGGTCCCGCAGCGGATGCAGGAGAGCGTCGCCGAGGTCGAGCAGGGGATCACTGCGGCCACCTACCGACCGGCCCGGCCGGTGGCGGTGCCCGCCGACGGCAGTACCCACCGGGCCACCATCGCCGTGCTGGACCTGCCGGCCCGGCTGGACCATGTCACCGCCCCGGTCCGCGCCGCCGAGGCCCACCTGCGGGCCACGATCCGCAACACGTCGGAGCACGCGCTGCTCGCCGGCCCGGCCGCGGTGTTCCACGACGCCGACTTCGTCGCCTCCACCCGGCTGCCGATGTGGGCGCCGGGTGAGGAGACCGAGGTGGCGCTCGGGGTGGACGACCGGATGCGGGTGGAGCGGAAGCTGCACCGACGCGCCGAGACCAAGGCCACGCTCGGGTCGACCCGGCGGCGCGAGGTGGAGTACCGGATCACCGTCGACAACCACACGTCCCGCCCGGCGACCGTCGAGGTGCGTGATCAGCTTCCGGTCTCGCGGGACGAGGCGGTGGTGGTACGCGAGACGGCCGTCGTACCGCCGCCGGTCGAGCGGACGGAGCTGGGCGAGGTGACCTGGCGGCTGTCGCTCGCGCCGGGCGAGAGCGGCGAGATCGCGCTGGGCTTCCGGGTGGACCTGGCCAAGGGGGTCGAGCTGACCGGCTGGCGGGAGTAGCGCCGCGGTGCGCGGAGGGGGTGTACGGGCCGTCGTACTCAGCTGAGGAGCGCGTTGGCGAGGTGGCTGCTGAGGGCGAGCGCGGCCAGCCCGGCCAGGACACTGCCGACGGCGTTGGCGATCGCCGGCAGCGTCGCGCCGGTCTCGGTCAGGCGGATCGTCTCGACGGAGAAGGTCGAGTAGGTGCTCAGCGTCGCGCACAGTCCGGGACCGATCAGGTGCTGGAGGGCAGGGGGCACGGCGGTCGCGGTGCTGACGCCGGTGAGGACGCCGAGGCCGACGCAGGCGAGGAGGTTGACGGTGAGGGTGCCCCACGGGAAGGCGGTGCCGAGCCGGGTCTGGACGGTGCGGTCGATCAGGTAGCGCAGCGGTGCGCCGACGAGGGCGCCGACGATGACCATCAGCCAGTTCATCCGGCGGCTCCGTCTCGGGTGGGGCGGGTCGGGACGAGTAGCCGGGTGAGCGCCGAGGCACCCCACACGGCGGCCAGCGCCGCCAGGAGGGTGACGGCGAGGTAGAGCACCGCGGTGCCGGCCCGTCCACCGTCGATCAGGTGCTGGGCGTCCAGCGCGTAGGTGGAGAACGTGGTGTAGCCGCCGAGCACGCCCGTGCCGAGGAAGGGCCGCACCAGTGGATGCACGGTGCGCCGATCGGTGATCAGGACCATGAGCGCACCCATCACCGCGCAGCCGGTGATGTTGATCCAGAACGTCGTCCACGGGAACGCGCCGGGCGCGGTCGGAGACAGCACGACGGCGCCGTAGCGGGCGCAGGCGCCGAGTACACCGCCGGCCGCGATCGCGGCGAGGATCTCGAACTGTCGCGGTACCCGGCCGGTGCCGGGCGGCCACGGGGGGACGTCGACGTCGGGATCGACCGGTGCGCGCGGCGTGCCGGGAGCGGCGGGATCGCGGTGGTGGTCACGCGGCACGGACACGGGCTCCTACCTGGTCGGTCTCCACGCCCTGGCGCGGGCGTGCACGAGGATCATCAGGTAGGGACCGTTGGTGGCCGGGAACGGCACGGTTCGGGTACGGCGGGCCCCACCGCCGTGCGGCCGTCTCGGAAGACGGCTGCTGCTCCAGGCTACCGCCCCGCACGTCGGAACGGCTGCGCGGCTCCGGCGCGCAGACGTCGCGTCATGGTCATCCGCGCAGGTCCAGCGTCCCCCGGTCGAGGACCGGGTGGCCTCGGCCGTCGACGGCCTGAAAGAGCGCGCCATCTTGGCGGCGCCACACCAGCACGGTGAGAGTGTCGCCGGGGAACAACGGTGCGGTGAACCGTGCGCTGATCCGGCGTACCCGGTCGGGGTCGTCGTCGGCAGCGCTGCGCAGCAGGGTCCGGACAGCGAAACCGAAGGTGCACAGTCCGTGCAGGACGGGTCCGTGCAGTCCGGCGGCGTCGGCGACCGCCGGGTCGGAGTGCAGCGGGTTGCGGTCGCCGCTGAGACGGTAGAGCAGAGCCTGGTCGGGACGGGTGTGGTGGTGGGCGGTGTGGTGGGGGCGTTCGGCCGGTCGCTGCCAGTGGGCGCGCGGTGCGCGTCGGCCGCCGAAGCCACCGGCCCCGATGACGAACATGGCCCGCTCGACGGTGGCCAGGTGCGCGCCGTCGGTGTCGTGGATCTCCGATCGGTGGTGGACCAGAGCACCGCTGGTCTGGTCGTACACGCCGGTGACGGTGGCGGTGCTGCGGGCCCGGCCGGCGGGTGGGAACGGCCGGTGCAGGGTCAGGGTCTCCCCGGCGTGCCGGACGACGGCCGGTTCGCCGAGGTAGGGCGGGTCGGCGGCGAGCAGGGTGGCGAAGCTCGGGAGTGCGGCGTGTGGCTGCCCGGTGGAGTTCTCCGTGGTGAACCGGAGTTCGTCGGCGGGATCGGGCGCTCCGGCGCCGACGCCGAGGGCGTAGAGGAGCGTGTCGGTCACGCTCCAGGTCCGCTCGGCCGTCGTCGGCGCGTCCCGATCGGGGGAGAGAAGCCGCTCCACGGCAGAGCGGTCAACACGGTGCGTGACGAGCTTCTCGTGTGACGCTCCCGCCTGAGATTTCGGATTCGTCGCACCAAGTGGGTTGTTCAGGTACTTCATGGTCGCTATCTCCTCGGTGCGCAGTGAGCGCGACGGGACGTCCAGGGGGCTTTGGCTACTGTCTGTGTTGAGAGGCTGTCGCTCGCAGCTCTTGACGTTGTAAAGCACCTCACAGTAGCGTCCCATATTAAGCAACCAAGACCACAATATGAGCCGCTGAAGTCTGGGGTAGCCATGAGAATGCGCGTAACGGCCGCGGCCGCCGCCCTGCTGATGACCGTCGCCATGGCGGCGTGTTCCGAGAACCAGTCCTCCGGCGAGTCCGACGGCGACAGCGGCCCCAACCCCGCCGTCAACTTCGGCGTCGGCGTCGACCCGGCGTACTCCCCGATCTACCTCGCCGACCAGGAGAACCTCTTCGACCAGGCCGGGCTCGACGTGACCGTCACCCAGTACCAGGAGGGGACCGGCGGGCTCGACGCGATCCTGGCCAAGCAGGGCCAGGTCACCGCCAGCACCGAATCCAGCCTGCTCAACCGCGCGACCCGGGGCGACATCAAGGGACTCGCGGTCTTCTCGCAGTCGCCCAGCTTCATCAAGCTCGTCGCCCGCTCCGGCATCACCGACGTCGCCGGCATCAAGAAGTACGGCGTCGTCCCCGGCACCGTGAACGAGTACGCCACCAACAAGGTCCTCGACAGCCGCGACATCGCCCGCGACACGGTCGAGTTCGTCAACGCCTCACCCGCCGAGATGCCGGCACTGCTGCAACGCGGCGACGTCGACGGCTACATCATGTGGGAGCCGTGGCCCTCGCGGGGCGTCGCCAACGGCGGCACCGTACTGCTGACCAGCGGCGAGATCGGGTACGTCTACAACCTCGTGATCGGCGTCGACGGCGCCTGGTACGAGGGCAACAAGGAGACGGCCAAGAAGGTCGTCGACACCATCGCCCAGGCCTGCGAGCAGCTCACCGCCGACCCCGCCAAGGCCGGCACTGTCACCGAGACCGCGATCAAGGTGCCCGCCGCCGAGGCACAGACCCTCCTCGAAGGCGTGCAGTGCCAGGTCCGTGACTTCACCGACGAGGACATCCAGCGCTACAACGAGATCGCCCAGTTCCAGCAGGACAGCAACATCGTCAGCCAGAAGGCCGACCCGGCGACCGTCATGATCAGGGGAGTGGCGTGAACCGTACCGGCTCCCCGGTGTCCGTGAGCGACGTCGACATCCGGTTCGGCGACTTCGTAGCGGTCCGCCAGGCGAACCTGGACATCGCCGCAGGGGAGTTCGTCTGCCTGCTCGGCCCCAGCGGCTGCGGCAAGTCGACACTGCTCAACGCGATCGCCGGATTCGTCACACCCGTCGGTGGGGAGGTGACCTGCGCGGGCGCGCGGGTCACCGGCCCCGACGTCTCCCGCGGCGTGGTGTTCCAGAGCGCCGAAGCGCTCTTCCCGTGGCTGACGGTCCGACAGAACGTGGATTTCGGCCCGCGCATGCGCGGCGTCGCCAAGGCCCAGCGGGCCACCGACGTCGACCGCTACCTGGCCATGGTCGGCCTCAGTCACAGCGCCGACCGGTTCCCCGGCCAACTCTCCGGCGGCATGCGCCAGCGCGCACAACTGGCCCGGGTGCTGGCCAACGAACCGTCGGTCGTGCTGATGGACGAACCCTTCGGCGCCCTGGACGCCCAGACCCGACTGGTCATGCAGGTCGAACTCGACCGGATCTGGCGGGAGACCGGCGCGACCATCGTGTTCGTCACGCACGACATCGGCGAGGCGATCCTGCTCGGCGACCGGATCGTCACCATGACCGCCGGCCCTTCGGCGGCGATCAAGAACGTCTACCCGTGCGACCTGCCCCGACCCCGCGACCTGACCGACCCGGCCAGCGCCGCACTCTTCCGCGAACTCCGCGAGGACATCGGCGCCGAGGTGGCCCGCACCCTGCAGGCCCAGGGCCTCGACGACGGACACGACGGTCGGCAGCGCCCGACACCCGACGGCGCCGACAGGAAGGCACGACGATGAGCGTGGACCTGCGCACGGTGCCGGAGAAGACCAGCCGCGACACGACCGGCCCGGCCCGCCGCCGCACCAGCCGACCCCGGCTGACCCGGATCGGCCTGTCGGCCCTGTCGGTGCTGCTCGGCGTCGTCATCTGGGACCTGGTCAGCCGCAACTACACCGCCTTCTTCCTGCCCTCACCGCTGCTCACCTGGCGCGGCGCGGTCGAACTCATCCAGGACGGCACGCTGGCCAGTTCGATCAGCGCCTCGTCGACCCGGATCCTCACCGGCTGGGCGCTCGGTGTCGTCATCGGCGTACCGGTCGGGCTGCTGATGGGCTGCGTACCGTGGCTGCGGCTGATGCTGGACCCGTACATCCAGTTCTTCCGGTTCGTCCCGCCGATCGCCTTCGTCACCCTGGCGATCATCTGGCTCGGACCAGGCGAGGCGTCGAAGATCGCGCTGATCTTCTACACCACCGTCTTCATCGTCGCGCTCAACACCCTGGCCGGCGTCCTGTCCGTCGACGAACTCCGCCTGCGCGCCGCCCGCGCGCTCGGCGCCAACGCGGTACGCACCCTGGCGTCGGTGGTCCTGCCGTCGACCGTGCCACACGTGGTGACCGGCGCCCGGCTGGCCATGGGCAACTCCTTCCTGACGATCGTCTCCGCCGAGATCGTCGCGGCACAGAGCGGCCTCGGATCGCTCATCTGGACCGCCCGCAACTACGCCAAGACCGAGTGGGTCTTCGTCGGCATCATCACCCTCGGCCTGCTCGGCTACGTCTTCGACTGGATCCTTCGGGCCGTCACCAGCAGGACCCTGCGCCGCTACGGCGTCACGTTCTGACCCGCCCGCCCCTGTCGGCGCGCCGCTGCCGGCCGCCGGAGCCCGCGCGCCCACCACTATCGAAAGGCTCGCCATGCTGTGCATCGGCGTCGACATCGGTGGCACCTTCACCGACGTCATCGTGTACGAGCCGGCCACCGCCCGGCTCGCCGAGGCCAAGACCCTGTCCACGCCCGACGACCCGGCCGCGGCCATCTTCGAGGGACTGGCCAAGCTCGGCGTACGCCTCGACGAGGTCGACCGCTTCGTCCACGGCACCACCCGGGTCACCAACGCGCTGCTGGAAGGCTCCGGCGAGCCGGTCAGCGTGGTCGCCACCGAGGGCTTCCGCGACGTCCTGGAGATGGGGCTCGGCCACCGGCCGCAGCTCTACAGCGTCAAGGAGGCGGGACGCCCCCCGCTGACCCCCCGTCGCCTGCGGCACGTCCTGCCCGAGCGCATCGGCGCCGACGGCAGCGTCGTGCGGCCACTGGACACCGCCGCCCTCGACAGCGTGCTGGACCGGGTGGCCGCTGCCGGACCGAAAGCCGTGGCCGTCTGCCTGCTGCACTCCTACCGCAACCCGGCCCACGAGCGGGCCGCCGCCGCCCGCCTCGCCGAACGCTATCCCGACCTGGTCTGCACCATCTCCTCCGACGTGGTGCCGGAACAGGGCGAGTACGAGCGCTTCGCCACCACCGTGCTCAACGCCAGCGTCCGCTCCACCGTCTCCGACTACCTGCGCGGGCTCGGCGACACCCTCGCCACCGGCGGCTACGCCCACCCGCTGTCGATCATGACCAGCAGCGGCGGCGTCGTGTCCACCGAGGAGGCCGGCCGGCTGCCGATCAACCTGGCCCTGTCCGGTCCGGCCGGCGGCGTCGCCGCCAGCGTCCACGTCGCCGGCCTGGCCGGCTACCCGAACGTGATCACCTGCGACATCGGCGGTACCAGCACCGACGTCTGCCTGATCAAGAACGGCACCCCGTTGATGACCAACGACGGGACGATCGCCGGCTACCCGAACCGCACCTTCCAGGTGGAGATCAACACGATCGGTGCCGGTGGCGGCTCGATCGCCTGGCGCGACCTCGGCGGCGAGCTCCGCATCGGCCCCCGCAGCGCCGGTTCCACCCCCGGGCCCGCCGCCTACGGCCGGGGCGGCACCGAGCCGACGACCACCGACGCCCACCTGCTCGTCGGCCACCTCGACCCCGAGGAGAGCCTCGGTGGCGAGGTACGCCTCGACGTCGCCGCCGCCCGCACGGCCATGCACCGCCTGGCCACCGAGTTCGGCCTCGACGACCTGGCACTGGCACACGGCATCCTCACCATCGCCACCGCCAAGATGACCAGCGCGATCAAGGAGATCTCGGTCGCCTGCGGCCACGACCCCCGCGACTTCGTGCTGATGCCCTTCGGCGGCGCCGGCCCCATGCACGCCACCGTGCTCGCCGACGACCTGGGCATCCGCCGGGTCCTCGTGCCACCGGTACCGGGCAACTTCTCCGCCCTCGGCTTCGTCACCGCCCAGGCCCGGCACGACTACGTCCGCACCGTGCTGGTGCCGGCCGACGAGAGCGGACTCGGTGCCGTCCGCGCCGTGGTGGCCGAACTGCGCGACACCGCGCGGGCCCAACTCAAGGCCGAGGACGGCGTCGAACCCGACCAGGTCACCTTCGGCCTGTCGGTGGGCATGCGGTTCCGGGGCCAGTCCTTCGACCTCGCCGTTCCCGTCGAGGAGCTACCGGCCACGGCCGAGGACCTGGTCGCGGCCTTCCACGTCGCCTACGCCGACCGGTACGCCTACGCCCGCTCCGGACACCCGGTCGAGATCGTCAACTGCCGGCTGACCGCCTACGGCCCCCGACCCGCCGTACGGTTCGCACCCCCGGCCGGCACCACCCCGCAGCCCGCACCGACCCGCGTCTACGGCGCGCACGGCTGGGTCGACGCCACCGTCCACCGCCGCACCGACCTGGCTCCCGGCCGCACGGTGCCCGGTCCGGCCGTCATCCGGGAGAGCGGCAGCACGACCGTGGTCGGCGCCGGGTGGACCGCGACCGTCGACGACCACGGAAACCTGCTGCTCGTCAAGGAGTGATCCGGTGATCAACGCCCTCGACGCTACCGTCCTGGACCACGCCGCCCAGCACCCGGACCGCCCCCTGTACGCCTTCGACCAGGACCGGCCGGTGTCGGCGGGGGAGTTCGCCGACCTCGCCGGGCGGCGGGCGGCCACGCTGGCCGCGCTCGACGTCGGCCGGGGCGACCGGATCGCGGTGTGGGCCGAGAACAGCCTCGACTGGCTGGTCCTGCTGGCCGCTGCGGCATGGCGGGGCGCCGCCCTGGTGACCCTGCATCCGGGGCTGAGCACCCCGGAGCTGACCACGGCTCTGGCCCGCAGCCGTCCCCGCCGACTCTTCGTCGCCCGTCGCCTCCGCGACCGCGACGGCGCCGCCACCGCCGCGCAGGCGCTCGCCGCGCTGCCCGGCTCGGCCCGCCCCTACGGCTGGCACGTCCTCGGCGACAACCTGGCCGGGATCGGCGACGGCGCCGTGCCCGCCCCCGCCGGACACCCGGACGCCACCCTGAACATCCAGTTCACCTCCGGCTCGACCGGCCCGCCGAAGATGGTCGCGCTCAGCGCCCGCAACCTGATCGCCAACGCGCGATGGACGGCCGACGCCGCCGGACTCGGCGCCACCGACCGGATCGCCTCACCGTTGCCCCTGGCCCACGCGGCCGGGCTCAGCAGCGGTGCCGTGCTGGCCCTGGTCACCGGGGCACTGTGGGTGTCGGTGAGCCGCTTCCGCACCGAACCGGTGCTCACCCAGATCGCCCGGCACCGGTGCACCGTGCTCCAGGCCGTCCCGACGATGGCCACGATGCTCGTCGACACCGTGGAGGCCGCGCCGGACCGCTTCGACCTGTCGTCGCTGCGGGTCGGCTTCCTCGGCGGCGCGCCGTGTGCGCCGGCGCTGCTCGCCCGCACCCGGCGGGTACTCGGCCTGGACCGCATCGCCGTGATCTACGGGCAGACCGAGGCCGGCCCGACGATCAGCGTCGACCCCGGCGACGGGAGCTGCGGCAGTCCCGGCGACACCGTCGGACGGATCGTCGCGGACCTGGACGCCGTCGTCGTCACCCCTGGCACCCGCACCGAACTGCCCGCCGGCCGCCCCGGTGAGCTGCTGGTCCGGGGCGAGTCGGTGACCGTCGGGTACGTCGACGACCCGGCCGCCACCGAGGCCGCGATCACCACCGACGGCTGGCTGCGCACCGGCGACCTGGGCGCGCTGGACAGCGACCGGGTCCTCACCCTCACCGGCCGGGTCAAGGAGCTGATCATCCGGGGCGGCGAGAACATCAGCCCGGCCGAGGTGGAGGCCGCCCTGCTCGACGACCCGACCGTCGCCCAGGTGTGCGTACTCGGCCTGCCGTCACCGCGCTGGGGCGAAGAGGTCGCCGCCCTCGTCGTCGCCGTCCCGGACACCACCCCCGACCCCGAGCGGCTCACCGGGGCGGCCGCCGCCCGACTCGCCCGACACAAGGTGCCGACGCTGATCCGTACGGTCCCCGACCTGCCGTTGCTGCCGTCCGGCAAGGTCGACCGACGCGCCGCGCTCGCCCTGCTCACCGGTGAGGAGCAACGCTGATGCAGCTCGGCTCGTGCTTCCTGGACTCGTTGACCGTCACCAGCTTCTTCGGCAACGCCGAGATGCGTGGCGTCTTCAACGACCGCCAACTCATGCAGTCCTGGCTCGACGTCGAAGCGGCCCTGGCCCGCGCACAGGCCGGCCTCGGCGTCATCCCTTCGTCCGCAGCCCAGGCGATCACCGACGCGGCCCGGCTCGACCGGCTGGACACCGCGGTGCTCGCCGCCGACGCCGCCGACACCGTGCACCCGCTCGTGCCGCTGGTCCGGGCGCTGACCGCCGCATGCCAGGGCGACGCCGGCCGTTACGTCCACCTCGGCGCCACCACCCAGGACGTGATGGACACCGGATTCGTGCTGCGCGCCCGGGCCGGCCTGGACATCGTCTCCCGCCAGGTCGACGAACTGGTCCGCATCCTGCGCCGGCTGGCCCTGCGACACCGCACCACCCCGATGGCCGCCCGCACCCACGGCCAGCAGGCGCTGCCGACCACGTTCGGCCTGCGCTGCGCGGTGTGGCAGAGCGAGCTGCAACGACACCGCACCCGCCTGGCCCAGATGCGCGAACGACTGCTGGTGACCAGCATGGGCGGCGCCGCCGGCACCATGGCCGGCTACGGTCCGCAGGCGTTCGCCCTGGAACGGGCCGTGGCCGACGAACTCGGTCTCGGCGTCGCCGACACCCCGTGGCACGCCACCTCGGACCGGTTCGCCGAGTGCCTGATGGTCCTCGGACTGGTCGCCTCCAGCGCCGAGAAACTGGCCCGGGAGATCTATTTCCTCGGGCGTACCGAAGTCGGCGAGGCCCACGAACCGCAGCGCGCCACCCAGGTCGGCAGCAGCACCATGCCGCACAAACGCAACCCGATCCGCTGCGAGGCGGTGATCGCCGCCGCCGGCACGCTGCGCGCCCAGGTGCCGCTGGCGATGCAGACCATGGTGGCGCAGGACGACCGCGACATGGGCGTCGGCATGACGCTGTGGAAACTGCTGCCGGAGTGCTTCATCCTCATCGGCGGTGCCCTGGAACGGCTGGTCGAGGTCTTCGGCGACCTCGGCGTCGATCCGGACCGGATGCGCGCCAACCTCGACCTCACCGGTGGGCTGGTGCTCTCCGAGGCGATCATGCTCCGCCTCGCCGACCCGCTGGGCCGGGAGCAGGCCCACCACCTGGTGATGCGGATCGTCCGCGACAGCCTGGAGCAGAACCGGCCGTTCGTCGAGGTGCTGCGCGCCGACCCGCAGGTGGCCGCCGCCCTGCCCGGCCCGGAACTGGCCGGGCTGCTCGACCCGCTGTCGTACGTCGGCCACGCCGCCGCGCTCGTCGACCGAGCCCTCCTGACCTCGGAGTCACCATGACCACTGATCAGTCCGTCCTGCTGCACCGCTCCGGCCGGTTGGCCCGGGTGACCCTGCACCGACCGCTGCGGCGCAACAGCTTCGACCTCGACATGCTCGGCCGCTTCGAGGACGTGCTGCACGAACTCGGCCGCGACCGCACGGTGGAGGTGGTGGTGCTCACCGGCGAGGGCACGGCGTTCTGCGCCGGCACCGACCTGCGCGAGCTGGCCGACCTCGACCCCGAGACCACCATGCACGTCCAACGGCGCACCGCCGACCTGGTCGAACGCTGGTACCGACTGGACCAGACCACGGTCGCCGCCTTCAACGGCCCGGCCATCGGATCGGGCGCCATCATCGGGCTCGCCAGCGACCTGCGGGTGGCCGCCGACAGCGCCTTCTTCACCTTCCCCGAGGTGACCTACGGCATCCCGCTGACCTGGAGCGGCATGGCGATCCTCGCCGACCTCGTCGGCGCCGACCTGGCCAAGCGTTGGCTGCTGCTCGGCGAGCGGGTCGAACCCGCTGAACTGCTCGACCTGCGCCTGGTCACCCGGGTGGTCACCGCCGACGACCTGCCCGCCGCCGTGGACGCGATCACCGACCGGCTGCTGGCCACCTCGGTGGTCGGCCGCACGATGACCAAACGCGCCGCCCGGCTGGCCGGTCCCCGCTTCGAGGCGGCGGCCAACGACTCCTTCCTCGGCGCGCTGAGCGTGGCGTTGCGCCCGCCCGGCGGCTACCTCGACGGGAACGCGCGGTGAGGGTGTTCGAGGCGATCGCCGACGCCGTCGTGGCACACGGCGTCGACACCGTCTTCGGTCTGCTCGGCGACGCCAACATGTACCTGGTCGCCGACCTGGTGAGTCGGCACGGCGTCCGGTTCGTCGCGGCCCGCAACGAGAACGCCGCGGTGATGATGGCCGACGGATACGCCCGCACCACCGGCCGCTGCGGCGTCGCCACCGTCACCCAGGGGCCGGGACTGGCGGTGGCCGGGGCGGCGCTGACCATCGCCCGGCAGGCCCGCACCCCGCTGGTCCTGCTCGCCGGCGACACCCCGCCCGGCGATCCGCTGCACGTGCAGCACTTCGACCAGCAGCCGTACGCGCTGGCCACGGCCGGCACGTTCGTCCCGGTGCACACCGCCGGCACCGCGATGCGGGACGTCGGGCTGGCGTTCCGGGCCGCCCGAGAGCTGACCGGCCCGGTGGTGCTGAACATGCCGATCGACCTGGCCGACGCGCAGGTCCCGCAGCACCCGCCCGCCCCGGCGCCGATGGTGTTCCGCGCGCCCCGACCACTCGCGCCGGACCCCGCCGACGTCGACGCGCTGGCCCACCGGATCCGCACGGCGCACCGCCCGGTGCTGCTCGCCGGCCGAGGCGCCGAACCGGCGGCGGCCGCGATCCGGGACCTCGCCGACCGTAGTGGAGCCCTGCTCGCCACCACGCTGATGGCCGCCGGTCTGTTCCGTGGGCACCCGTACGACCTCGGGGTGGCCGGTGGGCTGTCCCGGCCGCTGACCCGGCGGACCCTGGCCGAGGCGGACCTGGTGGTCACGTTCGGGGCCGGACTCAACCGGTGGACCGCCGACCACGGTGCGCTCTTCCCGGACGCGGTGCTGGTCGCGGTGGACGTCGACCCGGCCGCGATCGGGGCCCGCTGGCCGGTGTCGGCCGGGGTGCTGGGCGACGCGGGGGAGACGGCGCAGGCGGTGTCGGCGGTGCTGACGCCGGTACGCCGACCGCACTGGCGCAGCACGGACCTGGCCGCCGAACTGGCGGGTGCCGACCCGTTCGCCGGCCTGGACATCGAGTCCCGGCCCGGCCGCATCGACCCTCGGGCCTTCATCCGGATCTGTGCCGAACGCCTGCCCCGCGAGCGGACCACGGTGGTCGGCGTCGGTCACTTCGGCGGCTGGCCCAATCTGCTGCTGGACTCGGCCGCCACCGACCGGTCCTTCCTCGCCCCGTGGGAGTTCGGCAGCATCGGCGTCGGACTGCCGTTCGCGGTGGGCGCCGCCGTGGGCCGCCCCGACCGGCCGGTGGTCGCGTTCGAGGGCGACGGCAGCCTGCTCACCGGTCTGGGGGAGCTGGACACCCTGGCCCGGGTCGGCGCACCGGTGCTGCTGGTGCTCCTCGACGACGCCGCGTACGGCGCGGAGGTCCGCAAACTCGCCCCGCGCGGGGTCGACCCCGAGCTGGCCCGTTTCCCCGAGCGGGACCTCGCCGCCGTGGCCCGCGCACTCGGGGTGCCGGCGTGGACGGTCACCGACGAGGCGGGTGCGCGGGCGGCCTTCGACGAGGTGCTGCCGTTGGCCGGGCCGGCCCTGCTCCACGTACGGATCCGCCCGGACGTCGTGCAGGAGAAGTTTTGACCGGGTCAGTCGCCCCAGACGTCGCCGAAGCCGTACCCGAGTTGCCGGGACAGCTCGTCGGCGGTGCGGCGGGCCGCTTCGGCCAGCTGCGTCACCCGGGCCTCGTCGAGGCGGAAGATCGGGCCGGAGACGCTGATGGCGCCGGTGACCCGGCCGTGGCGGTCGCGCACCGGCGCGGCCACGACCCGCAGTCCCTCCTCGCTCTCCTGGTCGTTGAGCGCCCAGCCCTGCTCGCGGACGGTCGCCATCCGGGACACGAACGTGTCCAGGTCGGTGATCGTGTGGGCGGTCAGCGCGGTGAACGGTGCGTCGGCCAGCGTGTCGCGCAGCGCGGCGTCGTCCTGGTCGATCAGCAGGGCCTTGCCGGCGGCGCTGCACCAGAGCGGGATGCGTCGGCCCAGCCGGGAGACGAGCTGCAGGTTGCGGGTGCCCTGCACGACGTGGATGGAGATCGCGTCGAGGTCCTCCAGGACCGACAGGTTGACGCTCTCGCCCTCCTCCTCGGCCAGCCGGTGCACCAGAGGGCGGGCGAGGGTGTGCAGGTCCAGGCCGGCGAGGTAGCGCGCGCCGAGCTCGAAGACGGTGACCCCGAGCCGGTAGTTGCCGTTGTCCTCGTTGCGGTGCAGGAAGCCGGCGTCGGCCAGCGCGCGGAACAGTCGGCTGGCGGTCGACTTGTGTAGGCCGAGCTCGCGGCTGACGTCGCTGACCTTGCGTTCGGCGTCGTTGCCACGGAAGGCGAGCAGCACGCTCAGGGCGCGGTCGAGCGCCTGGGTGCCGGACTCCCGGGGCGTCGGCCCGTCGTCCGGGCTGGTGTCAGTGGCGTACGACATCTTGCTTCCCACCTTCTCGGTTGCTAGGTTTCATAATATAACCCTAGGACCACATTATGGTCCAGCGCGTTATGGTCCACCCCAGATGGCCCACCCACGGTGGCCCACCCCAGATGGTCCGTTCTCCCACCATCGGGATCGAGCCGGAACCAGTGAGGCATCCGCATGACTGTGAACCCGATCGACCTGGAAGTCGTCACCGAAGGTCTCATCTCGATCGTCCGGGAGATGCGACAAACGATCTTCCGCACCGCGCACTCGCCGGTGATCGCCGACGCACAGGACTTCTCCTGCGCCCTGTTCGACCCCCAGGGACAGATGGTCGCCCAGGGCCGGGACATGCCCGGCCACGTCATCGCCATGCCGGCATCGGTCGCCGAGATCTTCGCCGACTTCGCCGACGAGATGCGCCCCGGTGACCTCTACATCGTCAACGACCCCTACCGAGGCGGCAGCCACCTCAACGACGTCACCCTGATCAGCCCGGTCTTCGTCGACGGAGAACTCTTCCTCTTCCCCTGCGTCCGCATGCACTGGGCCGACATCGGCGGCATGACCCCGGGCAGCGTCTCCGGCCAGGCCACCGAGATCCTCCAGGAGGGGCTGCGGATCCCCCCGATCAGGCTCATCGAGCAGGGGCGACCCAACCGGGCCGCGTTCGACATCGTCTTCGCCAACGTCCGGATGGCCGAGGAGCGACGTGGCGACCTCGAATCCAGCATCGCCGCCTGCCACACCGCCGAACGCCGCCTGCGCGAACTCGTCGCCCGGCACGGCACCGACCTGATCCTGGAGTCGGTCGCCGCCAACATGGACCGCACCGAGCACCGCCTGCGCACCATGATCCAGGCCCTGCCCGACGGCACCTACCGCTACGAGGACTACCTCGACCTCTACACCGACGGACACTACGACGCCGCCATCGTCCGCTGCGCGCTCACCGTCGACGGCGACGAGATCGAGGCCGACTTCCGCGGCTCGTCGACCCAGGTCGCCGCCGTGGTGAACTCCTCGCGGGCGATGACCGTCGCCGGCGTCTTCATCGCCGTCAAATCGGCCCTGGACCCCGGCGGCCTGGTCAACCACGGTGCCTTCCGGCCGCTGCGGGTGCACACCGAGCCGGGCACCGTCGTGCACGTCAGCTACCCGGCCCCGGCCAACGCCCACAGCGAGGTCCGTAAACGCGTCATCTCGGCCGTGATGGCCGCACTCAGCCAGGTCGCACCCGACCTCATCGCCGCCGACCAGTTCGGCACCACCTTCCAGAACCTCATCGGTGGCGTCGACGAACACACCGGCCGGCCATACCTCTACTACGACTACCCGGCCGGCGGCAACGGCGGGTTCCTCGAATCCGACGGCCCCAGCGCCATGAACCCCGTCGACCTCGGCGACATCTCCACCATCCAGTCCGTCGAACGGCTGGAGACCGAGATCCCGATCCTCGTCGAGTCCTGCGAGCTGCGCACCGGCTCCAGCGGCGACGGCGCACGCCGAGGCGGACTCGGCAGCCGCCGCGAGACCCGCCTGCTGGCCAGCGGTGGCGCGTACTCGGTGCAGACCGACCGCACCACCGTCCCGCCGTACGGTCTGCGGCACGGCGGCCCCGGCGCGCCCACCGTGACCCACATCCGACGGTCCGACGGCGAACGCGTCGACTTCGCCACCCCCGGCAAGGTCGCCGGCTTCCCGATGCGCACCGGGGACCTGCTGGTGATGGAGTCCGCCGGCGGCGGAGGCTGGGGCGACCCGCTGGACCGGCTGCCCGAGCACGTCGCCGACGACGTCACCCAGGAGTACCTGACCGCCGCCGAGGCGCGACAGCGCTACGGCGTCGAACTCGACGCCGACGGCCGGGTCGACCCCACCGCGACCGCCGCCACCCGGGAACGCCTCCGCGACCAGCGACGCTGGCTGCGGACCACCGTCACCACCCAGCCGGCCTACACCGGCCAGCGCGGCCAGCGACGCCTGGCCTACGTCGCCCCCGACAGCGGCCTGGCCGAGGACACCCTCGTCGAGGTCCACGGCGGACATCCCGCGCCGCTGCGGGCCTGGATCCGACACGACACCGCACTGGCCGCCGACGAACTCGCCCTCGACGACGACGGGCTGCAGATCCTCGGCACCGCCCCACACGACCGCTCCCACGTGCGGGTACTGCGCGGGGAAGGACTCTCATGAGCAAGGTCTTCCGGGTGCCGGTCGCACCGGCCCGGGGCGGTGCCACCACCGCCGGACGCACCCCGCCACCGACCACCGCGACGCGGCGGTGCGGCATCGTCGCCGGCTGCCTCAGCCCGCACCCACCCCACCTGATCTACGCCGAGAACCCGCCACAGAACGAACCACGCTCCACCGGCGGCTGGGAGACGCTGCGCTGGGCGTACGAGCGTCTGCGCACACGCATCCGCGAGGTCCACAAGCCCGACGTGCTCATCGTGCACGCCCCGCACTGGATCACGATGGTCGGTCACCACGTCAACTGCGTACCGAACCCGCGTGGCACCTCCGTCGAACCGATCTTCCCGCACCTGTTCCGTTACCACTACGACTTCCGCACCGACGTCGAACTCGGCGAGGCCATCGCCGACGAGGCCAACGGACTCGGCCTGGTCACCCGCACCCTGCACGACCCGCGCGTCCGCGTCGACTACGCCACCATCGGCGCCCTGCACCTGGCCAACCCGGCCTGGGACATCCCCGTGGTCTCCCTCTCGGCCAACAACAACCCGTACTTCTACTCCGACGCCTCCCTGGAGGAGATGGAAGTCCTCGGCGAAGCCACCCGACGGGCCGTCGAAGCCACCGGCCGCCGCGCCGTCCTGCTCGCCTCCAACTCGCTGTCGCACCTGCACTGGCACGAGGAACCGGAGCTGCCCGAGGACATGGAACGGGAGCACCCCTACAACAACCACCAGTACCGCTGGGACATGAAGCTGCTCGAAGCGATCCGACGCGGACCGACCGCACCGCTGCGCGAACTCATCCCCGAACACATCGAGGCCACCGCCAGCGAGACCAAGGCCGGCAGCCTCACCTGGATGCTCGCCGCGATGGGCTGGCCCAAGGTGGCGGGCGACGTCCTCGGCTACGGCACGATCATCGGCACCGGCAACGCGGTCGTCGAATGGGTACCCGAGGGGGACCACCATGGCTGACCGGACCGGAGTCGTCGCCGGCGCGCTGCTGCCCGGCATGCCGCACCTGCTCGCCGAACACGCCGCACCGAGCTGGTCGGCACTGGCCGACGCCGCCCGCGACGTGGGCGCCCGGCTGCGCCGACTCGAACCCGACGTGGTGCTGCTGCTGTCCACCCAGTGGTTCACCGTGCTGGGCCACCAGTTCCAGTGCGACCCCAACCCGCGCGGCCGGCACGTCGACGAGAACTGGTACGCCTACGACTACGGCCTGCTCGACTACGACCTCCGCTTCGACGTCGACTTCACCGAACGCTGGGCCGCCCGGGTCCAGTCCGACGGACTCCAGGCCCGACGGACCCGCTACGACGGATTCCCGATCGACACCGGCACCATCGTCACCTCCGCACTGCTCGACCCGGAGCGGAAGCTGCGCTGGGCACAGGTCTCCTGCAACCTCTACGCCGACGCCGACACCCTCGCCACCGTCGGACGCGCCGGTGCCACCGCCGCCCGCGACGCCGGACTGCGCGCCGCCGTCGTCGTGGTGACCGGGATGTCCTCCGGGCTCATCCAACAGTGGATCGAGCCCGCCCAGGACCACATCGGCGCACCCGCCCACGAGCAGTGGAACACCCGGATCCTCGACCTGCTCACCGCCGGCAAGATCGACGAAGCCCTCACCGTGCGCGAGGAGTTCGCCCGGCAGGCCCAGGCCGACAGCCAGTTCCGGGCCCTGGCCTTCGCCGCCGGCGCCGGGGCGAGCACCGGCCCGGCACACCTGCACGCCTACGGCCCCATCTGGGGCACCGGCGGCGCCGTCCTGTCCTGGAACCTGCCAGACCACCACTAGAGGAGAGAGCATGCGGAACACAGCCGTGGGCTTCGTCGAAGCCGAAGGCTTCACCCCCATCTTCGACGCCGTCGACGCGATGGTGAAGGCCACCGAGGTCGAGGTGACCAAGGTCGTCCGGCTCGGCGGCGGCATCATCGCCGTCGCCGTCCGCGGTGACCTCGCCACCGTCGAGGAGGCCGTCGACATCGGCGAGGAGACCGCCCGGGCCAAGAGCCGCTCGGTGCGCTCGATCGTCTTCGCCAGCCCCTGCGACGCCGTCAGCGCGCTGGCGGCCGACCCCCAACTCGTCGGCAACTGACAGCCGGTAAGGAGACCCAGACATGTCCTCCGACATCGCCATCGGCATCGTCGAGACCCGCGGGGTCGTCGCCCTCTCCGCGGGCATCGAAGCAATGATCAAGACCGCCGACGTACGCTGCGTCGGCGTCGAACGAGTCACCAGCGGCTACCTCGCCGTCGCCGTACGCGGCACCCTCGCCGCCGTGCGTCAGGCGGTCGCCGCCGGCGAGGCCGCCATTCGCGCCCACGGCGACCTGCGCAGCTCGCAGGTCTACCCGAAACCGCACCCGACCACCGCCGCCCTGCTCGACAACCCCGAGACGGCCCGGATCCGCGAGGTCATGGCCGGCCTGCGCGGGGAAGCCTGATGGTGCTCGGCGAGGTCGTCGGCAAGGTGTGGGCGGACCGCATCCTGCCCTCGCTGCAGGGCCGACGCCTCGTCCGGGTCCGGGTCCGGCCCGACGGCGCCGAACTGGTCGCCGTCGACCCGCTCAACGTCGGCGTGGGCACCACCGTGCTGGTCGTCACCGACGAAGCAGCCGCCTCGGTCACCGGTGAGTCCACCGTCGACGCCGCCGTGGTCGCCCTGGTCGCCGATCCCGGCACCGCCGAAACCCCCGACCCCGCACCCACCACGTCCTGACCGAAAGGCACGCCTGTGATGACCGACGGGCTCTGGTCCCCGAGTCTGCTCGCCGGCCGACCGGCCGGCGAGCCGACCGTCCTGCCGAACTTCGTCGACGGCGTGTTCGACACGTCCGGCCGGCACTTCGCCAAGGTCTCCCCGGTCACCGGCGAGACCATCCGCCACGTCGCCGAGGCCGACCGATCCACGGTGGACGCCGCAGTGGCCGCCGCCCGCTCGGCGCTGCGCGGACCCTGGGGACGCATGGGGGAGCGGGAGCGGGCCGCGGTGCTCTACCGGGTCGCCGACGAACTGGAACGCCGCTTCGACGACCTGGTGGCGGCGGAGGTCGGCGACACCGGCAAGTCCATCTCACAGGCCCGCACCCTGGACATCCCCCGTGGCGCGGCGAACTTCCGCGCGTTCGCCGAGATCGTGTCGACCACCCCGACGGAGTCCTTCACGACCCCGACCCCCACCGGCGGACGCGCCCTGAACTACGCCGTACGCAAACCGGTCGGCGTGGTCGCCGTGATCGTGCCCTGGAACCTGCCCCTGCTGCTGCTGACCTGGAAGGTCGCCCCGGCCCTCGCCTGCGGCAACACCGTGGTGGTCAAACCCTCCGAGGAGACACCGTCGTCGGCGACGCTGCTGGCCGAGGTGATGGCGGCGGCCGGCGTGCCCGACGGCGTCTTCAACGTCGTACACGGCTTCGGACCGAACTCGGCGGGGGAGTTCCTGACCCAGCACCCGGACGTCGACGCGATCACCTTCACCGGCGAGTCGGCCACCGGCCAGACGATCATGCGGGCGGCGGCCGACGGCGTGAAGGCGGTCTCCTTCGAACTGGGCGGCAAGAACGCCGGCCTGGTCTTCGCCGACGCCGACCTCGACGCCGCGATCGAGGGCTCGGTGCGCTCCTCGTTCACCAACGGCGGCCAGGTGTGCCTCTGCACCGAACGCCTGCTCGTGCAGCGACCGGTGTTCGACGAGTTCGTGACCCGGCTGGCCGCACGCGCCGACGAGCTGACCTTCGGCTGGCCCGCCGACGAGGCGACGGCGAACATGCCGCTGATCTCCCACGCCCACCAGGACAAGGTGCTCGGCTACTACGACCTGGCCCGCACCGAGGGCGCCACGGTGCTCGCCGGCGGCGACATCCCGTCCTTCGCCGACGCCCGCGACGGCGGCGCCTACGTCCGTCCCACCGTCCTGACCGGCCTGGGTCCCGACGCCCGCGTCAACCGGGAGGAGGTCTTCGGCCCGGTCTGCCACGTGGCGCCGTTCGACGACGAGGACGAGGCGTTCGACCTGGCCAACGACAGCGACTACGGCCTGGCCGCCACCGTCTGGACCCGGGACGTGGGCCGCGCCCACCGGTCCGGCACACGCCTGGAGACCGGCATCGTCTGGGTCAACACGTGGTTCCTGCGAGACCTGCGGACCCCGTTCGGCGGAGCCAAAGCCTCCGGCGTCGGCCGCGAGGGCGGCGTCCACTCCCTGAACTTCTACTCCGAGCTGACCAACGTCTGTGTGGACCTGTCATGAGTGATGTCGCCCGGGCCGCCCGACTGCTGCGGACCGCCTACGAGACACGTACCCCCGTCGCGCCGCTGCGCGGCGACCTCCTCCCGGTCGGCGACGTCGACGCCGCGTACCAGGTGCAGCAGGCACAGGTCGCGCAGTGGGAGGCGGCGGGCCGCCGCCGGGTCGGCGCGAAGATCGGCCTGACGTCGTCCGCCGTCCAGCAGGCATTCGGCGTCTACCAGCCCGACTTCGGGGTGCTCTTCGCCGACATGGCGGTCCCGGACGGCACCGAGATCGACGTCGGTCGACTGCTGCAACCCCGGGTGGAGGCCGAGGTCGCGTTCGTGCTCGGCGCCGACCTGCCGTTCCCGCAGGTGACACCCTCCGACGTGATCCGGGCCACCGACCACGTCCTGCCCGCGATCGAGATCGTCGACTCCCGGATCACCGGCTGGGACATCTCCATCGTGGACACCGTCGCCGACAACGCCTCCTCCGGCCTGTTCGTGCTCGGCAACCAGCCCCGCACGCTGGCGGACGTCGACCTCCGACTGGCCGGGATGGTGCTCGAACACGCCGGTGAACCCGTGTCGGTCGGGGCGGGCGCCGCCTGCCTCGGCAACCCCGTCCACGCGGTGGCCTGGCTCGCGCAGACCCTGGCCGGCACGGGTACACCGCTGACCGCCGGTGACATCGTGCTGTCCGGCGCACTCGGACCGATGGTGCCGGTCACCCCCGGCGCGACGTACGAGGCGCGGATCTCCGGCCTGGGCTCGGTCCGGGCCTGCTTCAGCCCGGGGGAGTCAGCATGAGCACCGGAGTGGCCGTGATCGGGCCAGGGAACATCGGCACCGACCTGATGATCAAAGTGTTGCGCCTGTCGGAGTCGCTGCGGATGACGGCGATGGTCGGCGTCGACCCGGACTCCGACGGCCTCGCCAGAGCCCGCCGGCTCGGCGTGGCCACCACCGCCGACGGGATCGACGGGCTGCTGACGATGCCGGAGTTCGCCGACGTCGGGGTCGTCTTCGACGCCACGTCGGCCGGATCGCACCGCCGCCACGCCGCACTGCTGCGCGAGCACGGCCGCCTGGTGGTGGACCTGACCCCGGCCGCCGTCGGCCCGTACGTGGTGCCCCCGGTCAACCTCGACGAGCACCTCGACGAGCCGAACGTGAACATGGTGACCTGCGGCGGGCAGGCGACCGTCCCGATCGTCGCCGCCGTCGGCCAGGTGACACCCGTGCACTACGCGGAGATCGTCGCCTCGATCGCCTCCCGGTCGGCGGGCCCCGGCACCCGGGCCAACATCGACGAGTTCACCGAGACCACGGCACGGGCGATCGAGGTCGTCGGCGGCGCCCGTCGCGGCAAGGCGATCATCGTGCTGAACCCGGCGGAACCACCGATGATGATGCGCGACACCGTCTACTGCCTCTGCCCCGACCGGGACGTCGACCGGGCCGCCGTCGCGGCGTCGATCGAGACCATGGTCGCCACCGTCGCCGGATACGTGCCCGGCTACCGGCTGAAGCAACGCGTGCAGTTCGACCACGTCGACACGTACGTGCCCGCGCTGGGCACCCGGTTCACCGGCGTACAGGTGTCGGTGTTCCTGGAGGTCTCCGGCGCCGGGCACTACCTGCCCGCGTACGCCGGCAACCTCGACATCATGACCTCCGCCGCACTTCGCACGGCGGAACGGATGGTCGCACCCCGCGCCGACCGGAAGGTGCCGGCATGACCAGGCTCTATCTCCAGGACGTGACACTGCGCGACGGCATGCACGCCGTACGGCACCAGTTCACCGTCGACCAGGTCCGCGCGATCGCCGCCGCCCTCGACGCGGCCGGGGTCGCGGCGATCGAGGTCGCCCACGGCGACGGACTGGCCGGTTCGAGCGTCAACTACGGGCACGGCGCCGCATCCGACGCGGACTGGATCGCCGCGGCGGCCGAGGCGGTCACCACCGCGAGACTGACCACCCTCCTGCTGCCCGGCATCGGCACCATCGCCGACCTCAAGGCCGCCCGCGACCTGGGCGTGACCAGCGTACGGATCGCCACGCACTGCACCGAGGCGGACATCTCCGCCCAGCACATCGGATGGGCCCGCGACAATGGCATGGACGTGTCCGGGTTCCTGATGATGGCGCACATGAACGACCCGGCGGCACTGGCGGCGCAGGCGAAACTGATGGAGTCCTACGGCGCGCACTGCGTCTACGTCACCGACTCCGGCGGTCGGCTGCTGACCCGGGACGTCGCCGAACGTGTCGACGCGTACCGCCAGGTCCTCGACCCGGCCACGCAGATCGGCATCCACGCGCACCACAACCTGTCCCTGGGTGTGGCCAACAGCGTCGCCGCCGTGGAGCACGGCACCACCCGGGTCGACGCCTCCCTGGCCGGGCACGGCGCCGGTGCGGGCAACGCACCCCTGGAGGTGTTCGCGGCCGTCGCCGAACTTCACGGCTGGGACCACGGCTGCGACGTGTTCGCGCTGATGGACGCCGCCGACGACCTGGTCCGGCCGTTGCAGGACCGGCCGGTCCGGGTCGACCGGGAGACGCTGAGCCTGGGCTACGCGGGGGTCTACTCCAGCTTCCTGCGTCATGCCGAGCGGGCCTCGCAGCGTTACGGGATCGACGTCCGCTCGATCCTCGTCGAACTGGGCCGTCGCCGCATGGTCGGCGGACAGGAGGACATGATCGTCGACGTCGCCCTCGACCTGGTCGCCGCCACCGACCGGACCACCGCGACCGGAGGAAGCCGATGGGCACCACCGACCACCTCGCCCGACGCCTCGACGCTGCGGTGACCAGCCGTACCGCCATCCCGCAGCTCGGCACCGACACCGCGCTGGACGTACCCACCGCCTACCGGGTGCAGCAGGCCGTGGTCGACCACCGGCTCTCGCGCGGTGAACGTCCCGTCGGACTGAAGCTCGGGCTGACCAGCCGGGCCAAGATGGCGCAGATGGGCGTCGACGAGGTCATCTGGGGTCGGCTCACCGACGCCATGCACATCCCCGACGGCGGCACGCTCCGACTGTCCGCCCACATCCACCCCAAGGTCGAACCGGAGGTCGCCTTCCTGGTCCACGGTGGTGCGATCACGGCGGTCGCGCCGGCCCTCGAGGTGATCGACTCGCGGTACGTCGACTTCCGCTTCACCCTGCCCGAGGTCATCGCCGACAACACCTCCGCGAGCGGCTTCGTCCTCGGCGCCTGGCAACCGCTGCCGGACGGGATCGACAACCTCGGCGTACTGCTGGAGGTGGACGGGCGACCCGTGCAGATCGGATCCACGGCCGCGATCCTCGGCGATCCCCGCCGGGCGCTCGCCGAAGCGGTCCGGCTCGCCGCCGCCAGCGGTGTGGACCTGGCCGACGGCGCGATCCTGCTCGCCGGTGCGGCCACCGCCGCCGTGCCGCTGCGGGCCGGATCCCACGTCCGGGTGACCGTCGACACGCTCGGCACCGCGTCCCTGCGGGTCGCGTCGTGATCCCACACAACGAGGACGGCGCCCGACGCGACCGTCGGCCCGACGGTGTGGTGCCCGGCATGGCCACGCCGCGCGGCCGCTTTCCGCACGTCAAGGTCGCCGGCGATCTGATCTTCGTCTCGGGTACGTCCAGCCGGCGGCCGGACAACACGATCGTCGGCGCCGCAGCGGACCCGATGGGCGTCACCGACCTCGACATCCGCGCGCAGACCCGGGCGGTCATCGACAACGTCCGCGACATCCTGCGCTCGGTCGGCGCCGACCTCGACGACCTCGTCCAGATCACCACCTATTTGGTCAACATGAACGACTTCGGCGGCTACAACGAGGTCTACGCCGAGTACTTCGACGAGACCGGGCCCACCCGCACCACCGTGGCCGTGCACCAGTTGCCCCATCCGCACCTGCTCATCGAGATCCAGGCGGTGGCCCGACGACCGTCCTGACCTCGACCGGGCGGGTGACCTCGTCGGGCTTGCCGGGCCGGCCGTCCCGCAGCCGGCCCGGCACCCGAGCGGTCAGGTGAGGGTGCGGCGGGCCCAGGTGCGGAAGTCCGTGGTGGGCAGGCCGAGTGCCTGGGCGATCTCCGGTCGAGCGGGGGTGCCGTTCTCGTTGATCTGCTCGACGACCTTGACCATGAACGGCGGCAGGCCGCGCGTGACCGCTTCCTGCGGGGTGAGGACCGGCGCGGTGACGGTCCGGCCGGTGACCTCGCTGAGGATCGCGGCGACCTCGGTCATGGTGCGCATGTCACCGGCGAGTTCCACCTCCTTGCCGTCCAGCGTGCCCGGTCCGGTGAAGGCGGTCGCCGCAGCCGCACCGATGTCGTCCACGGCGATCCAGGCGATGCGGGTGTCCTCGGCGAAGCCGGTGACGATGGTGCCGCTGGACGCGTCGCCGAACAGGAAGGACTTTTCCAGCAGGTTCTCCATGAAGGTCGCGGGCTTGAGGACGGTCCAGCGGGCGAATCCGCTGGTACGGACCAGTTCGTCGATTGCTGCCTTGCTCTCCCAGTAGTGCCGGTCCCAGCGGCCCTCGGCCCAGCCCGGCTGGTTGCGGTGGAAGTCACCGGCGCCGGCGACGCTGCTGTGGACGAACTGCGGCACCCCGGCCCTGCGGGCGGCCTCGACGAGGTGCCGCCCTCGGCGCAGCTCGGCATCGCCCTGCAGGTCGGTGAGATCCGGGAAGGGGATGGAGAAGACGCCGTCCGCTCCGCGCGCTGCGGCGAGGAGCGAGGCGGGGTCGTCCAGGTCGCCCCGGACCAGTTCGGCTCCTCGGTCGCGGAGGGCGAGTGCGGCCGCGCTGGTGGTGTCGCGGACCAGAGCGCGTACCGCGACGCCCCGGTCGAGCAGTGCCCGGGCGGTGGATCCGCCCTGCTTGCCGGTGGCGCCGATGACAAGGACGGCCATGTCTCCTCCTCGGAACAAATGGGGTGGCACCCCACTTCCTGTCGGTTACGATATGGGGGGACACCCCACTTATTCAAACGGCAGGCGATGAGAGCTGACGCACAACGCAACCGCGCGCTGATCGTCACGGCGGCCAGCGAGGCGGTCGCCCGGGACGGCGCGTACGCGTCGCTGGAGGAGATCGCCCGAGCTGCCGGCGTGGGTTCGGCGACCCTGCACCGGCACTTCCCGTCCCGCTGGGCACTGCTGGAGGCGGTCTTCCACGACCGGGTCGAAGCGCTCTGTGCCCGCGCCGGTGAGCTGTCGACCGGGCCGGACGCCCGTCAGGCACTGACGACCTGGCTGTGCGAGCTGGCGGTCTACAGCACGACGACCCGCGGCCTGGTCACCTCCCTGCTCAAGGCACCACCGGAGAGCGAGTCCTGCTCCGCGATGCTCGTGACGGCCGGTGAACCGCTGCGGCGCCGCGCCGCCGAGGAGGGGACCGTACGCGCGGACGTCGAAATGATCGACCTGGTGACCCTCGTCAAGGCGATCGCACTGGCGGCGGAATCGACGAGCGCGGCCGAGGCGGAGCGGCTGGTGCGACTCGCCCTGGACGGAATCAGCCCGTCCCGGCGGTGAACCCACGCAGAGGATGACGACGCCGCGTGGTGTCCCGTCAGATGGCGGCCAGGGCCTTGGTGACGTTCCACTCGGCGAGATCCCGCATCCACCGGCCGTTCGGGAAGTCGGTGTCCGCGATCCGAAGAGGTCCCTCGATCAGCGACAGGACCTGGGCGTACCGGTAGAGCTCCAGCCGGTCGTGGTCGAGGTCGACCGGGTGCAACGCCCGGTAGGCGTCACCGAAGCGCATCTGCAGCCAGGCGTGCTCCCACTCCACGTCGAAGTACGTCAGCCCTTCGATGTCGACCAGCGCCGGTTCACCGCAGGCCGTGACGAGCACGTGGTCCGGCCCGAGTTCGCCGTGTACCAGCCCGTACTCCTGGCGGGCGGTGACCGCGCTCCGCAGGTCACGGACATGGCGCGCGACGCGGTCGCGGGCGTCGGCGAGCCGAGCCACCCGGACGGCCGCCGCCTCGAGATGACCCAGGGCCCGTTCCTGGATTATGTCCTCGGTCGTGCGGCCCTGAGGCGCCTCACCGCACGCGATGGCGGTGAGTCTGCCGTAGCGCGAGCCGCGTGTGGTGTGCATCCGGCGCAGCGCTGCTCCGAGTGTCGACAGTGGTGTCACCGCGGCCGCCGGATCCCGCGCCATGAGGGTCTCGAGCGTCACCCCACCGACGTCCTCGACCAGCGCGAGCGGCGACCCGAGATAACGGCCATCACGATCGAGCATCAGCAACCGTGGCGTCCGTACGCCCGCAGCGGTGATGGCCGCGTAGTTGGTGGCGAACAGGTCAGCGCCCGACGCGTCGGTGAACGGATCGTCGGGGACGCTCGGCGCCGGCGGCCAGTAGTTCTCGCTGGTCGCCCAGACATAGAGGACCACGGTGCCGTGGTCGTCGAGGTGGAGCCGGTAGACGCCCTTCTTGCTGCCACCGGTCAGGCGGTGCAGGGCGGTGAGTCGCCGATCGGCACCCCACTGGTCCGCGATCAGATCGCGCAGGTCGTCGGGTTGCAGGAACACCCGTGTCATGAGGCCCTTCCCTCAGGTCGTTCGGGGATGGTTCCCGACGTGTCGGCACTCGCGCAATTGAATAGGGGTCCTCGGTGGCCCCGGATGAGCCCACGGTCGTCCAGGTGTTCGTCAGCCGGGCGGCCCTGCCTCGACAGGGCCGCCCGGCTCACCCGCGCAGGAAGGTCACCCGCTCGGCGGTCTCGGTGAGCTGCAACGCGAGATCGTCCGAGCCGAGGTCGGCGGGGTCGACCCCGAGCGCGTCGGCGATCGCCGCACCCAACCCGGCCACCGGTACGGTCCGCAGCGCGCCCAACGGCAGCGGACCGACCGGCGCCGGGGTGGTCGAGGCGCCACCCGGGGCCCGCAGCGTCTTGCCGATCGTGCCGTCGCCGAGCTGCTCGACGGCGAGGTGCTGACCCTCCGGCGGCTGGTGCAGGTCCAGCCGGGCAAGCTCGCCCTGGAAGAGGCAGATCAGGATGTCCGGCGCCAACCGCGCGGTGCGCCACGGCGTCAGACGCCGGTCGCCGGCCGTGTCGGCGTACGCGTCGACGAGCAGTCCCGGGTAGCCGGGCACGATGGCCGACCGGATCAGCGCCCCGGTCACCGTCGGATACTCCATCGACGGCGGATCGTCGGCGTCCCGCTGCGCGTCGGCTGGACCGAGCCGCCCGATGCTGGTCGCGCCGTCGACCAGGTGACGGATCCAGCGTTGGTCGAGACCGACGAAGCGGATGCTCTCCACCGGGAGCAGCTTCTCGTCGGGCAGCAGATAGGCCAACGGCACACCGTCCAGTCGCGCGAGGTTGCGCAGCCAGGTGAGCAGGCTCTCCGGCATGTCGATGTCGGCCGCCGGCACGGCCAGCGGATAGTCGACCGGAACGCTCTGCTTGGCACCGATGTCCCGACGCCGCCGCCAGGTGTAGAGGCTGCTGCTGATGCCGGTGCTGCGCAGCGCGAGCAGGCGACCGAGCTGCCAGGCCGCGGCGTGGCTGACGTCGAACATGCCGACGTCGGTGTGCAGCCTCAGTAACGCGTCCGCGCTGCGGACCGGGGTGACCGGGCCACCGTCGGTCGCCCCGGTGCTCAGCGGTCCCCGGTACCAGCCGATGCTGCGGCCACCCTGGCGCAGCCGGTGGCGCAGCGGCACCAGCCCCTGGGCCAGGAAGCCGTCCGCGGTCGCGTTGCCCACGTCGGGCAGCCGCAGGTCGCCGCCGTCCGAGGCCAGGTCCCGCACCAGCGCGGGAAACGAGTGGTCGGCGCTGACGCAGGCGAACCGCCAACTGGCCAGGCTCACCAGCGGCACGGTGGCACCCCCGGCCCCACCCACCCTCGAATGCGGCAGGTCGAGCCCGGGGGCGCCGAGTCCGTCGGCCCGGAACCGGTGTTCCAGCGACACCAGGTGCACCGTGCTGGTCGTACCGGCGGCGGGCAGTCGGCTGCCGACGACCACCGCCGCGTCCGGCTCGGCCGTCGGTCCGGTGCCGCCGCGCACGTGGGCCAGCAGCCGCAGCTCGGTGTACGCGGGCACCAGGCCGGGCAGCAGATCGGTGGGTACGTCGATCACGGTGACCGGGGCGTCGTCGGAGTCGTGTCTCTCCAGGGCGGTCGCCGGCTCGGGTAGCGTGCCCTCCCGGGCCAGCGCCCCCACCGTGGTGGTCCGTGGCTGCGGCTTCTCGTCCTCGTCGAAGAGCAGCAGCGCCAACCACGGCGGCCGGTCGTCGCCGTCCCCGCCCGGATCGCGTTCCCAGGGCAGCGAAGGTCGATCGAGCACCACGTGCGGCAGCACGTTGCTGTGATCGCCGAGACTGCCGTCGGGCGGGAAGACGGCGCGGATCGCGGTCGGCGGTAGGGCGAACCGGTCACCGCCGACGCTGAACCGGCGGCTGGTGCCGAACGACTCCGTCGCGGAGCCGACCGCGACCGCCTGGGTCACGGTGATCGTGTAGTCGCCGGCCTCCAACGCCGGGCGGCGGTGCGCGGCGAACGTGACGGTGTTGTCAGACATGAGCGGCCACCCGGGGGATCTCGTGGAACTGGCTGGTGTCGAAGCCGGTCAGGTCGACCGACGCGTCGGGCAGCAGGTCCGTCAGCAGACCGGCTCGGGCAGCGGTCACGGCGGGCGCGGCCATGCTGCCGATGATCAGCTTCGCTCGTTCGGCGTCGCTGCCGTCGAGATCCGCCACCGCCGCCGGGGCGCGCAACCGGATCGCGTCGGCGACCTGGAACAGGGCGGTGTCGGCCTGCACCGCGCTCCGGTCCAGCCACGCCGGCTCCGGCTTCGACGCCGGGCGGGGCGTGATGGCGTACCCGGTCAACAGGTCCGGCGTCAGCGCCGGATCGGTCGGCGACGGGGTGAGCCGCCCGCCCCACAACGCGCTCGGCAGTCGCTTGACCACCGGCTGGTAGTCGAACTGGTCCTCCGCCGGGACGCCGTCGCGGGTGATGGTGATCCGGTGGGTGGCGGTCGCGTTCCCGACGGCCACCCCCATCGGGCCGACCCCGAACCGCGTACTACCGGCGTCGGCCGGCAACGCCGCCTCGGCGGTGCCGGTGCCGCGCCTGCCCCTGCTGCTCGGGACGCTGCTGTCGGTGCTCAGCACCAGCGTGGTCGGATCGACCAGGCCCAGGTCGTCGGCTGCGGCGTCGGCTGCCGCCCGATGGCTGTCGCCGCGCAGCGTGACGCTGACCAGTTCGGCCGGGGCCGGCAGCAGCGTCGACCGGAAGCTGGTCCAGGACAGCGGCTGCGGTCCGCCGCCCCGGTCGGCGCCGAAGGAGATGCGGATCGACGTGACGTGCAGGTCGATCGTCGCGGTGCCGCCGAAGTCCGGACCCCACAGGTCGACGTCGGTCCCGACGTGCACGTTGATCGTGTGCGTGCCGAAGAAGTGGTACGTGTACGACGCCCCGATGCTGACGTGCAGCGACGCCTCGTAGTGGTACGGCTGCCACGAGATCAGGAAGTCCATCGCGGCGTCGAACCAGGCCCGCAGCGACCCGTCCTGATAGACGGCACTGAGCCCGCCACCGGCCATCAGGGCCCCCGGGGTCAGCGCGTAGTACGCCGACCCGGACATGCTCAACTGCGGCGACACCTGCCAGGAGAACCCGAGCCGGGGCACGGTCGGATAGTGCGCGGGCACCGGGAAGTGCGGATGGTAGCCACCGGCGGTCAGTACGAAGTCCCCGGAGTGCTGGCCGGCGAACCAGGTCGAGAACGCGATGCCGCCGACGAGGTGACAGGCCCGCGAGAGCAGGTAGGAGTTGCGGGTCAACTGCGCCTGCACGCCCAGGTAGCCGTCGTCGGGTACGAAGCTTGCCCGCAGCGCCAACTGCACCTCGGCGACCGGGGTGATCGCCTCGGTCCCCGGCGCGCGGGCCGGCAGGGTCAGCGTGGACAACCCCAGCACGTCCAGCTCGAAACGGTGCCCGAACGTCGCCGCGACCAGCACGAACGAGTCGAGCATCTCGAACGAGCTGACGTGCACCCCGGCGGTGAGCAGGATGTCCCCGACCGACGGCGGCAGCCACGTGGCGAGACTGCGCAGCTCGGCACCGAGGCTGGTGCCCGGGGTCGCGGCTCCGGTCGCCTCGGCCACCAACGGGAACGACGCCACGTCGTCGACCGGCGGCAGGACCAGACGCCGGTGGTAGCCGAATCCGGCGGCGATGCCCCGGACGTGGAAGAACGGCGGTCCGCCGATCGGCGTGTCCAGGTACGCGTAGACGAAGACCGACGGCCCCGCCGGCAGTTGCGCGTACGACCCGATCGCGGCCAGCGACAGCGACTCGGTGCGTAGCTGCGCCATGCCGCCGTACGCGGGATAGCTGACCCCGTCGTACTCGATCTCGGATCGGAGGAACGCGCCGCTGATGCTGACCGGCCCGGCGGTGTACGACAGACCCATGCCGGACAGCCCGAACGACGGCACCGAGAGCGGGTCGGTCAGCGAGATCCCGACCTCGAGCCCGTCCAGGGAGAGAGTGAGACCGGCGATGGTGACCGACGCGTCCAGCAGCAGCGCGAGACGCGGATCCTGGCCGTCGTGCTGCCGGAAGGCGACACCGACCCGGGCGAGCTGCACCGGACCGAAGGCGCGCTGGACCGCGAGCCACGAGGTGTTGTCGCCGGTGACGGTCTGGTTCGGCGGGGCGGGCACCGGCCCGGCCGGTGGGTTCGTCGTGCCGTTCACCCCGCTGACGGGCACCGACACCGGCTGGTCAAACGGCCCCAGGCGCAGTGTGCCGTCGACGGTGAATCCGGCCGGCAGACCGGCCGCCGGCAGCGCGGGGACCTCCGCCGGCAGCAGCCCGTTCAGCGCGGTGACGTCGGCGGCACCGAGCGCGGCGGTGGCCGCCACGACCCGGAGCAGGTCCATCCCGATCGTCGTGTCGCCGGTGAGGTGCTCGCCGACCACCGGCAGGTCGGCCAGGTCGACCGTGAGCGCGAGATCGACCCCGAAGACGTACGCCGTCCCGGTCCCGCCGACCGGACGGGTCAGGGCGAAGAGCAGGTGCCGGGGGTCGACGACGATGCCGTGCGGCACGTAGCCGGCGGCGGTCGGGGAGACCGCGCCGACCAGGGCACGCACGTCCGGCACCGGATCGGTGGAGGCATGGGTGTACGAGGCGGCCAGCCGACGGGCGGTGGCGTCACCGGCCAGATGCAGATCGAGCTGCGGGTGGAAGGTGCTGCCGTCGCCGACCGGCACCGTGAGTTCGATCAGCCCGTCGAAGGAGCGCTGCGCGGTGTCGACGGTGATGGTGATCGCCACGTCGGTGTCGTCGACGGGGAACCGGGCCTGACCGGTGACGAAGACCCGCTTGGCGCCGGTGGAGACGTCGACGCCGAGATTGTCGATGGTCAGCCCGGCCAGCGGGGCCGGCAGGGTGAGGCCGCCGAAGCGCTCGGCCAGGGACTCCACCGCCGACCCGATCGGGATGAGCTGCCCGGGGCCGGTCTCGCCGACGAACTCCCACCTGCGCTCCGGCGCCGGGTCGTAGTCGGCGGTCATCGTGACGGTGACGTCGTCGACGACGAAACCCGCCATCGCCTGCATCCGCGTCCCGGCGGTGTCGTGGTCCAGGTCGAAGGTGAGGCTGGTCAGCTCGACCTGGTCGGTGAGGGGCCAGTTGCCCGCCACCACGATCTCGCCGCCGAACGTGGTGCCGGTCGTGCCGACCGGCAGGGTCACGTCGGCCTGGAATCGGGTGACCGCCAGGTCGGGCAGGTGGCCGGGGTCGGCGCCGGTGAAGTGCTGGTAGACCTCGCGGATCCGCAGCGGCGCGTCGCCGTGGAGACCACCGCCGAGGTACCGGGATCGAGGATCGGCGACGAGTTGGAGGGTACCCTCGTCACCGATCCCGAGCAGCCCGTTGACCAGGAACGACGGTGTCGCGCTCGGGCCCGGTCGGTCGACCCGTACGGTCAGCTCCAGGGCCTGCAGTTCCAGCAGGTCGTCGACGATGACCCAGTCCGCCTCGGCGCGGACGGTCAGCGCGATGTGGTTGATCGACCAGGCGCCGCCGTTGTGGGCCAGGGAGACCACCACCTCGCCGAGACTGATCCCGGCGTCCGGGTCGATGTCGAACGGCAGGGTCAACTGGTCCAACCCGGCGAGGTCGGCGACGTCGTCGAGGGTGAGCGTGCCCAGTCCACTGAAGTCGGCGGCCAGGATGATGTCGTTGTCCCAGCCGCCGACCTGGGCGGAGAGCAGTACCCGGTGGGTCTGCCCAGTGGTGCGGACGTCGATCGCGCCGGTGAGGACCAGCACCGCGACGACCTCGCTGTCAGCGGTGTGCAGGTTGAGGTCGGGGGTGCCGAAGATCTCGTACCGCAGGTCGGTGACGTCGAACAGGCCGAGGGGGAGGGTCTCCCCGTCGGCGCCGTAGAGGATGACGCTCGGCATTGTCGGGTGCGGCAGCGAGTAGCCGTCCGGTGCGAGGGTGACCATGGTGATGTCGCCGACGACCGGGTGCGTCGTGCCCGGGAACAGCAGGGCGATGGCGGCCATCTCGGTGGTGATCCGCAGGTCCCCGACGAAGCGCATCGGCGCGTCGGCCGGATCCGGTGACGGGTCGTCTCCGGTCGGTGCCAGCACCGCCGTGTCCAGCGTCATCACCGGGCCGGTGAAGCGCAGCGTGGCCAGCAGGGTGCCGGCCAGGGCCGGGAAGGTGTCCGCCACCGACCAGGTCGGCCCGCCGGTGGCGGTGACCCGTACCCCGGTGACCGTGTCCGCGGTGAGGGCGAAGCGGACGGTGACCGCCAGCCCGGCGAACGGGCCGGGCGCGCCGGTGCCGTGGATCCCGACCGCGTCGGCCTCGTCGGCGCGGACGCAGTCGGTCAGGGTGAGTCGGCCGGTGGGTAGGAAACGGCCGAGATAGGTGGCGTGGTCCGCGTCCAGGCTGGACAACGGCAGGTCGAGCTGGCCGGTGGCGACCGTGGCCAGCAACGTCTCCAGGGTGTGCCGATTCATGATCAGGCCGTCCAGGCGATGTCGAGGTTGCCGTGCGACCCGGTGATGTACACCGGGACCGGGATGTCCATCTGCTGGACCTTGTACCGACTCACGTTCATGTCCCAGCACCATCCCTTGTGGGTGGTGGCAGGGACGCGGCCGGTGAGATTGTCGATGTACTTCTCCACCGTCGGCCAGGCCGGCAGGTGGTGCGAGGTGCTGCCCTCCCGGGCCGCGCTGATGATCGCCTCCGTCTTGGGTTTCACCACGTCCAGCAGTTCCTTCGAGCCCGACGTGACCTTGCTGCCGTGGTGGGCGATGTGCATCACGTCGACCCCGGTGATCCGCTCCTTGGTCGGTGCGGCGTACTTGCCGGCCTCGATCAGGTAGTGCTCGGTGCTGGTGGTGGCGTCACCGCAGAGCAGCAGCTTCTTCCCGTGCGCCTCGATCAGCAGCACCAGGCTGGCGCGGTTCCTGGCCTTTTTGGTGTCCTTGTCGGTCTTGTGGTCGTGCGCGACCCCACCGGCGAGGATGGTGACGGTGCAGGTCGGCTCCGCGATGATCCGGATGCCGCCCTTGACGTCGAGACGATCCACCTGGTTGCCGTCGGTGGCGGCGACCACCGCCGCGCCGTTGAGAGTGATCTCGCCGCGAACCACGCTCTGGTCGGACGGACTGACCTCCAGGTTGTGCACCACCTTGTAGATCTTCGTGGCGTCGGCCATGTGTTTCCGGAGCCAGTCGATGGCGCCGACGTAGTCCTGGCTGTCGCCGCTGTGGTAGACCCGCCCCACCGTCATCTTCCGACCGGTGCGGTCGTCGTCGAGCACGGACGCCAGGTAGTTGTAGTGGTCCTCGTCCGGGTGGGTGAAGACCATGACGTCGATCGTGCTGCTGCCCAGCAGATAGCGGGGCACGTTCAGGCTGTTCCAGATGTACTGAGCGTGCGCCTCACCGGTCGTGGTGTCCAGGGTGGTCGAGCCGCAGTCGACGAGCACCGTCTTGCCGCCGGGCGTCTTGAACACGATGCAGTCGCCCTGCCCCGACCGCAGGAACGTGGCGTAGAAGTTCGTGTCCGCGCGTGCCCCCACCACCGCCGGCGTCGATCGGGTGATCGGCTCCAGCGTGGTGGCCAGTTGCAGCAGCTCCACCGCGAGTTTCGCCGCGACGGCCGCCTTACGGTCGGCGTCGGTCATCGCCTTCTTGGCCTTGACGTCCTTGCGTTCGGTGTTCTTGGGTGCCTTGCCGGAGTCGGTGGTCTTGTTCGTGGTCCGCGTCCGTTTGCCGTTCGGCATCGTGCCGTGCTCCTCCGCTTCGCTACCGATGACCTAGAACGGGAAGCGCCGTGCCAGATCGAGCAACCGGCGCAGGTCCGACTCACCGATGCCGGTGGAGCCCAGACGCAGCGAGGTGAACGACGCGGTGCGGGCGAAGATGTCCCGCAAGTCGTCGGAGCCGGTGTTGCCGTCCTTGAACAGGAAGCCCTCGGGACGGCCCTCGATCCGGTGCCAGAACTTGTTCGCGTGATGGAACCGCAGGCTGGGAAAGGTCCCCTGGTTCGTCGGGATGTCCGCCTGGAACAACTCCAGGAACACCTGCTTGCCGGCCGCCTGATCCCGCCGTTCCACCCGGAGGTGGCCCTCACCTCCGCTGACCGCGACCTTGTCCACCCGCATCGACGTGAACACGCCCAGGCGGGCGAAGATGTCGCTCAGGTCGTCGCTGGTCGGCGGCCCCCACTTGAACATGAACCCCTCGGGGCGGCACTCCAGCCGGTGCCAGAACTTGCCCGCGTGGTGGAACCGGATGCTCGGATAGGTGGTCACGCCAGCGGGCGTCTCCGACTGGTACAGCTCCAGATAGATCTTGTTGCCGCCGGTCTGCTCCTCCCGGCGTAGCTGCAGGTGCTCGGTGGCGGCGCGCACGGTCAGCTTGAACGGCGCGGCGACACCGCCCACCGCGACGTTGGTGCCGGTGAACAGCAGCGGGCTCCGCTCCACGTCGACGCTGACGAACCCGTCCTGGAACCCGGGGACGTTGCGGTACGACAGCACCATTGGTGCGTGGCCCGGTGTGGCCAGCCCGTGGATCGGCCCGATTCCCAGCTCCAACCAGCCCTCGGCGGCGATGGTCGTGTCCTGCTTCGGGGTCAGCGTCCACATCGCACGCTCGTCGTCGATCATCTTCTCGACGTCCCATGCCACACCGGTGGCCCCGCTCAACGCCACCTGCACCGAGCCGACCTGGCCGGCCGTGGTCAACGCCCAGTCCCGGGTCTCGTTGGCCAACTGCACGTCGAACGAGAGGACCAGTGCCGACGCCCGTTCCTTGCCGACGGTGGCGGAACCGGCCAGCGCGATCGCCACCCGGCGGGAGACGTTGGCCACCCGCAGCCGCAGCGAACTGGTGCCCGACCCGTCGCTGAGCACCCGGTTGCCGCCGACGAAGGCGACGTCCAGCGGGATGTCCGGCCGACCCCGGTGGTTCACCACCTCCAGCGACTGCTGCCGGGTCCCGACGATCTCGCTGGTCTCACCGGTGTAACTGAGCCGCTGGTAGGCCAGTTCGACCCGGGTCACCCGGGTGCCGTCGGTGCCGTCGGCACGCAGTCCGGTCAACGGCAACTCGACCGACGCGGCGGCCGGGACGACCGCGTTCGCCAGACCGCGCAGATACAGCTCCGTACGGGCCTCGTTGGCGGCCAGCGCCCATCCGCTCGCGGCCAGCCCGACCGTGCTCGCCGGGGCGATCGTGCCCGGCCGGAGGTTCAACGTGAAGTGCCGGTTCGCCGCCGACGGCGCTCCGCTGAGCGGCCAGAGTGTGATGTCGTGCCGGGACGAGTTGGTCACGCGCAACGTGAGCGTCTGACTGGTGGCGGCGTCGTCGATGTACAACACCGGCTGCTGGTCGACGTTGGCCAACTCGAAGTCGAGCGGGTGGGTGCGGACGAACGACGTCACCGGCGACTCGTCGACGGCCATCAGCTCGCTGACCTCGGCACCGCTCAACGCCGCGCCGTACAGCCGTACCGCGGCCACCGACATCGGCTGGTACTGACTGGCGTTGCCGGGTGGCCGCCCGACCACGAAGTTGCCCTGCACCACCGGTGGCGCCGCCACGTTCGTCTCCAGCGCCACCACACCGTCGAGGTAGATCCGGAACACCGTCGTGTCCCGGGTCACCGCGAGGTGGTGCCAGGTGTCGTAGGTGAACAGGCCGGCGCCGCTGGTGTACCGGGTGTTGGTGCCCGGCAGGTCGGCCGAGATGTGGCCGAGGACGTTGACGTGCACGCCGTGGCGGTCGCGGCCCATCAGCGTCTGCATGCCCGAACCCTGGGTCGGCACCCGGAACCAGCCGCACATCGTGTAGGTCGTGTACGACGGCAGGTTCACCGGCGAGACCACTGCGTCACCGACCCCGTCCAGCGTCACCACCGCGCCGAACTGGTCGTCCGGCGACACGGTCGGATCGCCCTCGATGCGGCCGTCGAGCTGCCCCTTGCCGTAGTCGACGATGACGTTGCCCGGGGCGATGTCGTCGAGCTGCCAGAACAGCAGCGGCTCCGCGCTCATGCCGACCGCACCGGGGTGAGACGGGCCTGCTCGGCCTCGACGGACGGGGCCTGCACCTGGGCGCCGGCCTGCCGGCCGATCGTCTCGATCAGCTCGTAGACCCGGACGTACGGCAGTTGGCCGAGCGCCTCCAGGACCATGTTCGTCTGTTCCAGGGACAGGTTGAGGGTGATCTGTGGCATCAGGGTCGCCTTCTGGGTCGAGGTGTGGACGTGCCGGAAGAGGGGGAGAGCGGTCAGACGGTCGGGCGCGGACGCAGGCTGAGCCAGCCCTCACGGGCGGTCAGCGCGGTGGGGAACGCCTCCGCGAGCTCCGAGGGCTCGGCGACCTCCACCCAGGAGGCGCCGTCGCGTTCGCGCCACGACCAGACCCGGTCGGGGTCGGCCGCCGGTGAGACCAGCGCCGGCGCGTCGGCGTCGGTCAGCACCGGGGCGGCCAGGAAGCCGACCTCCAGCCGGGCCAGCGGCTCCTGGTGGTGCGTGGGATCCAGACGGCAGGAGACCGTCGGCAGCACCCCGGTGGTGGCGTGCACCGCCCCGGCCGGTTCCACGAGTGCGGTGAGGGTCAGCGTCGGCAGGTCGATCCCCACGACCAGCGGCGGGTCACCGTCCTGCTCGGCCAGCGTCATCACGTCGTGGTATTGCTCGCCCAGGGTGCCGTCCGGCTGCTCCCGCCAGTAGCCGAGCGTGCCGTCGCCCAGCCGGCCGTGCTCGCCCAGCCGCACCGGGAACCGGACGGACGGGTACGCGTTGGTCTCCCGACCGACGCGACGCAGATCCTGCCGGAACACGTTCCAGTCCTGGTGGATCACGGGCAGGCCCGGCGCGTCCAGATCGAGCGCCAGCCGGACCACCGCCACCGGCCGACCGACCAGCACCGCCCGGGCCCGGTGCTGCGCCGGGTCCTCGGGTTCGACCGCGTCCAGCGACTCGTCGAGCCGGGACACGAAGCCGGCCAGCCCGTCGGCCCCCAGCCCGCGCAGCCGCTGCACCACCGCGCGCAGCCGCACGTTGCCGATCGACCCGACCTCGGTGACCGGTCCCTGTGGGGCCGACTCCCACAACGCCTGCCGTGGGGCGGCCGGGTCGGCGGTCAGGTACAGCGTGCCGAGCCAGTCCCCGTCCGTCGCGTACACCCGCAGCCCGTCGTCGAGCGGATCGGGCAGCAGCCACCCGCAGACCGGGGACGACTGCGGCAACCCGCTCAGCGGTCGCCCGGCGGCCTCGGCGTCGAGCAGGTCCAGCCGTACCCGCGCCGGCACCGCCAACCGGGGCGGCATCGCCACCCAGGTCGGCCGGTTCGGCATGCTCAACCAGGTGGTGGTGCGAGGCTGGTCGGTGTCGACGTCGTACCCGATGCCGAAGCTGTCCACGATCCGCAGCCGCCGTACCCGCAGCGCCCCCGCCCGGACCGGGTTGAAGTCGCTCAGCGGCACCGGCGCGTACCGTCCCTCACCCGCCACCGCCTGCTGCACGAGCGCCGCCAGCGCCCGGCCGCTCGGGAAACCCAACGGATCGGTGATCGGCAACTGACGCACCATCTGCAGCATCACCAGGGCGTCGTTGAAACCACCCAGGCTCTGCGCGAGGTTGCTTCCCTCGTGCTCGGCGAGATGCCGGTACGCCGCCGCGAGCGTGCCCCACCGCGCATCGTCCTGCTGCGCCGCGCACCAGTCCAGCAACGGGCCCGGATCGTCGTCCAGTTGGTCGGCGGTCCACGGGACGAGCCCCGCCGCCGTCCGCTCGCCGTTCGCCCGTGCCAACGGTGTGCCGCGCAGGTACCGCATGATCCGGGTGGAGAGCACCGGCCGCGCCGCCGCCGACAACACCGTGCTGCCGGTGTAGACGTTCGCCGCCGTGTCGAGCACGTCCTTGTCCGGCCGTGGGCGCAGCTCCCGGTCCCCGTCGGGTAGTTCGTAGTTCGTCGTGACGAACGTCGGGTCGAAGTCCCGCCCGGACGGGTCGAGGTTGTTGCCCGCCCGCGCCGGGAAGAACTCCACCTCCCAGTGCAACAGCACCGGATGCCACGGCTGTCCGGTCCACGAACGCAGCGCCGGATGCTGCGGCTGCCCGGTGGTGAGCTTGGTGGCCAACGCCGCGACCAGGTCACCGAGGCGGGCCACACCGGCTGCGGTCCGCAGGTCGGCCTCGGCCACGGCCAGATCCACCGCCACGCACGGCAGCAGTCCACCCGGCTGGTCCGTGCCGTCCTGGCCGTACCGGTCCGACGGTGTGGCCGCCGCGCCGGTGAGCAGCACCACCGGTTCGTTCGGCACCTGGTACGGCGTCCCCGGGACCTGCTGCAACTCGAACCTGCTCCGCGCGGTGGCCGTCGCCGTCACGTTGACCGTCTCCAGCGCCTGCTGTGCCGCCTGCCGGGCGGCCTGCAACCGGTGCGCCAGACTCGTGCCGGTGCCGACCGGCGGCCAACTACCCAGCCGGGCCAGCCGCGCGGACAACGCCGACACCTCCCGGCGCAGGTACCAGCCGACGAGATCCGGGTCCGGATAGTCCTCCCGGGCACCCGGCGGCGGGTACGCGCAGACCAGGTACCGGGTCCAGTCCGCGAAGATCCGCCGCCGTGCCCCGGTGAGCTCCGCCGCCGCCGCGTCGTACGCCGACTGCGCCTCGTTGAGCGTGACCAGCAGGTCGCCGAGGTCCTCCGGCAGCGACAGCCGTTCCCGGGCCTGGCGTTGCGGCACCGTGACCGGCGAGCCCTCGTCGCCGCCGTCGAGGGGGTCGTCCTGCCGTCGGACCGTCCAGGCCACGCCCGAGGCGACCGTGCCGAACGACGCCTCGTGCCGGGCCTGGGCCAGCCGAGTCGGCAGATCCAGCAGGCCGCTCTCCAACTCGTCGGCGACGGTCAGCGCCTCCAGCAGTTCCTCGGTCTCCGTCTCGGTCACCCCGGTCAGGACCGCGCCGAGGTGTGCGGCGAGCGCCTCGGTGGCGGTGTTCGCCACCCAGACCCCGCTCTCGGAGTCGGTCGCCGGGCCGGGCACCGGTGCCCGCTTCGCCGTCGCGGCGAAGGTCAGCCGGCCGAAGCAGAGCATCCGCGCCGGAGCGTCACCGCCGGTGTCGGTCGGCACCGCCCAGTCCAGCTCGTCGGCGATGGTCTGCGGCCAGCTTCGTCCCTGCGCCGCCGCCACCACCGCCAGCAGTTCGTCGTCGGCCGTCTCGGCGTACCACCCGACCACGTCGTAGCGCATGCCGTTCGGTGGCGGCACCGTCCCGTAGCCGTCGTCGTGCAACCCGAACACGCTCGACGAGTTCGGATAGAACGCGGCGAAGGTCGGCTCGCCGTAGCCGAGCGCGGTGAGCGCGGCCACCCGGTCGGTCGGCGCACCGGGCCAGGCCGACAGCGGCAGCGTCCGGCCGAGATACCGCCACGGTCGTCCGGTGGTGCCGCGCGGATCGGCCGCCAGCAGCGGATAGGTCACCCCGCCCCGGTCGACGTCTCCCAGCGCGTCGCTCTCCACCATCCAGCGGTCCTGGGCTCCGTCCGGCGCGGTCCGGGTCACCAGCCACCGGTTCGGCACCCCGGGGAGGTCGACGACCGGCGCGCCGCCACCGGGCGCGGCACCGTGCGTCAACCGGGTCAGCGCGTCCGGCAGCGACCAGTGCAGGTGGATGCCGGCCGGCAACAGCAGATCCTGCTGGAACGGCCCTGGCAGGATCGCGTCGCTGAGGTTGCGCTCACCGAAGTCGGCGTCCCGGCCGGTGTCGGCGTCGATGTACGGCAGGCGGGTGAAGTCGGCGGTCGGTCCGGTGACGGTTCGATCGGTGGCGAGCCACAGGGCGTCCACCCTGACGGGCACGGCGAGTATGCGCATGGTGATGCGTTCCCCAATGGTTGCGGCTTGGTCGCTGCGGTAACGCCGGTTCACCGTAGGGCAGATCCGAGTGCGAAAGTGCTTCGCAAAGTTGACAGTCGAACCGCTGTTACGTCCACGATGGAGTGTGCTATTCCCCGTGGTGGAGACGCTTTCCGGACAGTGTTCCGACGAATCGTCGACACGCCGGGCCGACCCACGTCCACACGGCCGACCACACCGGGCCGCAGGGACGCGGAGTCGGACGGCGGCGAGTGACCGTAGTCACTGCGCGTGGTGGCGGCGGGCCGGGCAACCGTGCGCTCACCGCGTCGGATTCGCGTCTCGTCCCGTGCCGCGACCCGCACATGGGGGGCCGGTCGAGGTCAGGCCCGCTCCGGTCAGAACGTGGCGATCGGGTTGACCGGGCTGCCGGACGTCCCGGCCAGGCGGACCGGCGCGACGGCGAGATGGAAGTCCCACTGACCGAGGTCGGCGGCGGTCGTCGCGCACGCCTCCAGGTCGCAGTTGTCGAGCAACCACAGACCCATCGCGACGAGGCTCACGGCGTGCACCGGCATCAGGACGTCGTCGTATCCCGACGGCTGGACATCCTGCGGGGTGTCCGCGCCGATCAGTGCGACCTGGCGCTCGTGCAGCCACGGCAGGCAGGACGCGTGCCAGCCGGCCTGGGTGACACCGCCGGCCGTACCGCCCTCGTGCCGGACCCGACCACGGCCGGTCCGCAACAGCACCGCGTCGCCGGACCCCACCCGTACGCCCTGCCGGCGCTCGGCCTCTTCGAGATCCTCGGGGAACACGGCCTGCCCCGGCTCCCACCACGGCACGTCCCGGGCCCTCGCCACGTCCAGCAGGACACCACGGGTGACGATCCCGTTCGCCGCCGCCGTGACTGCCGCCCACGCCGACCCCGTCGCGGCGTCCACCACCGCGTGCGACCGCCCGTTGTACATCACGCCGTCCCAGAAGATGTGACACGGCGAGTCGAGGTGGGTGACGGTGTTGCCGTGGAACGAGAGGCTGAGCCGCTCGGACGAGAAGCCCCAGCGCCGGTCGGCGTGGAACGCGGGCGGCATGTTCTCGGCGCCCGGCATGTCGGCGGCGCACGGGCACGCCGTCGTCGACCGCTCCATCTCTCCCGGCACGGCGACCTCCCACGCGCACGACACGCTCCGGCCGTGGCGTACGGCTCGCGCCGCCGCCAACCGGACGTCGTCGGTGATGTGGTTGAGCGTGCCGAGTTGGTCGTCGTCGCCCCACCGACCCCAGTTCGACAGCGTGTCGAAATACCCGAGCACGTCCTCCTGAGTCGGCATCGGCCGCCCTGCCGTCATCGAAGCATCGACTCCTCCGGTCACGCGGTCGCCGGACACCGCAGGCAGGCTATCCCGTCCCTCCCGCACACCTGCCACACCGCGCCGGGAGGGACGACTCAGGGGACCGTCCGGTGTCGTACGAACGGGGACGTGCCGGGTGCGCGAAGCGCTCTGGCGGAGGCGCTCGCCGGTGTGGCAGCATCGGCAGCGGTCATGAGTGTCAGCGTCAAGGCCCCGGCCTGCTGACCGGCAACCCTCGTACATCCGCGGTGGGGTGCCTCCGGGTGAGGACCAGGCCGCCGGCGATCGCCGGAGAGGCAAGCGCGGACCCGCACGGGTCCACCGTCACGAAGGACCAGTGTGCCCACGATCGCTCCTGCCGTGCTCGGCAACGACCTTCCGGTCCGCCTGTCCGACGGCACCACCGTCGCGTACGCCAACCTCGACTACGCCGCCACCGCACCCTGTCTCGCCGCGGTCGCCGCCGCGGTCACCGAGCTGCTGCCCTGGTACGCCAGCGTGCACCGGGGCGCCGGCGCCGCCTCGCGCCGATGCACGCTGGCATACGAGCAGTCCCGTCAGACCGTCGCGGACTTCCTCGACATCCGGCCGGACGACCACGTGATCTTCACCCGGAACACCACCGATGCGATGAACCTGCTCGCCCGGGCCCTGCCAGCGCACACCACGGTGGTGACCTGGGCCGGCGAACATCACGCGAACCTCCTGGCCTGGCCGAACGTGCACCGACTGCCGGTGCCCACCGACCTGCCCGAGGTGACGTCCGGGCTGACCCGTGCACTGGCCGACCTGGGCAGCGGGCGGCCGGTGCTGGTGGCGGTCACCGGCGCGTCCAACGTCACCGGAGAGGTCTGGCCGATAGCCGAGATCGCGGAGATCGCGCATCGGCACGGCGCGCGGATCGTCGTCGACGCCGCCCAGTTGGCCCCGCACCGCGCGGTCTCCATGGCCGGCACCGACATCGACTACCTGGCGCTGTCCGGGCACAAGCTGTACGCGCCGTTCGGCGCGGGAGTCCTGGCCGGCCGCGCCGACTGGCTCGACGCCGCCGACCCGTACCTGTCCGGTGGCGGGGCCACCAGACACGTCGGCGACGAGCCCGCCGAGGTGCAGTGGCAGACCGGCCCGGCGCGCCACGAGGCCGGCACCCCGAACCTGCTGGGCGCGGTGGCGCTCGCCGCGGCCTGCACCACGATCTCCGCCGCCGCGCCGGACGTTCTCGCCCGCCACGAGCAGGAGCTGTTGACCCGGTTGCGCGACGGGCTCGACACCCTGCCGCAGGTGGCGGAGCTGCGCACGTTCGACGCCGACCACGACCGGGTCGGCATCGTCAGCTTCACCGTCGCCGACCGACAGGCAACCGACATCACCCACCGCCTCTCCGCCGAGCACGGGATCGGCGTACGCGACGGCTTGTTCTGCGCCCACCCGCTCACCCGGAAGCTGCTGGCCGGCGCCGCCGAGCGGCTCGGCCGCCCGACCGACGGGTACGCGATCCGGGCCAGTATCGGCATCGGCACGACCGCCGAGCACGTCGACCGGCTCCTGCACGGGCTACGCGAGGTCGTGCGGTGAGCTTCCGGGCGGCCGGCGTCACCACGGTCGATGGAACGGATCTTCTTGGATCTCGATCATCTCTACGGCCGTGAAGAGGCTTCTTACGAAGTCGTCGGGTGGGATGACGAGGTGCGCACCGGGGAGGATCGCCTCGATCAACATCTCTTTCCCCAGTTCCGCGAGGATGTCCTCCGCGACCTCCAGCACGTGAGTCACGATCGGGTGTTGGTCCTCCGTCCCCGGGTCGGACACGATCGCGTCGGAACCCCTTCTGGAATGGACGAAGGCGTTCAACATCTCGGCGCGGTGGTGCTCTTCGGTGACTGCGCGCGCGACGATGCCGGCGATGACCTCCCGGATTTCCGCGGCGGCCTTCTCCTTCGCCGGGTCATCGAGATCGTCGAAGGCTTCGAGCCTCCTCTTCAGAGCGCGTCCCTCCGGGCTCTCCTTCACCAGGTGCAGTGCAGCCTGGCGGAGCGGGAACTCCTCGAACGAATGGTCATCGGAAGTCATTCGTCGTCCTCGGGGTGTGCCGTCAGGTGCTGAGGTGGGCGGCGAGGCGCAGTGCCAGCGCCGCCAACGTCAGCGTCGGGTTGGCCGCCGGTGAGTTGGGAAAGACGGACAGGTCGCAGACGTAGAGGTTGCGGTGGCCGACGACACGCAGGTCCTCGTCGACCACCCCCGGCCGCTCCCGGCCCGGTGTGCCGCGACCCATCCGCATGGTGCCGACCTCGTGCGACACTCCGCCGAGCGGGGCCCAGAGCTGCTCGTACACCTCGCCGCCGAAGGCGGACACGACGTCGGCGGTGATCGTGTCGAGGGTGTCCTGGACCTGGTGGGCGCGCGGGCTGGGATGGATGCGGATGGTGGGCAGCGCGGCGGGCTTCACGCCGTCCGGCCGGGTCTCGGTCCGGGTGACGGCGTTCTGCTCGACCAGCGGCGCCTCGACCATGAACACCAGCTCGCCCGGCATCTTCCCGTCGACGGTGGCCAGGTTCGCGCCGGTGAACTCCAGGGAGTTGACGAAGCGGAACTGGTTGAGGTTCGCACCCAGGTCCAGCGTGACGCTGTACGGATGCGCCGGGTCGGTGTCGGTGACGTCGGTGAGTTGCCGGGAGACGGTCTTGCTGGAGTCGAACCGGCTGTACCAGTCGCCGCCCTGCCGCACCCAGAACTTGACCACGTGGATCGGGTGGTCGGTGATGCCGCGCCCGACCAGCGGACTGTCCTCGGCGAGGCCGGACGACTGCGCGACGGCGGCAGTGCCGACCGTGCCGGCGGCCAGCACCACCACGCCGTCGTCGGCCAGTCGGTAGGTGCGGTCCCGACCGGCCAGATGGTCGTACGCGACCACGCCGGTGACCTCGCCCGCCGCCCGCTCGACCCCGACCACCTCGTGGTTCAGGTGGACCCGCAGGTTGCCGAAGCGGTCGTCCTGCATGGCGCGGCTGAGCAGCAGTTCGGCCGCTGACCAGATACCCGCCGGCACCGCCCCGGGGACCGGGCCGCAGTACTCGATCGCCATCGGCGGATCGAAGTGCCGGAACTCGGCCAACGCCGGCAACTCCCCCAGCCTCGCCTTGACCATCGTCTGGTAGGACGACGGGACCAGGGGAGTGACGCGGGTCAGTTGCTCCGCGCGGTCGTACCAGACGTCGCACAGCTCATCGCGGACCGTCTCCGGCCAGTCGCGGAACTCCCAGCGGTGCATCCGGGGCGCCGAGGCTCCCCAGAAGAGGGTCCGGCCGCCGAGGTTGAAGCCCTGGGCGATCCGCGCCCTGGCGCTCTCGGCGTCGGCGGCCCGCCAGCGCCGCCGCCCGAAGGCCCCCCAGTGGTGGAAGATGTTGGGGTACACGTCGGGACCGACCGGTTGGTAGCGAGCCAGGTTGCCGGTGTGCGTACCGAACAGATAGCTGCCGGCCTCCAGCAGCAGGACGCGCGGTGGTCGGCCGCCCCGCCACGGCGTCTCGGCGAGTTGGTACGCCAGGGTGCCGCCGCCGGCGCCGGAGCCGACGACGATGACGTCGTAGCGCTGGTCGGAGTCCGGGTCGCCGGGGAAGAAGTGCCGGGCGACGTGCGTCTCGCCGACGAGGATGTCGTGGTGCCGTGCGAAGTGGACCCGCCCGTCGATGCGGCAGGTCGGGGCGGCCAGGTCGGCGGCGGTCAGGTGCAGCGGCCCGTCGAGCTGGGGGTCACCGTCGAGGACGACGACGACGTCGAGGCCGTCGGGATGCGCCGCCGGATCGAGCGTGGTCGTCCATTCGCCGGGCGGCTCGTCGTACCGGAAGTCCTGCGTGCCGCCGCCGACGATCCGCAACCGGAGGTGGTCGTCCGGCCGCAGCGCCGGCATCCGCAGGACGACCGTGCACATCGCGTCCATGCTCACGCTCCGTCATCCCCTCTCGTTCCCGCCGGCAGGCCCTCGCGGTCGTGCCGGTGATCCGGGTCCGACTCCCGCGTCCGATGGCGCCGGATCTCCTCGACGGCCTGCCGCAGCACCCGTACCTCGGTGTCGAAGATCCGCTCCAGGCGCGGCATGGCCTCCTCGTCGAATCGGGAGGACCGTCCCTTCTGTTCGTGCCACAGCATCCCGTTGCGCAACGCCACCGCGTCGGTCTGCATCGCACGGCAGTCGTCCACCAGCGGGGCCAGTGCCGGGGCGAGTTCGGCCAGCCGGACGAACCGCTCGGTCATCAGCCGCTTGTGCTCCCACAACACGTGCAGGTACCGGATGTCGTACGCCGCGTCGCCGGTGAGGTAGTCGCGCAGATATCCACGGATCGGCGCGTAGGAGTCGACACCGTACGCCCGGTCCCACTCCTCCTGGAGCATGTCGACCCGGCTGCTCGGGTTGGCGCCGGACAGGTACTCCTCGAACGCGCCGCCCACCACGTGCAGCCGCATCCGATAGCTGGCGTCCGGTCGCAGGCGGTAGAAGTAGACCTGGAAGCAGTCGTTCTCCACCTCGTCCAGGCTCGCGTACGCGCGGGCGACGTCGTCCTGCCCGACCGTGGTGGTCCGCAGCGACCCGTTGGCCGTGTAGCCGTAGATGGTGAAGGTGCCCTCGTCGTCGTCGACGCCGCTGAGCAGCACGTCGTGGGTCTGGTGCCACTGCTGGTAGGGCGCCCGGCCGGGCAGGTGGTGCTCGTCCAGGTTGAGATAGGGGTAGTAGCCGGCGCCGATGGAGTCGCGGCAGAGCGCGACGATGTCCCCGCCGACGCAAGCGACCCACTCGCGGCTGGCCCGGACCACCTCCAGCCACGGACTGATCGCGTGGTCATAGAGATAGAAGCCGAACGGCACCGGTGAGTCCGGCGCCTTGGGGTCGAAGGCGACGTGGATGTAGTTGCTCAGGATCCAGTCCCGGGCCCGTGCCTCGGTGGCCAGGATCGCCAACGGGAAGGCATAGAACTGGTAACCCCGCGCCAGCGGCTCACCGAGCGGTAGCTGTCTTCTCATGCCGATGCCTCTCCTCTCAGCTCCCGGTCATCTCGTACCGGCGGATGCCCATGCTCCAGATGCCGTACCCGACGCCCAGCGCGCCCGCCGCCACCAGCGGGGTGAGCCAGACCAACCGACCGTCGCCGCCGAGCAGGAATTCCACCGGGATGTACGCGGTGAACGCGAACGGCAGCACCCACGTCAACACGGACCGCAGCACGCCCGGGTAGATCTCCAGCGGGAACGCGGCGAACTCGGAGAGCTGGTTGGCGGCGTGCATCGCGGGTTGGCTGGTGATCGTCCAGAAGGCGATCGAGGCGAAGACGAGCTTGATCCCGGTGTAGATCAGCGTGCCGCAGACGACCAGACCGGCACCGACCAGGATCAGCTCGGCGTCCACGTCCAGCCCCAGCCGCCGGCCCGCGTACCCGAGCAGCGCGAACCCGACCAGCAGCTCACCGAGCGCGTCGGGCCAGAAGAAGCGCTCCGACAGGACGCTGAACAGCGGGTTCACCGGCCGGATCAGGTGGCGGTAGAAGTCGCCGCTGCGGATCAACTGCTCACCGACCACCCACAGGTAGTCGGTGAAGAGCCGGTCCAGCCCGCGCGGCAGCAGCGCGAAGCCGAGCAGGAACAACACCTTGTCCAGGGACCAACCGCCGACCGTGGGCACCAACTGGAAGATGCTGCCGATCAGCAGGACCTGGACGCCGACCCGGAGCAGGAAACCGACGCCGCCGAGCAGGAAGTCGGTGCGGTACGCCACCAGTCGCCGGAGGCTGACCCCGCCGAGGAACCAGGTCAGCCGCGCGTAGCGCAGCGGGGAACGGCGCGGCGCGCGACCGGGGCGGGTCATCCGCCGAGCACCTGTACGCGTCGGACGAACACCCGCCACAGCAGCGCGCACGCGCCGGCGAGCAGCACCGCCCAGCCCACCTGCCCGGCCAGGATGACCGCCGCGTCGGGCGCGCCGTCGTAGCGGCCGGTGAGCAGGCGGACCGGCGCGTACACCATGGACTGGAAGGGCAGGACCGAGGCGACGGCGGCCAGCGGCGCCGGCATCAGGTCGAGTGGTACGAGCTGACCGGCGAAGAACACCACGACGCTCTCCTTGACGATGCGGATGCCCCAGATGTTGGTGGTGACGATGGCGCAGAGCCCGACCAGCATGTTGAGGCTGAACGCGATGACCGCCGAGGACGGCACCGCCGCCAGGAACAGCAGCAGGTCCACCGGGGCCGGGGACTGCAGGGGAAAGAGCACCGCAAAGATCAGCAACGTGGGCAGGCCCACCATCAGCAGATTCGTGATCAGCACCGGCAGGGCGGTGAAGATCCGCATCACCGGGTAGCTGACCGGGCGGATCAGCGCGACGGCGATGTCGCCGCGCAGGATGTCCTGCCCGATCTCGCTGTCGACCTGGTTGGCGTGCAGCACGCCGAGCACCTGGGCGGCGATCAGATAGGTGGTGATGCCCTCGATCCCGAAACCGCCGGGACCCGCGTCCGGGCTGGCCGCATAGACCGTACGCCACAGGAAGACCACCACCGCCGTACTGGTCGCCGTGGTGGCCAGGCTGACGAAGAAGCTCGCGCGGTACTGCAGGGTCGCCTGCAGACCGCTGACCGCGAACGGCAGGTAGCGGCGCAGACGGGGAGAGCGGACACCGACCGTCATTCAGCCGTGCTCCGCCGGCTGACGACCACCGTAGATCTCCCGCAGTACCGTCTGCAGGTCCGGCTCCGGCGCGAAGCAGTCGGTCACGTCGAAGCGGTGCAACACCCAGGTGAGCACCTCCCGGGCGGTGAGCCGGTCGACGGGGAAGTCGATCGTCACCCGCCGTTGGTCGTCGACGGTGACGGTGGTGCCGGTCAGTGCCTCCTCGATCTGGGCCGCCACCTGTTCGGGCGACTCGTCTCCCCGGTGGTCGAAGTGCACCGCCCGGTGGCGGGCCGTCCGCAGCAGCGCCGCGAGCGTGCCCTGGTGCACGATCCGGCCCTGGTCGACCACCAGCACCTGGTCGCAGATGGCGGAGATGTCACTGATGTCGTGGCTGGTGAGGAAGATCGTCGTGCCGTGTTCCCGGTTGATCTGGTTGGCCAGGGCCCGGACGGCCTCCTTGAGCACCAGGTCCAGACCGATCGTGGGTTCGTCCCAGAAGACCACGGCGGGGGTGTGCAGCAGACTGGCGGCGATCTCCGCGCGCATCCGCTGCCCGAGGCTGAGCTCCCGGATCGGGGTGTTGCCCAGCGCGTCGATGTCGAGCACGTCCCGGAACAGCGACAGGTTGCGCCGGTAGGCGGCCTCGTCGATGTCGTAGATGTGCTTGAGGATCCGGAAGGAGTCCGGGACCGACAGGTCCCACCAGAGTTGGCTGCGATGGCCGAACACGACACCGATGTTGCCGCTGTTGCGAACCCGCTCGCGGTACGGCTCGATCCCGTCGACCGTGCACCGCCCGCTGGTCGGGGTCGTCACGCCGGTCAGCAGCTTGACCGTGGTGGACTTGCCCGCGCCGTTCGCCCCGAGGTACGCCACCCGGGTCCCGGCCGCCACCTCGAAGGAGACCTCGTCCACTGCGGTCACCATGGTGTGACGGCGGCTGAACAGGGTCCGGAGACTGCCCAGGACGCCCGGCTCGCGCTCGTACCGCCGGAACGTCTTGGAGAGTCCCTCCGCCCTGATCACCGCGCGTCGGCCCGGCCGCGAACACCCGTCGTGACGGCGGATCGGCCCGGTCGAATCAGCATTGCCAGACGATATGGGGTGGCCGTCGAGCGGGCAATACCCATTGATCGCCGTCCCCGGTCACGGCTGACTGCCGTGAATCGGTTGATCACGCCCTCTGTTATCGTGACTCGATGCAGGCGGACGCGGTGATCGCGATCGACGAGGCGGAACGGATCGCCCACGCGACCGGGCAACGGGTGGTGCACGCGGTCCGCGTCCGGCGCGGATATTCCAACAACCGACGATGGCTCGCGCGGCTCGACGACGGCCGCACCGTCTTCGTCAAACACGCCGACGACGAGCCCGGCGCGATCTGGCTGCGCCGCGAGCACGCCGTCTACCGGCAACTGCACGCGCCGTTCATGCCGGAGCTGCTCGGCTGGTACGACGACGGTGAGCTGCCCGTACTCGTGCTGGAGGACCTCTCCGCCTCGACCTGGCCGCCGCCCTGGTCACCCGAGCAACTCCGGGCGGTCCGGGACACGCTGGGTGACCTGGCGGCCCGCCCCGCCATCGACGGTCTGGTCCCCGCCTCGCACACCCAGTACGGCCAGGGCGGCTGGCCCGAGATCGCCCGCGACCCGGCGCAGTTCCTGGCGTTGCGGGTCTGTTCCCCGCAGTGGCTGGACAAATGCCTGCCCACCATTCTCGATGCCGCCGACTTCACCGGCATGGACGGCGACTCGGTCACCCACCTCGACGTCCGAAGTGACAACCTCTGCTTTCGCGGCAGCCAACCGGTGCTGTTCGACTGGAATCATGCCGCCCTCGGCAATCCGCAGTTCGACCTCGCATTCTGGCTGCCCAGTCTCACCCTGGAAGGCGGTCCGCAGCCGGCAGAGGTGCTCACCGATCCCGACCCGACGGTGGTCACCCTGGTCACCGGCTTCTTCGCCAGCCGGGCCGGTCTGCCGTTCCTGCCGAAGCTGCCGCTGGTCCGCGAGTTCCAGCTGCGCCAACTCCAGGTCGCGCTGCCGTGGATGACCGCGGTGCTGGGGCTGCCCCCGGCGGAGTCAGTCGACTGAGCTGCCGGCCTGGTGTGCCAGGATCTCCTCGGCCCGGGCCCGGCCGCGCAGCACCGCGTCGTCCGAGTTGATATAGAGCCACTCGCCGAACCGGCCCGCACAGTGGATCCGACGCCGCTGGAACTCCTCCAGCAGATGCGCGCGTGCCTCGACGGTCGCCGACGTCTGCACCGGGTACGCCCGAGGCACGGTGACCACACTCGCGGCGCTGACCTGGTCGTCGGCCCCGGCGATGCCGATTCGCCGCAGCGCGGCCAGCACCCGCTCCGACAGGCCCTCCGGGTCGACCCGTTTGTGCGCGGAGAAGCTCACCTCGGCCTGGATGCCGAAGCACGGGCGTGCGCGCAGTTCGGGGTTGGAGTTCGAGTTGAGCACCAGCTTGTGGAACGGGATGTCGGGATCGGCGCAGTACACCCGCTGCATCTCGGTCATGGCCGGCCGCTCGAAGACCAGGTTCACCAGATAGAGGCTGTTGTGGCGTAGTTCGTTCGCGGCGTCCCGGCAGCAGTCGTCGAGACCGTCGGTACGCCGCACCAGCTCGTCCAGCGGCATGGTGGAAACGAGGTGGTCGTAGCCGATCGTGGCGCCACCCTCGACCCGGACCGTCGACTCCCCGGGGCGGACCTCGACGACGCTGTGCCGCCGGATCCGCTCGCCGACCGTACGCAGGAAGCCCTGGTAGAGGTTGGCGAAGCCACCGGTGGCGGGATACCGCACGACGGCGTTCGGGAAGTCGGAGAATCGGTCCGGGCGCAGCGCCCCGCCGACGATCGCCGCCACGTCCGGAGTGACCACCCGGTTGCTGGTCCAGCCCGGCGCGATGTCCGTCAGCGGAAAGGCCCACAGCTTCTCGTTGTAGGGCAGCAGGAAGCGGGCCGCGATACCGGGCCCGAAGGTCAGCTCGATCCACTCCCGCAGGTTCGCCGGTGGCGCGGCGAGCGGTTGCCGACGGGCGGCCTCGTAGAGGCCCACCAGGCACTCCTCCACCACCTCCGACGGCAGCCCGTGCAGGTGGCTCTGGAACGGGTACCGGACGAAGGTGTCGTGGCTGTGCACCCACGCCTCGCGGGGCTGCGCGTACACCCCCGGCTCGCAGAGCTGCTCGACCAGGTCCCGGACGTAGTCGTGCTTGGTGAAGAAGGCGTGCCCACCGAGGTCGAAGGTGGCGCCCCCCAGGTCGAAGGAGCGGCAGAGGCCACCCGGCTCGTCCTCCGACTCCAGGACGGTGTACTCCTCGTCGCCGAGGTGGTAGGCCGCCGACAGACCGGCCGGTCCGGCTCCGATGATGACGATCACGTGTCTCGTCCCTCCTGCCCGACCGGTGCCGGCCGTCGTCTCGTCATGGCTGCCACCGGGGCTTGCGCAGGTAACCGTCGGGCGAGGCGATGGCGAGCTGGAACCAGCCGGAGACCAAGGTCGGGTCGAGCCGACAGTCCAGGACGTACGGCCCCTCCGGGCGGGCGATCCAGTCCCGGATCGCCACCAGGTCGGAGACGTCCCGGACCACCGTCCCGGCCGCCCCCAACGCCCGGCCGACGGCGGCGAAGTCGGTGGTCGGGAAGAGCGCGTCGGTGATGGGCAGGCCGCGCATCTCCAACTCCCGTGCCTCCGCGCCGTAGGCGCTGTCGTTGAGCACCAGCAGCAGGATCGGCAACCGGTGGCGGACCGCCGTCTCCAGCTCACCGAGGGCCATCAGCGCGCCGCCGTCACCGACGGCGGCGACCGTGGGGGCGTCGGGACGGCCCACGGCGGTGCCGACGGCGGTCGCCAGACCCAACCCGATCGACTCGAAGTCGAACGTGCTGACCCGTGCCCGGGGCGCGGCCACCCGCAGGTGACCCACCGCGTTCCCGGCCGCGTGGCTGCTCTCCTGCACCACCGAGCGGTGCGCCGGCAGCCAGGCGTCCAGCGTGGACAGCAACTCGGTGAGGTCGACGAAGCCGGGTGCCGGCGCGCCGGTCGCGGGTGCCGGGGACGGCGGCGGAGGGTCCCACGGGCCGGTCCGGAACCCGGTGGCCCGGTGTCCGCCGCGCCGCAGTTCGGCGGCGAGGGAGCGGGCGGTGGCCGTGGTGTCCCCGGTCAACCGGACGGTCACCGGAGCCGACGCGCTACGCCGGGGATCCAGTTCGCAGTGCACGATCTCCCGCACCTGCGGGAACAGGTGCCCGCCCCGGGTGGTGTACCGGTCCAGGCCGGTGCCGAAGGCGATGATCGTGTCCGCCGTCGCACTCAGCTCGGCGGCGTACGCGGTGCAGTGCGCGCCGAGCAGTCCCACGTTCCACGGCTCACCGGCGAACAGCCCGTCGGCGTGCAGGGTCGTGCCGAGCACCGCGCCGACCCGCTCGGCCAGCTCGATCAGCGCCGCCCGGGCCTGCGGCGCGAGCGCGCCACGGCCCGCGACCAGCACCGGTCGACGGCTACGCCGGATCACCTCCACCGCGGCGTCCAGGGCGGCGGCGTCCGGGAGCGGGTGCGGTGCCGGCTCGGGCGGCCCGACCGGCTCGACCAACGTCTCGACCGGCTGGCGTTGCACGTCCAGCGGCACCGTCAACACCACCGGCCGACGCTCGTGCACGGCACGCCGGGCCGCCTCGGCGATCTCCGGGCCGATCCGGTGCGGCGCGTCGAGCCGACGATGGGCGACCCCGACCGCGTCGAGCAGCGGCGCCTGCGCCAGGAACTGCCCGTAGTCCCCGTGCGTGGTGGCGGTGTCCCCGGCGAACAGCAACAGCGGCGTCTGGCCCCGCGCGCTCTCCAGGATCCCGGTCAGCGCGTTGCTGAACGCCGGACCGACACTGACCGTCGCGACACCGAGCCGACCGGTGCTGCGCGCGTACGCGTCGGCCATGGTGACCGCGTTCGTCTCGTGCCGCGCGCCGATGTAGCCGATCCCGTGCCGGTGCACCATGTCGAGCAGGAAGCCCATGTTGCCCCGACCCATCAGGCCGAAGACGTGCCGAACCCCGAGCCGGTGGACCGAGGCGGCGATCGCTTCCTGCACCCGCATTCAGGACTCCCTGACATCGAGGCGGACCGGCAGCAGGGCCGTGGACGGTTCGGCTCGGACCGGGCTCGGAGGTCTTTGCGAAAGACAGTTCTCGATATGATTGACCTTATGATCCATTCCGAGAAGCTGTCAACGACGGCCCCGACGATCCGCATCGGCGACCGGATCAGGGAGTTGGCCGCCCGGCATCCCGAGCGAACGGCGGTCACCGTGCCGGACGCCGTCGGGACCCCTTCGCTGACCTGGGGCGAGTTGGACCGGACCAGCGACGCGGCGGCCGGTCGACTGGCAGCCGCCGGAGTGGGCCCCGGCGTACTCGTCGCGGTACGCCTGCCGATGGGCCTGGACCATGTGGTGGCCACCCTGGCCGCCTGGAAGCTGAGCGCCACCGTGCTGCCGCTGGACCCCGAGTCGACCGAACGGGAGTTCGCCGTCCTGCTCGACACCGCCCACCCGGCCGTCGTCGTGGCCACCGCACCGCACGACGCGGTGACCACCGTGCCGGCGGCGGAGCTGTGGACGGCACCGCAGGTCGACTGCGCGGCGTTCCCCGCCGGCACCCCACGCTCCGCACACGCCACCGGCGGCAGCACCGGACGTCCCCGGATCATCCTGCGCCGACCCGACTGGGTGTACGCCGCCGAGGACTTCCCGTCGACCGGCGACCGGGCGGTGGGTCTGGACGTCGGGCAGGTCCAGCTCGCCATGATCCCGCTGCACCACGCGGGGTTCACCAAGCTCTACCACGGTCTGGCGCTCGGCCACACGGTGGTGCTGGTGCCGCAGGTGGTGCCGGCCCGGATCCCCGAACTGATCGAGCGATTCCGGGTCAACTACTTCATCATCGTGCCCAGCCTGATGCGTCGGCTGCTGGCCGTGCCGGCGTTGCGCGAGGTCGACGTCTCCTCGGTGACCTGTGTGCACCAGAGTTCGGCGGGCGCCCCGCCGGAGCTCAAGCGCGCCTGGATGGAGGTGTTTGCGCCGGAGACCCTCTACGAGGGCTACTCCAGTCAGGAGCGCATCGGCGCGTTGTGGATCCGGGGTGACGAGTGGTTGCGGCACCCGGGCAGCGTCGGGCGACCGGTGGACTGCGAGGTACGGGTGTACCGCGAGGACGGTGGCGTCGCGACAGCGGGCGAGGTGGGGGAGGTGTTCCTGCGCTCCCGCTTCACCCGCCAGCCCAGCTACCTCGGCGACGGGCCGGCCCTGCCGGAGCGGGACGGCTTCATGAGCCTCGGTGACGCCGGCTTCCTCGACGAGGAGGGCTACCTGCACATCGTCGGTCGGCGCGCCGAAATGATCAACGTCGGCGGGGTGAAGGTCTATCCGGCCGAGGTGGAGGAGGTGCTGCGTCAACATCCCGGTGTCGCGGACGTGGCCGTCGCCGCCCGCCCGCACGCCGTACTCGGGCAGGCCGTGCACGCGGTGGTGGTCCCGGCGGTCGCCGACGCGCCACCGGCGAAGGCGGACCTGCGGCGGCACTGCCAGCTACTGCTCTCCACCGCGAAGATGCCGCTGACCTACGAGTTCCGGGAGGCGATCCCGCACACCGACACCGGCAAGCTACGCCGGTCCACTTTGGTCGGGTCGCCCGCCGCCACCAGCGGCTGACCGCGCCGGCGGGACCGGACCGTCCGGCCGGACGATCCGGTCCGCCAACCGTTCCAGGTAGCGCGCGTCCAACGGCACCGGCGGCGGCTGGTACCTCGGATAGCCGTGGTGGTCGCGCCCGGTGCAGGCGGGAATGCCGGTCTCGGCGCAGAGCGCGGCCCACTCGGCGGTGGCGTGGCTGTCGTGTCGGGGGGTGTGCACCTCGATCCCGTCGAGCAGCGGCAGCACCGCCCGCATCCGCTCCGGGCTGCGGGACCGTCCGGGGTGCGCCCACACCAGCAGTCCGCCCGCGTGGTGCACCACCTCGGCGATCTCCGCCGGCTCCGGCATCCCCGCGTACGCCTCGGCGGGCTGTCGCGCCAGCGCGTCGTCGATGACCTGCCAAACCTGCGGGTGGGTCGCCCGCCCGGTCCGGATCACGTCCCGCGCCACACTGTGCGGCATGACGAGGGCGTCGCCGTCGTCGTACGCGGCACTGTCCGGCACCGTCAACCCGGCCTCACGCAGCGCCGCGCGGGCGGCCAACGCGTCCCGTCGCCAGATCCGCCGGTTGGTGGCCAGCACCGCGGCCAGGCCGGGGTCGTCAGCGCGTACGCCGTGCGCCAACAGGTGGTTGTCGTGCCGCACCGGAGCCGCCGTGATCTCCACACCGACCACGTAGGACACGCCGAGTTCGGCGGCCCGGGCCGCTGCGGCGGCGGTGCCGGTCAGCGTGTCGTGGTCGGTCAGCGACACCAACTCGACACCGGCGCGGGCCTGCACGGTGACCAGCTCGGCGGGACGGTTCCAGCCGTCCGAGAGCCGGGAGTGCCCGTGCAGGTCGGCGATGACGCCGGTCGGCTCAGTCAGCACGCAGGTGCCATTCCGCCTGGGCCCGCACCCCGTCGCGCAGCCCGACCCGGGGCGTCCAGCCCAACAGCTCCCGCGCCCGGTCGATGCACCCGCCGGTGCGGGACACGTCGCCCGGGGGCGCCCCGCCGTCCCGCACCGGTACGGACCGCCCGGTCACCTCCTCGACGAGCGCGATCAGGTCGGTCAGGGACCGTGCCGACCCGCCGGCCACGTTCAGCACGCTGCCGGGCGGCACCGGACGCGTCCCGGCGGCCAGCGTCGCGGCCACCACGTCGTCGACGTAGGTGAAGTCGCGCAGTTGCCCGCCGCTGCCGTAGACCGGGAACTCCCGGCCCGTGGCCAGGGCGTCGAACATCCGGTGCAACGCCATGTCCGGTCGTTGCCGGGGCCCGTAGACGGTGAAGTACCGCAGCACCACGGTGGGGACCCGGCGCAGGTCGGCGTAGACCCGGCACAGGTGTTCCGCGGCGAGCTTGGTGACGCCGTACGGGCTGACCGGCCGTGCCGGTGCGTCCTCCGGCGTCGGCCATCGGTGCCCCTCGCCGTAGACCGAGGAACTGGAGGCCATCACGACGCGGGGGGCCGGGTCGGTCGCGGCGGCGGCTTCCAGCACCCGCTGGGTGACGAGCACGTTGTGCGTCACGTAGTCGCCGAACCCGTTGCCCCAGGAGGTCCGCACGCCGGGCTGACCGGCCAGGTGGAAGACCACGTCCACCCCGTCGAGCAGGGGAGCGGTGGGCGTACCGGCGAGGTCGACGGTCTCCAGGGCGAAACGGGGATGGTGCCGGACGGCGGCCAGGTTGGCCAGCTTCGTCGCGGGTGGGTAGCCGGAGGTGAGGCAGTCGATGCCACGAACCTCGTCGCCACGGGCGAGCAGTCGTTCCACCAGATGGCTGCCGATGAAGCCGGCCGCTCCGGTCACCAGGACGCGCATCGGGGTCCTCGACACCGGTCTCGCCGACCGTTGTAGATCGAGATCACCGGGATCATAATAGTTGAATTGATCGATGCAGTCGACCAGTCCCGGCACGCCGGACCGAAGGATCGGAGCACCGTGGGCGAGCAGCCGTACGACCACATCGTCTTCGTCTCGATCGACACGCTGCGCGGCGACGCGATCGCCGCCAACCCGTTGAACCTCTGGCGTCGACGCTTCCCGGACCTGGCGGCACCACCCACCGCCGTCCTCGACGACCTCGTCGGCCGGGGCGCGTTCTTCCCGAACACGATCACCGCGGCCCCCTACACCGCCGCCGCGCACGGCGCGCTGCTCACCGGCCGCTACCCCCTGCACAACGGCCTGCACGAGTTCTACAACGGGCGGCTACGGGCACCGTCGATCTTCACCCACGGCAGGCGGGTCGGCAAACAGACCATCATGAAGGTCGACTTCCCGATCATCCTCGGCCCCGAGCTCGGCTTCACCCCGGACGTCGACGTCTATCTCGACGAGGACGACGGCGCCTTCGTCGACGCCGTCGCCGCCTCCGAGGGCTGCGTCGCGCTGGCCCACTTCGGCGGCGTGCACATCCCCTACGGCTTCCACAACCTCCGCTTCGGCGGCCAGGCCTTCCGCGACAAGGTCGACGAACTGGAGGCGATGCTGCCGGCGGAGAAACCGGCGTTCGTCGACCGGCTCGTGGAGAGCCATCGCGACCCGGAGGACGCCGAGCTGCTGTTCCGCTACAAACGGGCCGCCGGGCACCTCTACGAGACCGGCGCGTACGACCTGCTGATGCGGCTCTACCTGGACGGCGTCGCGCACTTCCTGACCACCCGACTGGAGCCCTTCCTCGACCGGCTCACCCGTCGGGTCGCCGCCGCCGGTCGGCGCATGCTGCTGGTCGTCTTCAGCGACCACGGCGAGGAGTTCGACGAGCACACCAACGGGCACTTCAACTCGATGGCCGAGGCGGTGCTGCGGGTGCCCGTCGTCCTGGTCGGTGACGGTGTCGCCGCCGGTCTGCACCGGGACCGGATCCGCACCGTCGACATCGTGCCCACCGTGCTCGACCTCGCCGGTCTGCGCCCGGACCCGGACGACGCCCTGGACGGGCGAAGCCTGGCCGACGCGGCCCGGGGGACCGGTGGCCCACCTCCCGACGCGGAAGCCCTTGCCGAGGCGTACACCTCCGACCTCGGGGAGTTCATCGCCTTCCAGGAACGGCAGCGGGCTGGCGAGGCCCAGGGCCCACTGCGCCACGTCCTGGTCGGGCAGGCCGCCTATCAGGGCCGGCACCGCCTCGTCCGGGTTCCCCGCAGGTACCGTAAGTCCTACGCCGGCATCGACGAGGTCCAGACGGCCTGGGTCGAACGGTTCGACGACGACCTGGTGCCACACGTCGATCCCACCGCCGACGACCGCGACCTGCGAGCACTACTGGACGCCTACACGCTGGCCCGAACCACCCCGGAGCCGGTGCCCGCCACCGTCGACATCCGCGCCCAGCTCCGGTCACTCGGGTACGCGATCTGACCGGTCCGGGCGGGCGCGCACCGCGACCGGTTCACCCGGCCGGGCGCGCCACCGGGGCCGGGTGCGCCGACACCCCTTCCCGTGCCAACTCGTCGAGGATCCGCGCGATCCTCGGCCGGGCCCGACGCGGGTCCGGCTCGGCCGTGGGCAGCATGGCCAGGCGCTCCACCAGCTTCTCCAGCCGGAAGTTGGTCCGGGCGTCACGCCAGGGGATCAGCGGCGTCTCGTAGTCCTTCTGCCAGAGCAGGTGGACCGCCGTGTCGCTGCCCCACCGCACCTCCTCCAGCGTCTGCCGCCACAACTGCCGCGCCTGGTGGATGTCCATGCCGTTGTGCCGCCAGGAGTAGTCCGGCGCCTCCGGGTCGTCGACCTCGATGCCGAGTTGCTCGGCGTCCTCCCAGACCGGCATCGTCTCGTCCTGGAGCGAGAAGATGCTCAGCGTGAAGTGACCGGCGTACTCGTCCCGCAGGAACGTGGCCGTCTCGCCGAAGTCGTCCGGCGTCTCCCCGGGATAGCCGAGGATGAACGAACAGCGGTAACCCAGGTCGCTGCGGGACAGCAACTGGAAGGCGCGGCGGTTGGCGGCGGCGGTCACCTGCTTCTTCATCAGCGTCAGCGTCCGGTCGCTCATCGACTCGAAGCCGATCGACAACCACCGGCAGTGCGCGGCGAGCAGCCGGTCGACTGTCTCGGCGTCCCGGATGGCGTTGGCCCGGGCGAACGCCTCCCACCCGATGCCCACCTCCGGCAGCAGGTCGAACAGTTCCCGCAGTCGGGTCGGTGGCACGGTGAAGGTGGAGTCGGACGCCCTGATGTGTCGGGCTCCGTTGACCTCGGCGTATCCGGCCCAGTCGGTGGCGATCTTCTTCGCCGACTTGTACCGCCACTTCGGCGAGGCGGCCGGGAACGAGCAGAACTTGCAGCTGAAGGGGCACCCGCGCATCGACTCGTACGGCACGATCGGGCGGCGCCCCCGCATGGTGGGCGAGGGGTGGGCCTCGATGTCCACGTACCGGAAGTCGGTGTGCGCGATGCGACCGTCGTCGGTGCGTACCACCAGGTTCGGCACGTCGCGCCAGTCGCCGCCGCCCGCGACGGCCCGCAGCAGCCGCGGCAACGCCTCCTCCGCGTCGCCGCGTACCACGCAGGTGACCTCCGGGTGGGCCGCCATGATCTTCAGGTACTTGAGGTTGCTGTACTGGCCGCCCAGCACGATCGGCACCCCGGGGTAGCGGTCCGCGGCCCACCGGATCGCCCGGGACATCGAGCGGTGGTCCCAGATGAAGGTGGTGGACAGGAGCACCACGTGCACCCGGGACGACGGGGTGACCGGCTCCCGGTCGCCCTGCCACACCCCGGACAGGTCGAACGCCTCGTAGTCCGTGGTGGCGGCGTCGAGGATGGACTCCAACGTGGCCGTGGTCAGGTGCGGCACGGGCGCGGCGGTGATCCCGTCGAGCCCGTCGATCCGCAGCGAGCTGGATCCCCGCCCGCGCGCCGGACGCAGCAACGGGTGTCGGCGGCCGTCGCGTTCGAACCCCAGGTCGGCCAGGGTCAGGTGGGGGTAGTAGTCGGTGCGGAGGCGGTCCACGCTGTCCGGGTCGAACAGCGTGCCGCGCAGCACCCCCTCGTTCATGAAGGCCGGGCCGAGCCCTGACAGCAGCAGTGCGGTCATCGCGTTCCTCTCGACGGTGGTGCGCCCGTCGGGTCGGCGACGGGCGCGCCGGCAGCGGAGGGTCAGCGCACGAAGCGGTCGGTGGGGTCCTCGTGGTGCGGCAAGCAGTACGGCGGCTCCAGCAGCGCCTGCTGACGGGGACTTAGGGACTGCCGCAACTCGGCCGCCCAATCCAGGTAGACCTTGCTCCACGCGAGATGCCCCGGCGCGTACTTGAACATCACCGACCGACGTTCGTGATCGGCATGCCAGGGATGGGTGCCGTGCGCCATCGCCCCGTTGAAGACCAGCACGTCACCGGCGGCCATCGGCACGTGGTGCACCGCCTCGGCCCGGTAGTCCCAGGACTTCGGCAGCGGGTGGTTGCTCTTGTGACTGCCCGGGATGCACACGAAGCCGCCCTGACCGGCCAGCATGTCGGTCAGCGCCCAGCTGACCGTGATCACACCGTTGGCCATTCGGCCGTGGTGGAAGTGGTAGAACTCCGACTGGCCGTCGGCCTCGAGCGCCCCGCCGTGCAGGGGCAGGCCGGTGGTGCCGGCCCGCATCCGGATGCCGTAGTAGCGGTCCAGTCGGGGTCGGTGCAGCAGCGTGGTCACGATCGGGAAGACCCGCTCGTGGTCGAGCAGGTCGGTGAAGGCCGGCCCCCAACTCAGGAAGCCGGAGAAGATCTGGTCGGCGAACGTGTCACCGGGCGGCGGAAGCTCTTGGCCGTCGATGATCCGATTGACCTCGCCCAGTTGCTCCGGACCGAGCACCTCGCGGAGGACCACGAAGCCCCGCAGGTCAAACAGAAAGCGCTCCTCATCGGTGAGCACCTCGTCACATCCTCTCCCCGAAACGCCGCGACAGAGATCGATGGTAGACGAAGTCCGAAGTCGGCACGACAGTTACCGCCATGGATATCGTGCTCTTGCCCCGGCCCCCGGAAAGCGCTGTAGGATCCGCCCTCAGAGGGATGCGGACGGCCCACGGCGTCGCGTAGCCGCCACGGCCGGACCGGCAGGATCGGACGCTCGGGGAGGTTCCCGCTTGGATCCGGAGTTCGTGCCGCAGGGACTCGACCTCACCCAGAACCGGCGGGCGCTGGCGACCATCCGGGACGCCATGGAGCAGACCATGGGGCTCGCCGCGAGCGTCCTGGTCCGGATTCCCGCCACCGCGCAGAAACTGGCGCTGTCCCGGGAGATCTGGGCGTTGGCCCAGAGCGCGCAGCTCATCGACGAGCGGATCGTCACCCTGCGCACCAGCACCTCCGACGGCCTCACCCCGGACACCGCACGGATACGCCTGCTCAACCGCCTGACCCGGATACCCGACCCGGAGCGACAACGGACGGCTCTGGTCGGTGTCTGCTACCCCGACCTGCGGGACCAGGTGTTCGCGCATCGCTCCCGACTGCTGAGCGCCGCCGACGAGCCCACCGTCGCCTGCCTCACCGACGTGCTGCACCGCATCGACGTGCTGCCCTACGAGCCCACCCTGCGGCAGGACGTCCTGTCCCGGCTGCCGACCGAACCCGTCGCGGACACCCCCTGCCCACCCCTCGCGGTGATCCCGGCACGACCCGGACGCGAACCCCACCTGCGCGAGGGCCGGGCGGTGCCCCCGGACGGACCGGGCCGCTACGGCACGATCCTCTACGACATGGCGTACCGCATCGAGCTGTGCGCGACCGAGGTGTGCGCGGCGGTCCTGGCCCACCACCCCGAGGCGCCGTGGGGCCTGCGCTACGACCTCGCCAAGCAGATCCGGGACGAGGCCCGCCACTTCGAGCTGTTCATGCAACGCGCCCACGAGTGCGGGCTGAGCCCCGGCGACCAGCCGGTGCAGTACGAGGTGTGGGACAAGTTCGCCCTCGGCCGCGACCTCGCCGAACGGCTCATCATCGAACAGCGGATCGGTGAGGGCGCGGCGCTGGACAGCGCGGAGAACGTCCACCGCCGGCTCAAGGCCGACGGCGAGGACCACATCGCGATGGTGTTCGAGTACATCACCGCCGACGAGGTGACCCACGTGGCCAACGGCAACCGCTGGTTGCGTCACCTGCTGGGCAGCGAAGAGGCCGTCCAGGAGGCCGAGGAGCGGGTGTACCGACTCCTGGAGGAGAACGACGCCGGGGCACCGTACAAACACCCGATCAACGCCGACGCCCGCCGGCTCTCCGGCTTCAGTCCCGCCGAGTTGGCGCGGCTACGGCGGCGGACCGGGAACGCGGACCACTGACCGTCCGCGGCGGCGGATCGGCCGGCCACCACCGCTCCAGCACACCGGCCACCCCGTCCTCGCTGTTGGACCCGACCACCTCGTCGGCGACCGCCCGCACGTCGGGATGCGCGTTCGCGACCGCGTACGACCGCCCCGCCCACTCCATCATCGGCAGGTCGTTCGGCATGTCACCGAAGGCGATCACCTCGGACCGGTCGATGCCGAGTTCCTCGGCGAGCGCCGCCAGTGCGGTGGCCTTGGTGACACCGAGCGCGGAGATCTCCATCCGGGCGTCACCCGAGCCGTGGGTCACCACCGCGAGGTCCCCGACCGCCGGCCGCACCAGTTCGAACATCGCGTCCGCGCCGAGTTCGGCGTGGCGTACCAGGAGCTTGACCGCCGGGCGGGCGAGCACCACCGTCAGGTCGACGATGCTCACCTCGGGCAGATCGATGTCCCACCGGGGCCGGTACCCGGGCTCGTGGACGAACGCGTCACCGTACTCGGCCGCGAACGCCGCGTCCGGCAGGATCCGCCGGATGTTCTCGGCGACCGCCCGCAGGCACTCCACCTCCATCGGGTACGACCGCAACACCCGCTGCGTCGGTACGTCGTAGAGCATCGCCCCGTTCGCGCAGACCACCGGCCCACGGTGCGCCGTCTGGGCCAGCACCGGACGCAGCCAGCGCGGCGGACGGCCGGTGACCAGTGCCAACGGCGTGCCCGAGCGGGCCACGGCGGCGAGCGTACGACCGGTGCGGGCGGAGACCGTCTCGTCCGGGCGCAGCAGGGTCCCGTCCACGTCGGTGGCGATCAGGCGAGGCGTCATCGTGCTCCCTCCCGGCCGGCACTACGGCGGCACCACGGTCCCGCCCCGGCGTCACAGCCGTCCGGGCAGCACCACGCCGTACCCGGACAGTCGAAGGTGTATCGCACCGACCAGGATGATCGCCAGCCCGCCCAGCACGGCGACGTCCCGAGCGGTCATCACCGGAGTGCGGTAGCTGGTCCGGCTGCCCCGCACGGTGAACCCCCGGGCCTCCATCGCCAGCGACATCATCGACCCGTGTCGCAGCGCATAGACGATCAACGGCACCACCACGGGCAGGAGCTGGCGGACCCGGCGTACCGGATTGCGGCTGTCCGCCACGAAGCCCCGCGCCGTCTGCGCCTCGATCACCGTGCCGGTCGCGGTCACGAACGCCGGCACCAGGCGCAGCGTGGTGGAGACCACGAACGCCACGGTGTACGGCAGCCGCAGGTGCACCAGCCCGACGGTGACGTCCTCGGTGCTGGTGCAGGAGACGAAGAGGGTCCCGACCATCAGCACGACGACGAAGCGCAGCGCCGCGGCGATGCCGTACAGCAGCGCCTCCCGGGTGACGGTGACCGGGCCCATCGTGAACAGCGTGGTGGTGCCGTCGATGGTGAACTGCCACAGGACGACGTTCACCACGAACACCAGCAGGTACACGTTGCGGAAGCGGCGCAGGTTGCCCAGGCACCCGGCGACGGCGGAGAGCCCCAGCACGATCAACCCGACCACCGCCACGTAGCGGGGATCGTTGAAGGCGAAGGGCAGCCCGGCCAGGGCGAGCAGGCCCAGCAGCTTGGCCCGTGGATCGAGGGCGTGCACCGGTGACGACCGGTGGAGATAGAGGCTCTGGTACACGTCTCACCCGCCCACTCGGACGGCGGCGGCGAGTTCGTCGACCGTGAGCGCGTCCACCCGTAGCTCGTCGGCGAGGTCCACCACGGGCGGCGGTAGCACCGAGGCGGCGGTGAGCACGTCGCGACGCCGGAACACCACCTCGGGCGGCCCGTCGAGGACGATGCGGCCGTCGGTCATCACCACGAGCCGGTCGGCGTACTCGGCGACGAGGTTGGCGTGGTGGGTGACCATGACCACGGTCAGGTCGGCCCGATTGAGGCGGCGCAACAACCGCATGACCGACTGCTGCTGCCGTTCGTCGAGGCCGGTGGTGGGCTCGTCCAGCACGATCACCCGAGGACCCATGGCCAGCACCGCCGCCACGGCCAGGCGCTGCCGGTCGCCCTTGCGCAACAGGAACGGGTCGGTCCGGCGCAGCTCGGTCAGGCCGACGTCGGCCATCGCGGCGTCCACCCGGTCGCGTACCTCGTCGTCCGGGATGCCGAAGTTGCGCGGACCGAAGGCGATCTCGTCCGCCACGGTCGCCGAGAAGAGCTGGTGGTCGGGGTTCTGGAAGACGTACCCCACCTGGCGGGCCACCTCGGCCCGGGGCAGCCCCCGCAGATCCCTGCCCAGCACGTCGACCTGCCCTGCATCGGGCACGAGTAACCCGCTGAGCACCTTGGCCAAGGTCGTCTTGCCGGACCCGTTGCGCCCCATGATGGCGGTGAACTGTCCCTCGTGGATCTCCACCGACACGTCGCGCAGGGCCAGCGTCCGACCGTCGGGATACTCGTGGTCGAGGTGCCGCGCGCTGACCACGGCCGGTCCGGGCACCGCGCGCGCCCGGGCGGGCCCCGCCGAGGGACGCAGCGGGCCGATCAGCGGCACCGCCTCGGCCACGGTGAGGGCGATCTCGGGCAGCCCGAGCCGGTCGCACACGTCGGCGACCTGTGGTGGCCGGACCCCGTGCCGGCGCAGGAGCGCGGGGTCCCGCAGGACGGTGTCGGCGGAGCCGTCCACCGCCACCCGACCCGCCTCCAGCAGCACCACCCGGTCCGCACCGGGGCCGCCGGGCGGGCCCAGCACCGCCTCGGTGTCGTGTTCCACCAGCACGAGGGTGCGCGGCCGTCCACCCCACCAGCGTGCCGCGCGGATCACCTCGACGCGGCTGGCCGCGTCGAGGTCGGTGGTCGGCTCGTCCAGGATCAGGATCTCCGGTTCGAGGGCCAGGGCAGCGGCCAGTGCCAGCCGTTGCTTCTGGCCGCCGGAGAGCGTGGCCGGCTCCCGGTCGCGCAGCTCGGTCAGCCGGAGCAGGCGCAGGTAGTCCTCGACCCGCTGGCGCATCTCGGTGGTCTCGACCGCGAGGTTCTCCAGCCCGAAGGCGAGTTCCAGGGCGACGCTGGTGGCGAAGAGCTGACTCTCGAAGTCCTGGAAGACGATGCCGATGTGCTGCGCCACCTCGGCGGCGGTCAGCTCGGCGAGATCCCGGCCGTCGAGGTGCACCGTGCCCTCCCGGCGTCCCCGCACACTGCGCGGGATCAGGCCGGTCAGCGCCATGGCGAGGGTGGACTTCCCGGCGCCGGCCGCGCCCAGCAACGCGGTGAACTGCTGGGGTGGCAGGCACAGGTCCACCCCGGTCAGCGCCGGGGTGGAGGACCGCCGATAGGTGAAGCCCAGGTGCTTCGCGGTCAACGAGGGGGACATCGTCCCGTCAGAGGAGGGCCGAGCCGAGGAGCACCGCCACGAAGGCGACGCCGACGACCGGGGTGAGCAGGTCGGAACCGCCGAGTTGGAGGCCGACGAGCCAACCGGCGATGCCGCCGACCGCGACGAGCGCCGTGCCCAGCAGCGCGCGCGGCCCTCGGCCCGGTGGCTGGTCCAGATCCATGATCTCGTCCCAGGTCACGCCCATCGCCCGCACCCGCTTGTGCAGGAGGAGGTACAGCAGGCCGCCGACCCAGTTGCCGATCACGAAGTTCGCCGCCAGGGTGACCGCGACCACCCGGAACGGCACGAAACCGAGCAGGTCGAGGCCCCAGGCCAGCACGACCGCGCTCGCCGCCGCCGCGACGACACCGATGGCCAGGTAGGTCAGCACCGGGCGGACCCGGTCGCCGGCCGGTGCGTCCTCGGTGTCGGCGTCGAGCTGCGCCGGACGGGGACCGAAGCGGGACCAGAGGGTGAAACCGAGGTATCCGAGCAGGGCGTTCGACAGGAAACCGAATACCGAGCCGAGTGCGAGACTGCCCGTGAACAGGTCACCGACAATGTTTCCGATGCCGAGGCCCCATGCCCCGGCCGGACCGAACAGGATTCCGAAAACCATCGGGAAGATGGTGCGGATCGAGAAGCTGAGGACGCCCGGCACCAGATCGATGCTGAACGGCGACAACGCGATGTACGCCGTCGCGTACAGGGCGGCAGTGACGGCCGTGAGGACCACCATCTGCGGGTATTTCCACATCAGGATGCACGACCGCATTACGCCCCCCTAAGCCGATGGCGACGAACATAACGCCAACGATGATCACCGTCAACGTGTCAACGGCGGACCACTTCCGTGGTCGTCAATGCATGCATCGATCAGCTACGATCCCCAGACTGCCCGTAGCCAGCGAGGGGGTTCTCGTGGACCGGCCCAGTGTCCTTTTCGTCTCGCTCGACACCGTCCGCGCCGACGTCGCGTATTCCGGGAGGTTCCCCGGCGTGGAGGGGCTCCGCCGCAGGGGTGTCACGTTCCGCCAGGCCGTGTCGTCCTGTCCGCTGACTCCGGTCAGCCATGCCACGGTCTTCACCGGGCTGCAACCACCGAACCACGGCATCCGTCACCTGTTCCGTGAGCAACTCCGCGCCGACGTGCCCACACTGGCCGAGCGACTGCGCGAGGTCGGCTACCGGACCGGCGCCGTGGTCTCCTGTCCCGGTCTCAACAAGTGGTACGGCATCGACCGCGGCTTCGACTTCTATGACGACGAGATCCCGTTGCTGCCCGACGGGCGGGACCCCCTCGCGGTGGGCGACGTGAAGCTGCGCGGGCTGGCCCTCAAGCGGGCGCCGATGGTCGCCGAGCGGGCCGGCGACTGGCTGGCCGAACAGAACAGCCCGTTCTTCCTGTTCGCCCACTTCTTCGACGCGCACTGGCCGTACGAGCCGCCGGAGGACGTCGGCGTGGCCGTCGACAACCCCTACGAGGGCGAGGTCGCCTACAGCGACCACTACCTCGGGGTGCTGCTCGACCGGCTGGCCGCCGCCGGGCACGACATCGACTCGATGCTCGTCGTCTGCTTCTCCGACCACGGCGAGGACCTCGGTGGTTGGTACTCCAACGACCACGCGGGGGAGCGGGGGCACCCGTACGAGGAGGGGCATGGCTGCCTGCTGCACGACGCCACCCAGCACGTGCCGATGATCTTCTCCGGGCCGGGGGTGCCGACCGGCCGGGAGTTCCACGAGCAGGTGCGACTGGTCGACATCATGCCCACCGTGCTGGACCTGCTGGGACTGCCGGCGACCCCCACCGACGGCGAGTCCATGGTGTCGTTCTTCCGGGACCTGACCGGCACCTCCCGGCCCGCGTACTCGGAGACCTACTTCCCCCAGGAGAAGCGCGAGGCCAGCGAGTACCGCGAGTTGCGGGCGCTGGCGTCGGTCCGCACCGACGGCCGCAGCAAGACGATCTGGCAGCCCGTGGAGGGCGGCGCCGTCGACTGGTACGACCTGACGACCGACCCGGACGAGTTCCACCCCGTCCCGCTGGTGTCCCCGACGGTCGCGCCGCCCGCCGTCGCACCGGTGGTGGACTGAGCGCACGCGGTCCCCGGCCGACGGGGCAGCGCCCCTCGTCGGCCGGGGACCGCCCGCGCGTCAGTCCCCGGCGGGACGCCCCGCCGCGATCTCGAAGAGCATCCGGTCGATGATCCGCCCGTCGGTCTGCTCCACCGCGTGCAGCCGACGGAACTCCGGCGACATGGACCGGTACACCCGGCGGATCGCCTCCCTGGCGTCCTCGTCGATGGCGCCGTTGTCCGACCAGACGTCGACGTCCTCGACCGAGACGTACCCGCGGGTCTCCACCTCCACGCAGCCCGCCTCGCGCAGCAGGTCCGCGAGGTCGCCCGGCAGGAAGAAGTGTCGACGCACCGGGTTGCGCAACCGCAGGATCTCGAAGTACTCGTCACGGTCGGCGGTGCCGTAGGCGCAGAGGTTGATCAGGACGACCCGGCCGCCGGGTCGGGTCACCCGGGCCATCTCGGCCACCGCGGCCGGCAGCTCCATGAACTGGATGCCCTGCCGGCAGACCGTGATGTCGAAGGAGTCGTCGGGGAAGGGCAGGTCCTCGGCGGGGGCGAGGACGAGGTCGTCCAGCGACGGCCGGGCCTGCTCCGCCATGGCCGCGGTCACGTCGACGCCGACGAGTCGCGCCACCCGGCCGCTGAACAGCCGGGAGACCAGTCCGGTGCCGCAGGCCACGTCGAGCACCTCGTGCTCCGGCCCGGGCGTGGTCAGGTCGAGAACCAGGCGGCCGAGTTCGGTGTCCGTGCACCAGGCGCTGGAGCGGTCGTAGCCCTGCGCCCGTGCGGTGAAGTGGTCGACGACGTCCTGATCGCTAATTGTCACTGCTCCCCCTGTCGTTTCCACAATTCGGGACCGGCCGCGCCGGCACGGGACCGCTGTGCGGTAGCGCGCGGCGGCGATGAGGAACCCCCGCAAGGCTTCCGAGCGACCCTGCCGAAGGCTCACTGACATTGACGTTGGACTCTAGACGGGTGATGGTCGACGCGTCTATAGTTCTGACCACCGGGCCTGGTGAGCCGGGCAGTGATGTGCCTGGTCAACGTTAGACGACGATTCGGGGGCGCCGCTCCCGCACCCTTTCGGCCAATTGAATCCCGATACCGACTCCGGCGTTTTCCGCTCCGGTCGGCAAATGCTCACAATCATTCGGGGGAGTGGAACGGCATAATGAGTGCGCTCACCGAGGAATTGTTCGACGAGATCCGCGCGGCGTTCGTCGCGGAAGCATCGACCGTCCTGCGTTTCCAGTACTTCGCCCAGGTGTCCGAGATCGAGGGCTCACTCGACTCCGCCCGGCTGTTCACCGAACTCGCCGAGAGCGCGGCCTGTGTGGCGCACGGGCATCTCGACTTCCTGCAGGCCGTGGCCGACCCGGCCACCGGGCGGCCGCTGGGCGACACCGACCTCAACCTCGCCGCGGCGCTGAGCAGCGAGATGGAGGCCGCGACCGCCCGCTACCCCGCGCTGGTCCAGCAGGCGCACGAGGAGGGACTGGCAGACGTCGCGAGCTGGCTGGAAACCCTGCGCGCCCTCAAGCACGCGCACCTGGCCAAGCTGAGCGCCGCCCACGAGGCGCTGCGCGGCGTACCGGCCGGGCCGCTCGGCGAGCCGGTCGCCGGATGACCACCGGCCCGCAGACCGCCGATCAGGAAGTGAGCCAGCCGATGGAGTCCACGCAGGCCGCCCCGGCACCCGCCGACACCAGGTACGACGCCAGCACGATCAGGGTCCTCTCCGGCCTCGACGGAGTACGCCGACACCCGTCGATGTACATCGGCTCGGTCGGTGTGGCCGGCTGGCACCACCTGGTCAGCGAGCTGGTCGACAACGCGGTCGACGAGGCGGAGGCGGGACACTGCCGCGACGTCGAGGTCGTCCTGCACCGCGACGGCTCCTGCTCGGTCGGCGACGACGGCCGGGGCATCCCCGTCGACCCGCACCCGGAGCACCAGCGCCCGGCGGCCGAGGTGCTGCTGACCACCCTGCACTCCGGCGGCAAGTTCGAGGCCGGTTCCTACCGCACCTCGGCTGGGTTGCACGGCGTCGGCCTCTCCTGCGTCAACGCCCTGTCCGAGCGGCTGGAGCTGGACGTCTGGCGCGACGGCGCCCACCACCGGCAGACCTACGCGCGAGGCGCGCCGATCGGCGACCTCGCACGGGTCGGCGCGTCGGACCGTACCGGCACCCGGATCCGTTTCCTCCCCGACGAGACGGTCCTGGAGACCGCACAGTTCTCCGCCGCCCTGATCCGCAGCCGGCTGGAGGAGGTCGCCTTCCTGCACCCGGCGCTGACCCTGCGGCTGCGCGACGAGCGCACCGGGGAGGACGTCCGGCTCAGCTACCAGTCCGGGGTGGGCGGGTTCCTGCGGCACCGGCACCGCGACGCGGTGTGGGTGCACCCGGACCCGCTGGCCGTCCGGCACGAGACCGACGACCTGGCGCTCGACGCCGCCTTCTGCTGGACCGAGGGCTACACCGAGGACATCCAGAGCTTCGTCAACACCGTCCGGACCGACCACCACGGCACCCACGTGGACGGGTTGCGCACCGCGCTGGCCGAGGTGATCAACGAGTACGCGACCAGCCGCGGCCTGCTCGACCCGACCGCGGGAGAACGGATCACCACGGTCGACATCCTGGAAGGGCTGGCCGCGGTCGTGGCGGTCCGGATGCGCAGCCCCCGCTTCGACGGACAGACCAAGAAGCGGTTGCAGAGCAGCGAGGTCGCCGGCTTCGTCCGCGCCGCCGTGTCGGCCGAGCTGACCCGACAGTTGGCGCTCGACGAAGACCTGGGGCAGCGGCTGGTCAAACGGACGCTCGACTCCGCCCGCGCCCGCCTCGCCGCCCGGCTGGCCAGCCGCACCGCACAGGTCCGACGCCGCCGCATCGAGGTCGACTACGCCGTCTACCAACGTCAGTTCGGCATCCGCTCCCGCAACTGGCACGACTCCTGCTCCTGGCTCACCGACGAGGGACTGTTGGCCCAGCACGCGGCGCTGTGCGACGTCGCCCCCGACGCCCGGATGCTGGACGTCTGCTGCGGCAGCGGAGTGGTCGGCAACGCCTTCCGGGGCCGCGTCGGCGAGATGATCGGCCTGGACATCACCCCGGAGATGGTGGCGCTCGCCTCCACCCGGCTCGACAAGGTCCACCAGGGCACCGTCTACGACCTGCCCTTCCCGGACGCCAGCTTCGACCTCGTCGTCAACCGCGAGGTCCTGCACCTGCTGCCGAACCCGGAGAAGCCGGTGTCGGAGGTCTTCCGGGTCCTCAAACCGGGCGGGCAGTTCATCGTCGGTCAGATCGTCCCGTACGCCGACGAGGACGCGTACTGGATGTTCCGGATCTTCAAGAAGAAGCAGCCGTTGCTGTTCCAGATGTTCCGTGAGCCCGACTTCCGGCGGCTCCTGCTGGGCGCCGGCTTCACCGACCTGGCGATGGAGGAGTACCTGCTCTGGGAGTCGATCGACAAGTGGATCGACACCCACGAGACGACCCCCGCGGCCCGCCAGGAGATCTACCGCCTGTTCTACGACGCCCCGGCCCAGGTGCGGGCGGTGCACCCGTTCGAGGTCGCCGCCGACGGATCGGTACGCGACCAGTGGCGCTGGTGCGTGTACTCGGTACGGAAACCGGTGTGTTGACCGGCACCGCGCCCGGGCTCGCCGGTAACGCCCACCTGGCGGACCGGCTGACCGAGCTGCGCCGGCTGCGGCGCCCCGTGGTGCGGGACTTCACCGGCCGGGTGCGGGACCTGGTGGTGCTGGCCTCCAGCTCCCGCAGTGGCTCCAGCATGCTCGCCGAGATGCTGCGCCGCACGCCCGCGCTGCTGCACCTGCGTGCGGAGTTCAACCCGTACCTGCGGCTGGCCGGCCTGGTGCCGCCGGCCAGCGGGACCGGCTCCGACCAGCTCGACGCCGCGCACCTGGCCGCCCTGTCGCCCGCGCGCCGCCGGGTCTTCGACGAGGAGCTGTCGCTGGACGTCGGCCGACCGGACCCGACGGTCTCGCCGGAACAGTTCCTCCTGGACGCGGCCTGGCGGTTCACCATCCAGTGGCCGACCCTGGAGATCGACCTGGCCGACTGGCTCGACACGGCCCGCCGGGTGCTGGTCGAGCTGTCGTCGCAGCCCGACTTCGATCCCGCCTGCCTGTCGCACGCGGCCCGGTTCCACGCCCGGCTGCACGCCGCGCTCGCCGTGCGCGGCGTGCCCGTGCGCACCGGCTACTACGACATGCCACCGCACCTCGCCGGACCGCCGTGGCGGCAGGACGTCCGGGGCGCGCCCGGCGAACTGCTGGTGGAGGAGCCGCCCTTCGTGCTCACCGTCGGTTGGCGCTACGCCACCGCACACGACCTCGCCACCCGTCCACTGGTGATCAAGACTCCGAGCAACGCCTACCGCCTGGGCTTCCTCCGCGCACTGTTCCCGAACGCCCGGATGCGCGTGCTGCACCTGACCCGCAACCCGGCCGGATCCATCAACGGCCTGTACGACGGCTGGCTCTATCACGGCTTCCACGCCCACCGGATGGACCGGCCGCTGAACATCACCGGCTACGGGCGGGACCGGCCCGAGGACCGCTGGTGGTGGAAGTTCGACCTGCCGCAGGGCTGGCAGGACTACACCCGGGCGCCCCTGCCGGACGTCTGCGCCCTGCAGTGGCGCTCCTGCCACCGGGCGATCCTCGACGACGCCGCCGCGCTGCGCCTGCCCTACCTGCGGGTGCGGTTCGAGGACCTGGTGCGTACACCGCAGAGCCGGGCGGGCGTGCTGACCCGGATCACCGACTGGCTCGGGGTGCCGATGGACGGACCGCTGCGCGCGATCGCGGCCGACGGACTGCGGGACCCGGTGGTCGCCACCGCGCCGCCGCAGCCCGGCCGCTGGCGCCAGCGGGCGGAGCTGGTGCGCGCCGCGATCGGGGGACCGGAACGGGGACTGGCCGAGGAGCTCGGATATGACGACGACGAATCCTGGATCTGAGACCACGGCGCCGCCGCGCCCCAGCACTCTCGGCGGTGCCGGCTGGTCGCCCCGGCCGACCAGCCACGAGCAGGAGGTGGCGGACGGCCGGCTCTGGGCCCGCTGCGGCTACCGGTCGGAGTCCGCGCCGCTGCGGGCGGTGCTGCTCGGCTGGCCACCGGAGAGTTTGGCGCGGATCACCGATCCGGCCGCCGCGCTGATGACCGCGCCGGTGGACCTCGACGTCATGCGCGCGGAGACCGAGGCGGTCGCCGCCGCGTTCACGGACGCGGGCGTGCAGGTGGTGCTGGCCCGCCCGGCGGCGGACACGCCACCGAACTTCGTCTTCACCCGTGACCTGTTCGTCGCCACCCCGGCGGGCGTGGTGGTGGGCCGCACGGCCGCCGCGCAACGGGCCGGCGAGGAGCGGTACGCCGCCGCCGCGCTCGCCGCCGCCGGATACCCGGTGCTGGCCACCGTGGCGGGCACCGCCACCTTGGAGGGCGCGGACGCGCTGTGGCTGGACCGCGACACGGTGATGGTCGGGGTGGGTTTCCGGACGAGCGCTGCCGGGGCGGAGTGTCTGCGCCGTGTGCTGGCGGCTCAGGGCGTGCAGGTGGTCACCGTCCGGCTCGGTCCGGGTGTCCAGCACCTCCTCGGCGCGGTGACCTTCCTCGACGAGCGGTTGGCGGCGGTGCACGCCGCCGCCGCGACCGACGAGCTGCGGGCGCTGCTGCGCTCCCGGGACGTGCGGCTGGTGGAGTTCGCGCCGGACGACGAGCTGCTGCGGCGACGGGGGATGAACCTGGTGGCGCTGGGTCCCCGGCGGGTCCTGATGCCGACCGGCGCGCCGGGCATCCGCCGCCGTCTGGAGGGCGTCGGCGTGACCGTGACCGAGGTCGGCGTCGACCAGCACGTCCGTGCCGCCGGGGCACTGGGCTGTATGACGGGCATCCTGCACCGGGCGGACTGACGGGCGCCCCGCCCGGGGCGGACTGAGCACGGAAGCAGCGACGTGGGAGGCGAGATGACCACATCAGCGTCGGAGCGCAACGTCGGCGGGGAACCGGCCGAGGAGCCGCTCGTCCGCCTGGAACGCTGGCACGCCACCTGGCCGGAGGACGACCCGCACGCCAACTTCCGCGACGAGGTGATGCGGTACGGCATGCTGGACCCGCTGGTGACCCTGCGCGGGATGTCGCGCAACCTGGGCATCCCGGTCGGCGTCCTGGCCCGCTACGTGCTGGCCCGCTGGGCGACCGGCGGCAGCGAAGGGCTGTTGGAGATCGGCCCGGTCATGGTGCGGCGACTGTGGAAGCCGATCGCCGAGGCGGAGGCCGCGGACGACGACGCCCGTCGGCTGGCCGCGTACCACCAGGTGCGTCAGATGATCTCGTGGCTGAAGGTTCCCCTCGACGACCCGAGTGTCTATCCGGTGGCCGGTGAGTCCGGCCCCGGAGACGACGAGACCCCTCTAGATCGACAAAGCTCGATATAATCGTGCTCAATCGCCGGGCGTCCCGACCGGACGGCCCGGCGGCGACGACAGGAAGGTCTCCAGTCATGCCTCGTGTCCTTTCCCTCGCTCCCGAGCTGTACGCCAACGCCACCGACTCCGTCGACCACCGCTACCAGGAACAGATGCGGGAGCAGGACAAGACGCCGGTACCCACCGACCCCACCCTGCCCCGGTTCACCCTGGTCGTCGGCCCGTCACCGTTCACCATGCCGCGTGGTTGGGAGTTCTTCCTGACGTCCCCCTACGAGGGGGCCTCCTACATCTCCACCGTCCTGCACAACGCCGGCTACCCGGTGCGCATCGTCGACGTCCGGTACACCCCGAACCCTCTCCAGGCCGCCTACGACCAGATCATCGGCCAGACCGACGTCCTGGGCATCTGCACCTTCGAGGACAACTTCCCGTTCTGCAACGAGCTGATGGCCATGGTCCGGGACAACGCACCCGAGATCCCCATCATCTGCGGCGGTTCGCTGGTCACCTCGGTGCCCAACCTGTTCATGGAGCACACCGCCTGCGACATCGCGGTGATCAGCGAGGGTGAGATCACCATCCTCGACCTGATGGAGAGCTACGCCGCCGGCCGCTGGGCACAGGACCTGCCCACCACCCGCGGCATCCTCTATCGCAGCCCGGAGGGGGTCGTGAAGCGCACCCCGCCGCGCGGACAGATGATGGACCTCGACGCGCTGCCCCGGATGCGCCTGGAACTGTGGCCGCAGGCGCAGAGCCCGATGGGCCTCCAGCCGCAGATCATCTCCTCCTACAGCCGTGGCTGCAAGATGGACTGCTCCTTCTGCTACCGGACCACACCCCAGGTACGCGCCAAGTCACCCGAGAAGATGGACGCCGACCTGGCCTGGCTCAAGAGCCGCTACGGCATCGAGTTCAGCTTCTTCGTCGACCTCACGTTCAGCTCCCACCGCCGCCAGACCATCGAGATCTGCGACGTCATCAAGGACCACGACCTGCGCTGGACCTGCCTGACCCGGTGCGCCGACATGGACAAGCCCAGGATCGACGCGATGCGCGACGCCGGCGCCGACATCATCCTCTACGGCGTCGAGTCCCTCGGCTCCGAGGTGCTGCGCGAGGCCCGCAAGGGCAACTCGGAGAACATCACCGTCCGGGCCATGCGGACCACGTTCGACGGCGGCGTACGGTTCGGTGCCCTGCTCATCGTCGGCCTGCCCAACGAGAGCGAGGAGTCGCTCAACCACATGGTCGAGTTCGCCGAGACGTACAACCACGTGACCCGGGTCAAGTACCTCTCCGCGATGCCGGGCACCACCGTCTACCAGCAGGCGCTCCAGTCCGGCCTGATGCGCAGCGAACTGGACCACGTCAACTGGCTCTCCATCGAGCAGGCCCTGCACGAGGACGAGTTCCTCAACGTCAGCGGGCTCTCCGAGCAGGCCTGCCGCGACGCCTACAAGCGCGTCTACGACGCCTACCAGCCCGGCCCGGTGATGGACTTCCAGCACTGGCCCGAGAACTTCACGCACTTCCACCCCAACCCCGACGACGGGCTGACCCGCTCCACCTCGTACGCCGGCTCGGGCTGGCGGGCCGAGGCCAGTTCCGCCGGCGCGCCGCTGGTGCCCGGCTCGGAGCGGTACACCCTGGACCAGGTGGCCTCGCCGGAGGTCGCCGCCGCCGGAAGCAGCCTGATGGCCTGCGGCGCGAAGAAGGTGACCGGAGGACTGGTCACCGCCGGCGCGGCGTGACCACGGACGGCACCGGGCGGAGCGGCCGCACCCGGAGCCCGGTACTCATCATCGGCACCGAACGCTCCGGCTCGAACCTGCTCCGCCTGGTGCTGAACGCACACTCCCGCATCGCCGTCCCGCACCCGCCGCACTTCATGCGCTACCTGGCCCCGGTGGCCGACTGCTACGGCGACCTCACCGACGAGGGCAACCGGCGACGGCTCGTCCACGACGCCTGCCTCCTGCTCGACCGGCACATCTCCCCGTGGCTGCACCGCGTCGACCCCGACCTGGCGGTGGCCCGGGCGAGTCCCACCCTCTTCGGAGTGGTCGCCGAACTCTACGAGCAGTACCGCGAGGCGGAGGGGAAGGCCCGCTGGGGCTGCAAGAGCACCTTCATGGTCGACCACGTCGCCGACGTGCTGGCCGAGTACCCGGCGGCCCGGTTCGTCTGGCTGGTCCGTGACCCCCGGGACGTGGCCGCCTCCGCCCGCCGCGCGGTGTTCGGGCACTGCCACCCCTACCTCACCGGGCAGCTCTGGGCCCGGCAGCAGACCTCGGCCGCCGACGCGCTGGCCCGACACGGCCCCGACACGGTCCACCTGCTGCGCTACGAGGACCTGGTGCGGCAGCCCCAGGACATGATCACGCAGCTCTGCGCCTGGCTGGGGGAGTCGCCGGAACCCGCGCTCTTCGCCCACGACCGCACTCCGACGGCCCGGGCCCTGGCCGGCCTCTCGGAGTCCTGGCGCAACGCCGGCCGACCGGTGACCACCAGCAGCGTCGGCACCTGGCGCAGCCGACTGGCCCCCGCCGAGGTCGGCCTGGTGGAGGCCGCCGCCGGGCCGGTGATGGCCGAACTGGGTTACCCCGTCGACGCCGCCGGGGCCGCCGCACCACCCCATCCGGCCCTGCTGCGCCTGCGCGAGGGCGCCCTGCGGGCCGGCGTCGAGTACCGATCGCTGCGGCAGGACCGCAACGCCGTACGCCGGTGGCGGCGCGACGCGACCGTGCGCTGGATCCACACCCGCGCCCGCCTCACCCGCCTGGGCGTGTAAGGAGGGGTCCCCTGCTAACGCCTCGTGCATAGCAGGGGACCCTTCCTAACCTCCGTCCCGGCCCGGCACCGGCGACCGGCACCGGCACCGGCGACCGGCACGCCGGTCAGCGTCGCCCGGCGTAGCCCGCCAACACCTCCAGCAGCGCGTCGGCGTGCCGCTCGAAGGTGTACTCCCGCCGCCGGGCCAGCACGTCGGCACCGAGCCGGTCCAGTCGCGCCCGGTCGTGCAGCACGTCGGCCAGGTCGTCGTACCCGTCGAACAGGAAACCGATCCCCTCCTGCCGCACGATGCGCTCCATGGCCTCCTGGCCGCCGCGCTGCTGCGCCACCGGCAACCCAGCGGCCAGGTACGGCACCAGCCGGTTCGGCCGGTTCATCCGCTGGAAGCCCACCTCGTGGGTGCCCTGCGCCACCACGTGCATCAACCCGGCGTCGTACCGGGACCACTCGGCGACGAACCGCTCCGGCGGAATGTGGTCGTGCAGATGCACGTAACCGCTCTCGGCGAGCCGGGCGTACTCGGCGCGGGCGTGCGCGTTGTCCACACTCCAGATCGACTGGGCGTTCGGGCCGATGTACTTGCCGCCGTAGATGTGCACGTGGACCCGGCGGCGGCTCAACGCCGCACACAGCTCGCGGATGTCGGTACGGCCCCGGGTGCTGGACACCCCACCGGCCACCAGCAGATGCGGCTCCGAGTCGCGGGCGTGCAGCTTGCCGGTCAGCTCGTCGGTGAAGTACCGCGCCGGTAGGTAGTCCGGGTCGAGCAGGTGCGCCGATGCGTCGCGGACCCCGTACGCACCACGGAAGTAGTCCAGCGACTCCTGGTTGATGTAGATCTGCCCGGCGGTCTCGGTCAACGCCCGCCGCTCCAGGTCGGCCGCCTCGCAGAAGTGCTCCTTGTGGTGCCGCACCACCGGACCCACCCCGGCATCGAGCAACTCGCCGAGCAACTGCAACGACCCGTCCCAGACGTTCTTCAGGCTGTAGACCACGTCCACGCGGTGCTCCGCCGCGATCCGGGTCAACTCCGCACCGGCCGGCCCCGCCGGCAGCCGGTACTGCGGCACACTCGACGGCAGCACGTCCGGCGTGGGCCGCTGCGCCGGTGCGGGCATCGTGACGTACGTCAACCGGTGTCCCCGCTCGGCCAACGTCATGATCCGCTCCGGGTACCGGCCGAGCCGCCCTGCCACCAGGATGTTCACGCCGTTCCCTCCGCCGGGATCGACTCCGACCCGCCCGCGCCCGACCCGCCCGCGCCCGAGGCGTCGGCCGCCGCCGGTGCGTCGATGCCGAGACCGGCGGCCACCGTGCACAGGTCACGCCACGTGGCGTCGGGCAGCACCACCCCGTCGGCCGCCGCCCGGGCGCGCTGCTCCGGCTCACCCGGCACCAGTACCTCGCCGGAGTCCGGATCGGCCGGCACCGCCTTGAGCCGCCGCACCGTCGCCTCGACGAAGTCGTGCAACCGTTGCGACGGTCCGAACCGGGCCGGGTCGACGGCGAGCACGAACAGGCAACTCGACCGCTCGGCACCGGCGAACCGGTCGCCGTCGCTGAGCCCGACGGCGAGCAACTCGGCGATCACCGCGAGCGCGAAACCCTTGTGGCCCCCGAACGGCAACAGGTGCCCGCCGGTGAAGAAGTCCTCCAGGCGGACACTCGGCGCGCCCTGCGCGTCCAGCAGCCACCCCGGAGGCACGGTCTGCGCCCCGGCGGCCCGTGCGATCTGCAGCTTCCCGATGGAGACCATGCTGGTGGCGAAGTCCAACACCACCGGAGGTCGGCCCGCCGCGCGCGGGATGGCCCAGGTGACCGGGTTGGTGGCCAGGGCGCCGTCCGTCCCGCCGTACGGCGCGACCTTCCACGGACCCTGACCCTCTCCGCCGGCCAACAGGCCGATCAGGCCGGCGTCGGCGATGCGTTCGGACCAGCCGCCCAGCCGCCCGGTGTGGTGCGCGTGCGACATCACCACCGCCGCCAGTCCGCTGTGGGCGGCCTTCTCCACCACCAGATCGACGGCGTACCGGGCGGCCAGGTGACCGAAACCGCCCGCGCCGTCGACCACGGCGGTCGCGGGCGCGTCGTCGACGACGAAGGGCCGCGCGGTCGGCTTCAACCGGCCCTGGGCGATGTCCCGCAGGTACGACGGCAGCTTGAGCACACCGTGCGAGCCGTGCCCGGCCAGGTCGGCGCCGATCAGCGAGCCGGCGACGACCTCCGCGACGTCGTCCGGTGTGCCGGCCTGACCGAGCAGTGCGAGTACCAGTCGACGAAGGTCTTCGACGGCGATGAGGGCCATGGGCGTCCTGTCGGATGTCGGGTGTCGAGGGCAGACAGCCTTCTTAACCCATCACCGACCCACCGGGCAATCCATCTCCATGGATGAGCGTGATCGACCCTGGTCGACCCCTGCTCAGCCCCGACCGGCGGTCGCGTCGGCCTCCTGCGGGGTGAGCAGCGCCCGGACCTGGTCGGCACCGAGCGCCAGCAACAGGGTCGGCAGCCGAGGGCCGGTGTCACGGTGCACCAGGAGCCGGTACACGAGACTGAAGAACGCCCGCTGGGCGGCCCGCAGCTCGGGAGTGGGCGCGGTGTCCAGCGGAAGCCCGAGCTGCCGCTTCGGCACCCCGTAGACCAGGGTGGTCAGCCCGTCCAGCGTCCAGTCCTCCGTCAGCCCCTCGGCGAGCAGCCGCAACCCCTCACGCTGCACCGGGTCGAGGGAGGCCAGCAGCTCCCGGTCCGGCTCCGTCCGCACCTGCGTACGCTCCGCCGGCGCGACGTGCGTGGCCACCCAGTCCGCCGCGCGGTCGAGCCGGGGACGCACCTCGTCCAACGAACCCACCGGATCCTGCGGCGTCATGTCCCGCAGGATCCGCAGCGTCTGCTCCTCCGTGCCGGCGGTGATGTCGTACACCGACGCCAGGGTGCGGAAGGACATCGGCCGCGCGGTCTGCGGCAGCTCCACCTCGGCCGTACGCAGCGAGCGGTCCAGCACCACCGCGTCGACCTCCGACGCGGTGCCCGCCCGAACCCGCCCCACCAGGGCGTCCCACTCGTCGTAGAGCCGGCTCACCTCTTGGTCGAAGGCCACCGTGATGGACTGGTTCGGCCGACGCCGCACGTACAACCAGCGCACCAGGGCCGGTTCCAGGATCCGCAACGCGTCGTCGGGCGTCGGGGCGGCACCGGCGGAACCGCTGAGCTTGGCCGCCCCCTTGGTGCCGACGAACGAGTAGCCCCGATAGACCGGCGCCTTACCGCCGTACACCCGGTCGACCACCTCGCCGCCGACCGTGTAGCTGGAGCCGGGGGAGGAGTGGTCCACCCCGGCCGCCTCGAACAGCACCTGCTCGTACGCCCACCGCATCGGCCAGTCGACCTTCCAGACCAGCTTCCCCGGATCCTGCCGGTCCAGCCAGGCCTGGTCGGAGTGCCCGCAGGCGCAGGTGTAGCGGATCTGGGTGGTCTCGTCGTCGAAGGAAACGATCGTGGTGTCGTCGCGCCGGCAGACCGCGCAGTAGACCTTGTACGGGTAGTAGGTGTCGTCGGCGGTCAGCCCCTCCTCGGACTCGCCCTGGTCGACCTTGGTGCGGTATCTGCCCAGCACCGCGCCGATCAGCTCCCGAGCCCGCATGGCCGTGACGACCTGCTCGCGGTATCGGCCGCTGGTGTACATGGCGGTCTGCGAGATCTCGTCGACGACCACGCCGAGCTGACGCAGCGCCGCCCGGAACGGGGCCTTGAAGTGCTCGGCCCAGTTCTCGTGCTCCCCGCACGGGTCCGGCACCCCGGTCAGCGGACGGCCGACGTACTCCGCGAAGGAGGGGTCGACCCCGGCCGGAACCTTCCGCAGCCGGTCGTAGTCGTCCCAGGAGAGCAGATGCCGGCTCGGCAACCCACGCCGACCCAACTCGTCGGCGACGAAGTGCTGGACCATGATCTCGCGCAGGTTACCCAGGTGGATCGGCCCGGACGGACTGATCCCCGAGGCGCAGACGAGCACCGGTGTCCCGGGTCGGCGCTCCCACTCCGCCACCACGTCGTCGGCCACTCGCGCCACCCAGTCGCCGGCATCAACCTCAGCCACCGAACTCCCCTCCAGCCGTGTCGGCCCACCACACTAGTGCCGGCACACCGCCGTTGTCCGGACGCCTCACGAACACGCTGAGTCGTCGGCGCGCCGGACCCGCCGGACGGTCGGACGTGGTCAGTGAGACCCGGAGCGGCCCACCGCCGGCCGGACGCCGACGACCTGACCCGCCTGCCGCATGTCGAGATCGCGGACCGCTGCGGCGACCAGCAGCGACTCGATCCCGGCCAGCATCCGCCGGGCGTCCTCGACTCCCACGTACGCGGTGTCCACCCGCAGCTGCAACGCGGCCCCACCCGGCGCGTCCGAGACACTGAGGAACACCGTCAGGTCCTGCTGGTCCCAGCCGGTCACGTACGCGATCCGGGTGTCGCGGCACAGCGCGGCGAGATCCTCGGCCAGCTCCTGCGGGTCGGACCGCACCTGCGGCAGCCCCGACCACCGCTGCTGCTCCCGGGCGTCGTTGAAGAAGACGCCGACCTGCGGCACGAACCCCCGGCGCGCCGCCACCCGCTGCCGCGCCTCGGCCAGTTCGGCGGTGTCGTGATTGCCGTGCTGATAGGTCAGCAGGGCCTGCCGGTAGCAGCGGGTGACCAGATCGGCGAACGAACCCGTCCCGACGTCGACCCGGAACAGACCGTTCTGCACCACCGGGCCGATCATCGTCTGGAGCCGACGTTCCACCCGCCCACCGACGATCAGGGTGAGGAACACCGGATCCACGCCGGTGTGCTGGGAGACCACCGCTGCCTGGGCGGCGAGCAGGACCGCGCTGGTGCTCACCCGTTGCCGGTCGGCGAGCAGCTCCGCAGCCACCGCGACGGCCGACGACTCGATGTCGACCTGCACGATCCGCGGTGTGTGCGGCGGCTCGGACGACGGCGGCACGAGCGAGTCGGGCACCTCGCCGAGCAGGTCCTCGCGGAACCGCACCGCCCGCCGGCTGCGCCTTCGTCCCGGCTCGCTCGCCTCGTACGCGGCCTGATCCAGCGGCTGCCACCGCGACTCGACCGGCTCGACCGGCACACCCGCCAGAGCGTCGCGCAGCTCCGCCTTGAGCAGGGCCAACCCGCTCGCGTCGACGGCCGCGTGCGAGACGTTCAACACCAGCGCGGCGGGTGTCTCGTCGGCCAGGACCAGGGCGAACCGCACCGGCCACTGCCGGGCCAGGTCGAACACCGTCGCGGTCATCGCCGCGACCAACTCCTTGGCGTCCGCTGTCACCCGGTCGGGCGCCGCCGACCAGACCGGCACCGTCAGGGTGCCGGACCCGTCCACCTCCTGCCGCAGACCCGTCGCACCCATCACCAGCCGGGTGCGGAGCACGTCGACGCGCGCGACGGCCTCCTCCAGCGCACGCCGCACCCCGGCGACCGTGACACCCGGCGGAACCGGCACCATCTCGCGCATCGTGAAGCTCTGCGGCTGATCACCCAACCAGTCGATGACGTCCCAGATCTCCCGCTGCGCCCAGGTGGCCGCCGCCTGCGCCTGCCGTGCCTCTCGCACCGTCACCACGAGATCGTGGCCGGGCTTCCTCTCCATACCGGGATCCCCCGCTCCGGTCTGGGCGCCGGCACCACCTGTCCGGCGATGCCGCTTATGGCCGGAAGGTAGCCTATGAAGCCACTTCGGCCACTGTCAATATCGTCGGACGTCGCGGTGCCACACGGCACCTCCGGTCCATCGACTGCGGGCCATACTGGTTCCGCCCGCGATCGCGGGCGGCCCCGACTGGAGAGCGAGATGACTGAGCTGAGCCCCTCCGCCGCACCGACCGACACCGAACGCCGACTCGTCACCGAAGTGGTCGAACCCCTCCTCGGATTCACCCCCGACGAGATGAGCCAGGACCTCATCGCGCTGGGCGCCGACAGCATGCAACTGGTCCACATGCTCGCCCAGGCGGAGGACCTCTTCGACGTCGAGCTCTCCGCCGTCGAGCTGATGGACAACGTCAGCGTCGCCGGGCTCGCCGCGCTCATCGACCGTCAGCTCGCCACCGGCGGCTGATCCTCACCGGACGGACCGTACGCGCGCGCCTGCATCAGGTACAGCTCCGCGTACAGCCCACCACTGGCCAGCAGATCGGCGTGTGACCCGGACTCGCGCACCGTGCCGTCCTGGAGCACCACGATCAGATCCACCATCTGCAAGGTGGAGAAGCGGTGGGAGACGAAGACGGTGATCCCGCCGCGTCGCTGTGCCCGCTGGGCCGACTCGGCGTACCGGACGAAGATCGCATGCTCGGCGGCGGCGTCCAACGCCGCCGCCGGCTCGTCCAATGCCAACAGGAGCGGCTCGGTCCGCATCTGGGACCGGGCCAGACCCAACGACTGCCACTGACCACCCGACAGCTCCTGCCCGTCGGTGAAGCCGGTGCCCAGGTAGCCGTCCAGCCCACCTTCCACCGCGTCGACGACCCGCTGCGCCCCCGACGAGTCGATCGCCCGACGCACCGCCTCCTCGTCGTCGATCCGCTGCACCGCACCGATCCCGACGTTCTCCCGCAGCGTCAACTCCAGCCGGGCGAAGTCCTGGAACATCGCCGACGTCCGTGACCGCCACTGCGCGGCGTCCACCTCGTCCAGTGGCACACCGTCGACGAGGATCCGGCCCTGCGTCGGCAGGTACAGGCCGTACAGCAGCTTCACCAGCGTGCTCTTGCCCGCACCGTTCTCACCGACGATCGCCACGGTCTTGCCCGCCGGCAACTCGAAGGTCACGTCCCGCAACACCGACCGGCTTGCCCCCGGATAGCGGAAACCCACCCCCTCGAACCGGATGCCCTCGTCCAGCCGGGTCGGTGCCGCCGACCCGGTCGACGTCGACGCGCCGTCCGGCACCGCACTGGCCGCCCGCAGCCACTCCAGCCGCCGTACCGTCGTGCCGAACCCCTGGAGCGTGCCGAGCAACCCCAGACCGTTGGCGACCTGCAGACTCACCTGCACCGCCAACGTCACCGCCAACACCACGTCGCCGACGCTGCCCCGACCGTCGGCGACGTCCCGGACCACCAGCCAGAGCGCCGCTCCGTAGCTGAGGGCGAAGAACGCCTGCCCGGCCGCACGGACCGCCGCGCCACTGGCCTGCGCCCGCCAGACCGTCGACGTCACCGCCGCCATCGTGGCCTGCTGGCGACGCACCAGGTCCGGACCGGTGCCGAACAGCCGCAACTCCTTCACCGACGACGCCGAGGTGGCCACCTGCAACAGGTGCTGCGAACGACGGATCCCCTCCGCCGTCTCGTCCTTGGCCCGATCCACCAGCCGCTGCGCCCGCCGCGCCAACAGCACCGGCGGCACCGCCGCCAGCGGCAGCAACGCCAACCAGGGATTCAACAACCCCAGCAGTACGGTGGTGACCACGAGCTGACCGACCACCCCCGCCAGTTGCAGCAGCCCCTCCACCGGGACCTGCATCGGCGAGATGTCGTCCCGCACCACCTGCAGTTCGTCGGCGAACCGGGAGTCGTCGAGCTGTGCCAGGTCCACGCTGCCGTTGGCCCGCTCGATCAGCTCGCCGTGCAGCTTCAACTCCATCAACTCGGCGAGCTCGAAGTACTGAAGATGCGCGAAGTGCGCCATCATCAGCTCGACGACCAGCACCACGGCCACCGCCGCCGCCAGCGTCACCGCCACGTCCGTCTGCGCCGCCAGCGCCGCGTCGACCAACCGACCGAGCAGCACCGCCACCATCGGCGAGGCCAGATAGCCCGCCGCGATCATGACGGCGGCCAGTCCGGCCCGCCGCCGGTCGGTCCGCAGCGCCAGCACCACCAGGAACCGGGCTGCCCGCCCCAACCCGCTCATCGGCCCGCCTCCGCGTCGGCGAACCGGTCGGCCTGCAGCCGGAACAACTCGGCGTAACCGCCCCCGGCGGATACCAACTCGTCGTGTGTGCCCTGCTCCTGCACCACCCCGTCGGCCACCACCACGATGTGGTCGGCCCGACGGACCGTCGAGAACCGGTGCGAGATGACCACCGTCGTCAACCCCCGGCTGATCTCCAGGAAACGGTCGAAGAAGTCCACCTCGGCGCGTACGTCGAGTTGGCTCGTGGGCTCGTCCAGCACGATCATCGACGCCCCCGCGGCGACCTTGCGCATCGCCCTGGCCAACGCCACCCGCTGCCACTGCCCACCGGAGAGGTCCTGCCCACCGGCGTACCGGCTGGACAGCGTCGTCCGCAGACCGGCGTCCAGCCCCTCGACTACCTCACGCGCCCCCGCCCGGTCCAGCGCCGCCCACAGCGGCGACTCGTCGTCCGGGTCGGTGCCGGCCGCCAGGTCGACGTTCTCCGCCGCGCTCAGCTCCAGCCGGACGAAGTCCTGGAACACCACCGCGATCCGGGACTGCCACTGCGCCACGTCGTACTCGCGCAGATCCCGCCCGTCCACCGTGATCCGGCCGGCCACCGGGTCGTACAACCGGGTCAGCAACTTGACCAGCGTGGTCTTGCCGGCGCCGTTGAGCCCGACGATGGCCGTCGACCGGCCCGCCGGCAACGTCAGATCCAACCCCCGCAGGACCTCCGCACCCTGCGGGGCGTACCGGAACCGCACCTGCTCGAACCGCACCTCCCGCTCCGGGCGGTCGGCCGCCGACTCACCGGTGACCGGCGCCGCCAGCGCCGCCCGCGACCGGGCCGACCGCGCGAAGTCGGTCATCGCCTCGTACGACTGGAGCCCGTACTGCGTCGGCACGTCGCTCTCCGGGAAGTGCACCCCGAAGCGGATCGGGATCAGCGCCGCCTGCACCGCCAGCCCCAGTTCGAGCACGCTGAGCCGCCCACCGGCGGCGGCCTGCGCGATCAACACGAAGACGATCGTCGCCCCGACCAGGCCGACCGCCGCGTACCCGAGGAACGGACGCAGATTGATCCGCCGTCGGCCCGCCCAGAACTGCCGCAGGTAGTCCAGGTACTCCGAGCGGTGCCGTTCCCGGACCCAGCCGATCAGACCGAACACCCGGATCTCCTTGGCGAACGCCGCCCCCGCCGCCATCGACCGCACGTAGGACGCGTGTCGCCAGGTCGGGAACAGACTTTTCAGGAACGCCCCGAACCGTCCCAGCGCCCCACGTTGACCGAAGCGCACCACGAGCGCCGTCACCCCGGCCACGGCCGCCGCCCACGGCGAGAGCGCCACCCAGAGCACCACCACCGCCCCGGCGAGTTGCCCGTACCGGGGCAGCAGCGCCAACGCACCGGCGGCGGCGTCGCCCGGGGTCGGCATGGTCCGGCCGAACGCCTCCCGGGCCCGGCTCAGCCGATCCAGCTCCGTCGCGTCCTCCAACGCCGAGATCGGCGCGTCCACCAACGCCGAGGTCATCAGGCGGCGGGTGCACCAGGCATCCACCCGCCAGGTCACCAGGTGCCCCAAGGCCGTCTGCGCCGGCGCGAGCACCTGCTGGAGCAGGAAGGCCAGCGCGGCGAGACCCAACGCGAGCACCGTCGCGCTCCACGCCTGCTCGTCCCCGCCGATCGCCTCGGCGAGCCGTTGCACCATCACGCTCGTGGCCACGATGAACCCGATGGGAAGCAGACCGAGCAGGACGTTCACCACGAGGGCCGCGCCCAGCGTCGGCATGCCCGCATGCGGGAGGAGACGGGCGATGGACAGCCAGCGGTCCAATCGGGAACGGGCACCGCGCCACACCGCCGAGAACCGTGCCATCCGCATCCGAACCTCCGCAGGCGTCGATCGTCGGCCGATCATATCGACGGTCGTATCGATGTGTCGGTGTCGGCTTTGCCTCGCCGTACGCCGCCCTGGTCACCGGTCGAACGCCGGGGATCGTCGGCGGGGAGGGCCGGTAGCTCTTGTGGGGCAGGATGTGTGCGTGATCCTGATGATCCCCGCGAATCCGATGCGCCCACGCCAACCCGACGAGCACTTCGCGGCGGAGGCGCAGGCGGCACGTGCCCTCGGATTCACGGTGGCGGTGGTCGACCACGACGCGTTGGCCCGAGGCGGGGACGCGCGCCGCGCGGTCGCCCCGGTCCAGGGTCCCGGCACGGCCGTGTACCGGGGCTGGATGCTGCGCAGCGAGCAGTACGCCACGCTCGCCGAGGCCCTCGCCGAGCGCGGCGTGGTGCTGCGGACCGACGCTGCGCAGTACCGGCGGGCGCACGAACTGCCCGGCTGGTACGCCGCACTCGCTTCGGTCACCCCGCCCTCGGTGTGGACCACGGGCGCGGAGCGTGCCGACTTCGACCGCGCCCGTGCCGCACTGGGCGCGGGACCGGCGGTACTGCGCGACTACAGCAAGTCGATGAAGCGCCACTGGGACGAGGCCGCGTACATTCCCGACCTCGCCGACGGCGCGGGGGCGTGGCGCGTCGCGCGCCGGTTCCTGAAGTTGCGCGAGGACGACTTCGTGGGCGGATTCGTGCTGCGGCGCTTCGAACACTTCACCTCCGCCGAGGTCCGCACCTGGTGGGTCGACGGCGAGTGCGTCCTGATCGGACCGCACCCCGACAGCCCGGACGCTGCCGCGACGGCCGAGGTCGACCTGGCTTCGGTCACACCGCTGATCCCCGGGCTCGGCCTACCCTTCGTCACCGTCGACCTCGCGCTGCGCGGCGACGGCGTGTGGCGGGTCGTCGAACTCGGCGACGGACAGGTCAGCGACCGTCCCGCCACCGTCGCGCCGCAGGCACTGATCGCGGCCCTGTCCACCCAGCACCGCTGACCGGCGATACGCGTCGACAGGTGCGCCGGCCGACCGTACGTCGACAGCGGACGCCTCGCTGCTGCTGTCAATGGCGATCGTTGATGGTGTCGGGCCACTCGATCTCGGCCTCGGTGTGGCGGGTGACGCGCAGAGTGCGGTCGCCGAGGGAGAGCGATCCGCCGGGAGCGTACGAGAGGGCTTGAGGCGTGATGAACGCGGCGGTGTCAAGTGACAGGCGCGTGGGCCGCTCGATGCTGATCGCTTGCGAGGACCACCTGCCGGCGCCGTCGGGAATGGCGAGGTTCACCACCGCCGAGGCGTCGCGTGTCCGGCCGTACTGGGTGTGGGCAGTGGTGTAGGCGGCCAAGGTGAGCTGCGCCCGGTCCGGTAGGTCGACCATTACCGGCCGGGACGCGTCGACTGGAACCACCGTCCGGATCCAGTGGTCTTCGGGAAACCGCTCCGCGATGCGGTGGGCCAGGCGGGGAACGGCGCTGACCCATTCTTCGGTCAACTTCCGGAACGCGCAGTCGCGCCCTGCCCGGCGTTCGTTGGCGGCACCGAGGATGCGAGTGCCGGCATCGGTGAAGGCGTCCACCAGTTCCTGCAGCGGCATCCGGCCGACCACGTGCGGATAGCGCACCGTGCGGATGGCAATCATGACGTGGTGCAGCACCTGGGCGGCGTCCAGCGCGGCAGCGGGCATCATCGACCAGGTGGCCCGTCGCTCCGGTCGCCGGGCCGCACGACGGTGCGGGGTGGTCGCCTCAGCGGCCCGACCCGCCCGGGACAAGTGCCATGCCGAGTCGTCGAAGAAGACGGCGGCCGACGCGCCGTGCAGGCGACCGTGCAGACCGAACCGAACCTCGACAGCGGCCGGGTCGGCGCTCAGGGCCAACCCTGCAGCGTCGTCGCTGTCGAACCGTACGGCCTCGACGTCGGACAGGAACAACTGCACGACCGCGTCCCCGTCGTGGTTCCCGGCGGCGTAGCGGCGTGGCGTACTCAGGGCGATGTGCCCGGACAGATCCAGCCCGGCCCGTTCGACACGCACGGTGCGGACCTCGGCGCGGGCCAGGTCGTAGTCATCGGACATGCTGGTGACCAGCGATGGGGTCAGTGGGGCGCTGTTGGGTTGCACCCGCCCTTGGTAGTCGCGGTAGTGCACGGCAGGCGCCGCCGATGGAGGCAGCAGCGGCTCCAGCCGGTGTCCGATCAGTACCGACTGCCCGATCATCCATTTCCGACGGTCGGGCGACAACGCCGCCATCCAGCCGAGTGAGGACCTCGCGCGCCGTTCCCGCAACCAACCGGGGCGGCTGAGAGCCGTCTCGAACAGCGGAAAGGTGTTGTTGTCCCAGATATCCGCGATCCGGGCTATCTCCTGTCGATCAGTGTGACGGGCATCCGCCGCCAGCTCGCCGATCCGGGCCACAGACCGGTCCAACAGTGCAGCGAACATCGCCATCGCAGACGTACCGGCCATGACCACGAAGCCTAGGGCGATCCTGGTCCCTGCCGGGTCCGAGCCTTGGTCCTCGGCCGCCTTTCCCGCTGTGACGTATTGCCCACGACCAAGGCCGACGGATTCGACAGCCGGCATCTACGGTTGGGCCATGCGCACCGACGGCGGCGTGCGGGACTGGCTCCGTGAGCACGGCGCGGAGCGGATCGCTCATCCCGGCGGCACCCTGTACGCCCACCTGTGCCGGGTCGGCGAACGACTCGCCGCCCTCGGCTGCGGCAGTGACGTGGCGACCGCCGGCCTCACCCATGCCGTCTACGGCACCGACGGGTTCGATCTCACTCTGCTCGATCTGGCCGATCGCCCGGTGCTGCGCGACCTCGTCGGTGCCGACGCCGAGGAGGTCGTCTACCTGTACGGCGCCAGCGACCGCAAGCGCACCTGGCCGAAGCTGGCAGAGACCGGCCAGGTGTTCGACCGGTTCACCGGGCGGATGCTGGTGCCGGACGCGGTGCGACTCCGGGCGCTGGTGGATCTCACCATCGTGAACGAACTGGACATCATCGAGCGCGATCCTGCGGTGGCGGACCAGTACGGCTCCTATTTCCGGGACCTGTTCGCCTCCTGGGCGCCTCTCGCCTCGGCGCAGGTCGTCAGCGACGTACAGCGGGTCCTGCGTCCGTGACGACCGCGCCGTCGACCGCCCGCACCCCCGGTCGTGTACGCGTGCGAGCCCTGTATCCCGGCAGCTTCGATCCCTTCACCCCCGGGCATCTGAACGTGGTGAGCCGGGCACGCGACCTCTTCGACGAGGTGGTCGTGCTCGTCGCCGTCAACAGCGTCAAACATTCCGACACCGACGAGGTGCAGCGCGCGTACCCACCGTGTTCCTGCCCGCCCAGCCCGACCTGGCCGCGGTCTCCTCGACCGCGCTGCGCACGCTCGGCGACCTCAGCTCCGAGGGAGCACGGTGATGGCCGCGACGGCGCTGTTGACGACGGTGGCCGTCACGGTGCGGGTCACAGCCTCCGCTGCGGCGGTGGCGCCCCAGTCACCCTGTTCGAGGTCCTTCGCGCGCTCGATCACCGGCGACGTCCACGGGATCTCGTGATCGAACTGGGGGAGCGTTCCACTGGCGGAGAGCAGTGCCGCGAGCGCGGCGACCCGGACCGACGGCTCCGCGCCTTCCACGAGGACCTGCCGGACCTCGGCCAGCAGGGGTGCACGCCGGTCGGTGCCGCCGTTCCGCAGGGTCGTGGAGCGGAACAGACCGAGTACGGTGCGCGCTTCCTGACGGATGTCGTCGCGTCGGACGAGTCGGTCCAGCACCGGTTGGCGCAGGCCGGGGCCGATCGCCGCCAGGACGGTCTGCGCGCTGCGGGGCTTCTCCGAGACGTAGTCCCAGGTCGAGCGCAGGAGGTCGTCGGAGGGTACGTGGTCCGCCACGCCGCCGATCCGTCCCTTCGCCGTGGTCGCCAGGTGACCGCCGAGCGCGAGGTCGGCGAGGACGGCCCCGGCGAGTACGTAGAAGAGGGTGTTCTCGCCCGCGATGGTGCCGGACCGGGGCTGGAAGAGAAGCAGGAGGAGATCCTCGGCCAGGGTCGGCGGGTCCGAGGGCTTCCAGGTGTCGGTGGTCATCGGCGGGGCTCCCAGCGGAAGAGTCGGGTGGCGAGGGCGACGGCGACGGCGACCCAGCCCAGCGTGGGCGCCAGCAGGAGCAGGGAGTCGGCCACGGCGACGCCGCCGTTCCACGCGTTCATGGTCAGCTCGGTGGCCGCGCCGCCGGGCAGCAGCCGCTTGAGCCAGGCGAGGTCCGCCGTGCCGGTGATACCCACCCAGCTTGCCACGGCGATCACGCCGAGCGTGACGGGAAGCGTGGTGACCTGGGCGTGCTCGGGGGAGTTCGTCAGGCCTGCGGTGGCCAGTGCCAGGCCGACCATCATGGCGAGGGTGGCGATGGTCGCCACCACGAGCAGGAGGACGTCGGAGGGCTGACCGGCGACGACGGCCAGGGCGATGAGGATGGCGGTCACCTGCACCACGGCGAGGACGACGACGGGGAGCAACAGGCCGGCGAGGATGCCGGTGTCGCTCTCGGCGGTGGAGCGCAACCGCTTGAGGAACAGGTTCTGCCGCCGCGAGGCCAGGGTGGTGACGGCGGTGGCGTAGAGCCCGAACGCGGCCACGGTGAACATCACGATCGCCGCGATGTAGCCGAGGCTGCCGATGGCCGCGAAGGTCTCGTGCTGACGGACGAAGAACACGCAGACCGCGACGGGGACGATGAGGCTGGTGATCAGGACCAGCCGGTTGCGGAAGATCTGGATCAGCTCGCTGGACGCGATGGACAACACGGTGACACTCCTGTCGAAGGTGCGGTCAGTTACCGAGGGCGCGGAACACGTCGTCGAGCCGGGTCGGTCCGGCCGTGAGGTCCCGCAGCTCCACGGCCTGGTCCTCGGCCCACCGCAGCAGCAGGTGCAGGTCCTTCTGGAGGGCGAAGGTCTCGGCCACGACCGTGCCGTCGGCGTCGACGACCGCCGGCAGCGGCAGCGCCGGCACCGCCGTGGGCAGGGTGAAGCGGATGACGGCCGGCAGGGTACGGGTCAGCTCGGTGACGCTGCCCTCGCGGTGCAGACGGCCCTGGTGCATCAACCCGATCCGGTCGGCGCGCTGCTGCGCCTCCTCCAGGTAGTGCGTGGTGAGCACGATGGTGGCACCGTTCTCCCGCATCCGGTCCACTGTCGCCCAGACGTCGTCGCGGGACTGGATGTCCAGGCCGGTCGTCGGCTCGTCCAGGAACATCAGCTCGGGGGTGCCGTAGGCGGCGGTGGCGAAGTCGAGCCGCCGCTTCTCACCGCCGGAGAGCTGCGACACCCGCCGGCCGGCCCGGCCGGTGAGGTCCACCAGGTCGAGTACCCGGTCGACATCGTCCGTGCGCCGGGTGAGCCGGCCGACCAGACCGACGGACTCACGAACCGTGAGGTCCGGGGAGAATCCGCTCTCCTGGAGCATTACGCCCATTCGGGGACGTACCGCACGGCGGTCCTGCGGGCTGTGCCCGAAGACACGCACCGTGCCGGAGGTCGGCTTCCGGTGCCCCTCGACGACCTCCAGGGTCGAGGTCTTCCCGGCCCCGTTGGTGCCGAGCAGTGCGTACAGTTCGCCGCGCCGCACCTGGAAGGAGAGATCCCGTACGGCGTGGAAGTCGCCGTAGGTCAGGTTGAGGCGTTCGACGTCGATGACTGGGGTGCTGGACATGCATCCATGACAGCGCGGATCGTCGGCACCCGTCAGTGCGCGCACGTCATGACCGGATGTGACGTGGTGTCACTGGTCGGGACCGGTCACTGCCGGATACTGGGGTGGTGACTGCAAGTTCGGCGCGCTTCACCGAGTCGACGCGGGGACGGCTGCGTCGGATCAACCTCATCACCTCGCTCCCGCCGGTGGTGTTCGCCGCGCTGCTCCTGCTGTACCTCGACTCGCGTACCTGGTGGCACGCTCTCGTCCTGGCCCCGGGGGTGGTGGCGGCCCTGGTCGCCTTCGAGCGGTGGACCGCGGACGACCTCGCGCGGGTCGCCCTACCCTGCCTGATCGTCGCGGCAGCGGTGTGGCCGCTCGGTACGCTGATCACCGGCAGCCCGAACGCCTGGTGGGGGGTCTGCGCCGTGGGCTCCCTCGCCCTGCGCGAGGTGCGACGACGCGTCCTGGCGGCGGTCGCGTTGTTGGCCTACGTCGCCGCCGTCGGTGCGACACGACTCCTGGTGGAGCGGGACGACGTACGCCAGGTCTTGGTCCCCTACGTCCTCGTCCCGGCCGCCCTCACCGTCGTCGTGACGCTGATGACGGTGGTGGGGGAGCGGTTCTACGACCTGATCCGGGAACTCGAACAGACCCGGGAACGCGAGGCGGAGTTGGCGGTCGTGCGGGAACGGTTCCGCTTCGCCAGCGACCTGCACGACATCCAGGGCCACACCCTGCACGTGGTCAAGCTGAAGATCGCGTTGGCGCAGAAGCTGATGGTCCGCGACACCGCGCGGGCGGAGAAGGAACTGCGGGAGACGTACGCGCTGGTCAGCGACACCATCGCGCAGACCAAGGAACTCGCCCACGCGTCTCGGCGGCTCAACCTCACCGCGGAGATCGAGAACGCGAAGAACCTCTTCGAGGCCGCCGGCATCCGGGTCCGGGTGACCCGGGAGGGCGAGGTCGACTCCCGGGTCGGTGAGCTGCTCGGCCAGGTGTTGCGCGAGACGACCACCAACATCCTGCGGCACGCGCAGGCGACCCAGGTCCAGATCACCCTCTCCGAGTCGGGCATCACCATCGTCAACGACGGCGTGACCGGGGACGGACCCGTCGAACTCAGCGGGCTGTCCGTTCTCGGCAAGCGGGTGGCGGACGACGGAGGCGAGTTGACCGTGCAACAGCGACAGGGGCGGTTCCGGACCGCCGCGACGTTTCCGCCGGTTCCCGCCGGCACCACCTCGACCGTGGGCAGGGACGGGTGATGACCACCATCGTGCTCGCCGACGACGAGGTGCTGCTGCGGTCGGCCCTGGCCGCCCTGCTTCCCCTGGAAGGGGACATCACCGTCCTGGCCGAGGCGCACGACGGCCAGTCCGCCGTCGAGGCCACCCTGCGGCACCGGCCGGACGTTCTCGTCATCGACCTGGAGATGCCCGGCGTGGACGGCCTCGGCGCGGTCGCGCAGATCCGGCGTACGCTCCCGGACCAGGTGGTCCTCATGCTGACCCGGCACGCCCGCCCCGGCGTGCTGCGCAAGGCGCTGCGGCTCGGCGTCCAGGGCTTCGTCAGCAAGTCCGCCGAGCCGGCCCACATCACCTCGGTCGTGGCCACCCTGCACGCGGGCAAACGCTGGATCGACCCGGACGTGTCCGCGCTGGCCATCACCGAGGACTGCCCGCTCACCGAACGGGAGGCCGACGTGCTGCGGGTCACCGGCGAGGGTTACTCGGTCGCCGACATCGCCGTCCGACTGCACCTCGCGCCCGGAACCGTCCGCAACTACCTCTCCAACGCGATGCGCAAGACGCAGACCCGGACCCGCCACGAGGCGGCCCGGTACGCCCGCGAACACGACTGGCTCTGAGTCGGCGGCTCGTCGCGGTACCACGATGCCGCCCACCGACAGGACGTGCCCGCGCGGCTGACGCGTGAGAGGAGGGGACCCCTGCTAACGCCTCGTGTATAGCAGGGGTCCCTTCCTAACGTCCGGGTCAGTGGGTGAGTCGGAGCCGGGCGAGGACTTCGGCGACTTCCTGGGTCTCGTCGTGCTGAGGGGCGTAGACGACGCAGAGGTCATCGTGCTGCGGCCGCAGTTCGTCGACTGCGTCGGCCGCCTCACCTTCGGAGAGCAACACCATGCCGATGTTGCGGCGTAGTTCGAGAGCGGTGGGGGAGGCGGCGCGTACGTGGGTCAGTACCTGCCGGAACTGGCGCAGCGCGGTGGTGGCCTGGCCGAGTTCGGCCCGGAGTGGGCTGCCCGGCGGCGGCGCCGCCATTGTGCGGGTTCAGCCTTCTCCGCTGGTAGCGCGGCCGTGTCGGACGAGGTAGCGGGCGGCGAGTGCCACACCGCCGCCGAGGACGGCACCAAGCGCCAGGTCTACTGCGCGGCTCTGGGGCCTTCCGCTCTGCGCCTCATGCGGGTCAGGACCTACCGCGCGATCGTTCGACGATGATCGGCCGTCCGTCGCATCGGCTGGCGGACCCGCAGTGACGGCCGCCTGGTAGCTCCGGTCCACGATCAGGGTGAAACGCCGCGCTCGTCGGGACGATAGCCATCTTGAGCAGGTCGGTGTGCAGCGCGCGAAGTGCCTGCTCGCGAGCTGCTTTGGCCTCCCTCGCTTGAATGATCAGGGAGATGGCGACCCCCATGAGCGCGAGACCGGCGAGGATCGCCGAGGCTGCTCCATAAGCCTCACCGACGTTGCCGAGCAACGACCAGTCGTAACCGGGTCTCTCGCCGATCCAGAGCAGCCCGGCGGGAGACAGCAGCACCGCAGCAAGGATCGCCAGCACTGCGAGGAGGAGTACGGTCGGCGTCATCGATCGGCGAGCCACATCGGTGACCATCCGTGACCGGGACACCCGCCTCCACGCTCGAACGTGGAGGCGAGGCTACTACAGGTGGGCGTCGGGTGGTGTCAGCCCGTCGACCTCACGGTCGAAGAACGAGTCGAACGGCTCCGCCCGGGCGAGCATTACCCGTACCTGCGATCGGCAGCCCTCGACAACCTGCGGTTCTGTGAACTTCTCCGCGCCGATCGGAGTTCCGTCGGCGTCGTAGCGGACGTCGTACACGGCCCTGTCGCCAGCCACCATCAGCTCCGGCACCACGCCGTGCTCCTGCTCGTACTCCCAGACCTTGTCGGCGGTGAGCACCCGAATGAGCTCACCAGCCTCGGCGCGGAAACGGAGGAAATTCAATTCCCAGATCAGGTACGGCGTGAGCGGTAGCTCCACGATCCGCAGACGGTGAAGCCCGGATTCTCGCTCGGCGAGCAGAGCGAAGAACTGCGCCAGATCCGGGTTGGGCTGCGCTGCGATCAGCAACGCCTCGTCCCACCTGCCCGCGTCGAACGCCTCCCAGCTCGGGCTGCCGGGCTCCCGGAACGTCTGCATCCGCTCGGTCTTCAGGATCGGCTCGTCAATGGACTCCACCGTGGCGTAGAAGTCCGCCTCATAGGCCGACAGACTCAGCCGTTCCCCGGACGTCATCCGGAGCAGGTCACGCATCCGGGATGTCCGGCTTCGCAGCGAGGATCATGCTGCGCGGGATGACGACCAGACGCTCGTCGCTGCCGACGCTGACGCCGTCCGGAAGCCGGCTGGCGTAGGCATCGGTCAGGTCGCGGCCGATGACCGCCACGTCACCATTCGAGAGCTCCCAGATGTCAGGGCAGGTCGTCGTGCCGCCACTCTCGCCCAGCTCACCAGCCGAGCGGCCAAGTCGTCGCGTGAACGTCGCCGTCGGGTCCGCATTCCATCGTGGCTCCACGCCCATCTCCCACAGTCACGGAACGGGCGTTCAGAATAGCCAGGGTTGGGCCGCGAATCGCGCCAGTGAGTCTCCGTTTCGCACGACCCGAAGTCAATCTTCGTCCCACTCACGCGGGCACTAACTGACGACGGGCGGCGCTGCCCAGGATTCGGGGGAAGGCGCGGATCAGCTCGCCGAGCGGTACTTCGTGCACCATGCCTCAAGGCCGTCCGGGCGAGGTCGAGACTCGTGGGTCGCGTGGTCAGGGCTGGCGGATCAGGCCGATCACGGCGGCCAGTCGCGCAACGTCGGCCGGTGCGGGCCCGCGCTGGATGATCTCGGCGAGGAGGGTACGCGCGACGGGGCGACTGCGGACCTCGGCGGGCGCGACGCTGTCGGCGTCGAGCAGAGCGTGTCCGGCCCGGCCGGGATCGCCGACGTCGAGGTAGGCGCGGGCGGCGTCGATCAGATGGGCGGCGCGGTGTTCAGGTGGGAGTCGTGACCAGCCGTCGCTGGCGAGGGCGTGTTCGTGTCGCTGGACGGCTTCGACGGTGTCGCCGAGGCGGTGGGCGGCGAGGCCGCGTGCCACCTGGACGGCGACCGCCCCGAAGCCGGTGTGGTGTTCGTCGGTGTGGTCGATCGGCCCGTCGGCGAGAACGGCGGCGTGGTCGAGCAGGTCGTGGGCGTTGCGACGGTCACCGTCACCGGCGGCGGCGAGCCCGGCCTGGAGGAACAGGGTGCCGCGTACGGCGTCGTCGTCCGTGGTGTCCGCCGCCGTGAGCGCGGCGGTGAGCGCGATTCGGTGATGGCCGAGGGCACGCAGCGCCTGGGCGACGGCGATGGTGGCGCTGGCGGCGTGGGCGGGGTCACCGGCGGCGGTGGCGACGGCCCGGTCGGCGGCGAGCCAGGCGAGGTCGGCGTGGTCGAGTTTGATCAGTACGGCGGCGGTGATCCGGTAGGTCGACGCCAGCAGACTTCGGAGACCGTGGGTCGCGTCGAGCAGGCCGGGCAGGGTTCCCACGAGTTGCGGGTACCGGCCGTGCAGGTAGCTCATCCAGGCGTGCGCGACCTGTCGGCCAGCCTGGTGCGCCGTGACGGTGTGCTCCGGCTGGTGCTGGTAGCGGGCCAGTGCGGCCCGGATGGCGTCGACACCGTCCAGACTCGGCGTCGTGGGTGGCGGCCGGCGGGGACCGAGGAGCATCTCGGGATCGAGGCGCAGCGCGTCGGCGATCTCCTGGATCACCGAATACCGGTCGAGCTGACGTACGCCGCGTTCGACCTTGTCGACCCAGCTCTTCGACTTGCCGAGCCGATCCGCGAACGCCTGCTGGGTCATGCCCCGGTGTGCCCGCAGTTCGGCCACCCGCCGCCCCAGGGGTGCGGAGTTGTGGTCACGCCGGTGGCTCATCTGCTGCCGCCGGTCGGGGGCATCGCGTCGGTCGACTCCCCACAGCGCGGACACCACCGCGACTTCACCCGAAACGCGAACAGCCCGGCCAGGAACCCCAGCAGTACGGCACCAAGCAGCACCGGCACCATCTCGACAAGCACGACACCCTCACCTCTCTAAAGGGTCGGGAGCCCGGTCGCTGCCCGAACTGGGGGGTGCTTCGGCTGGGGATGACGGGACGCTGACAGCGAAAGAAGTCAGATGATCTCGGTTAGAGATGTATTGGTTCACCCGCTCAGGTTTGCATCCACCCGATCGTCTAGTCAACAGGCAATTGCCAAAAGGATAGGGTGCGTCTACCTACGTTCGGAAGCGTGGACCGTGGGCCAGGCCGCCTGATGGGGCCTTACGAGATCGCGCAGCGCCTCGACGTCTCGCGGCAGCGGTTCCAGCAGCTCGCCCGGTACCCCACCTTCCCGAAGCCCTACCAGGAGCTACGGGGGATGAAGGTGTGGCTTGCCGAGGACATCGAGGAGTGGATCGCCAAGTACCGACAGCCTCGGGCCGCCGACGAGGACTGACGAGCGGTGGCGTCGCTCAACGATGCGAGGCGGACGCGAAGGCCGTGGAGCGGTGTTGAGCAAAGATGTGAGCATGCTGTGGCCCGACATCATCCGGCGCGCTGCGAAGCTTGGGACTGACCGGGAACTGGTTGGCATGTACCCACGCCGGGCCGACCTTCCCCGATCGATCTTCCGCGAAGCGATCGCGCGTGCCGAATCCCGGTTGTGGTTCGGTGGCTACACCAGCTACTTCGTGTGGCTGGAAGTGCCCGATGGTGCCGCAGTCCTCGCAGCCAAGGCCAAGGCCGGGGCTGACGTGCGTTTCCTGCTCGGCGATCCGGACAGTCCGGTCACGGCCGAACGAGACCGGCTGGAAGCGACCCCGCTCACCTTGGCGACGCGCATCGCGATGACACGGGCTGAGATCAGCAAGGTCGACGCAGGGGTTCCGGTCCGGTTGTCCGATCGCCATATCGCCATGTCCGTCTGGATTTTCGATGATGAGGCCATCGTCGCCACCCACATCGGTGCAGGGCTCGGGCAGGACTCCGTGACGCTGCACCTGCGGCGTGCGCAGGACGGCGGAGTGTTCGACCGGTACGTGGAGCACTTCGAGTCGCTGTGGTCCGACGGAAGGCCCGCCGAGGTGCAGGGCTGAAGGTAGGTGGGCCGCGCCGCCCAGGACGCTCGACTTTGGTACCGCCGAAGAGGTCGTCGGGCTGCTGAGAACGCTGCTACCCGACGACCGATGCCTACAGGTGCTCGGCCGCGAGTTCCTCCGCGTCCGTCACGAGTTCGTCGAGTTCCGTCGCACTCAGGTTCTCTTCAAGGAGAATCTGTCCGAGCATGAAAAGTTCGGCGCCGAGCGCTGTCTCGGGGGCGATGGTGTCGACCAGTTCCGGTTCGCCGAGGGCGGCTCGGATGAGACCCTCCATTTCGAGGGCCGGGAAGGGCTCATGTCCTCGGTATTGAGCGCGGAGCCCGGCTACCCACTGAGCCACCACGGTAGGGGTGGTGTCGGGGCCGAAGCGTCGGTTGGCGGCGAGGGCGAAGGCGGCCCCGATATCCCGCAGGCTGTTCGCCATTCCGTGCTGGCCGATCTCGACCACCAGAGTGTCGACAGCATCCCAGTCAGCTTTGGCTAGAGCTCGGATCAGGTCGCCGAGCGGTTGCTTCGTCACTCTTGTTGTCCCTTCGCTCTCCACTTGCGGATCAATCTGGCCGCGCGATGCGTTGCCACACCAGCCAGCAGACCGACCACGACAAGGTTGCCTGCGGCTTCTGCCCCATCTATCTTCTGCCGAGGTGAGGGCGCCGGGGTAGGCGGGGTTCCGGTTCCGGCTGATTGGGTGCCGGCGGGACCGTTGGTATCGCGAAGGGCCTTGGCCCACTGTGTAAGCGCCTGAGTCGACTCTGACGCCAGGTCCTGCGCATCGTCGGCTTTTCGTGCAAAGCGGTTCAGGAATCCGCCCACTCTCGACCGGGTGAGGTCGCGTCGGTCGCTGTCGGCCACGAGATCCTCGCCAGAAGGTGGCCCGGATGCGGCGGCTGCCTGAGGCACCGAGCCCGGTGCGATGGCATTGAGGTACGCACTCACACTCCGGGCTGCTTCGCTGCTGAGCCGCGCTAACCGGTGAGCCTTGTCGGTGCCGATGCGGCTCTGGGCCACCGCCGCGCGGAGCGTCGGGTGATCGGAACCCCTGCCGGCCGCCACGTACCGGTTGTTTGCCTCGGTGACATCTGTGGCGGCGCGCGTGGCGCGTACCGCGAGTGCGTCCAGTTGGTCCACGGCCGACTTGAGTTGGGCGATGACCTGGGCGAGCAGGCTGCTCATCCCAGTACTCTCCGGAATGCGTTGCCGCCTTCTTGAGCGGCGTTGATAGCTCGCAGGGTCAACTTGACCTCGCGTGTCGCCTCGGCGAGGGCCTTGCGTGCCTGCATGGCCTCGGCTCGCTGGCTGTCGTGCAGGGTGGCGAGGACAAGCGCGGAGACGACGTCCAGAGAGTCGCCGACACCCTCAACCGTCTTCTTGCCCTGCTCAAGCAGGTGGTTGGCTTCGCCGAGAGCTGCCTTGACCTCGCCGACGCTCACCGGTCAACCAAGGATGCTGATGTATTGCCGGGCGGCCTGGGTGCTGCCCTGGAGAACGGTGGCCGCCTCGATCAGCCGCTGTTTGCTCTGTTCGGCGCGGCTGATCGCCTCCGAGATCGCGGGATGTCCGGTGCCGGCCGCGACCGCCCGCAGTCGGGAGAGCACCTGCTCGGTGCCCTCGATGGCAGCTCTGATCTGGTTCGTCGTGGCGTTGCACTGCTCGGCTGCCTGGGCAAGTTCGGCCTTGACTTGCTCGATGCTGGCCATGCCGTCCTTCCGGTCCGCTGCGGGGCACTGGCGTCCAACACACGCCGTAGCGAGGCAGACACTATCCAACATGAATTGCCTTCCGCAGCCCCGAATGTCGAGAGGACCAGGGTCAGGGCACCCTGGCCGGGGACCAGGTAGCTGATGTCGTGGCAAGAACTCGTCGGCATCAGTAGCCGCACGAGGCGATCAGCGCGGCCAGGTGGTCGAGTCGGGCTGACGTGGACGAGAGCCGGCCGTCATGGTGCAGGCTGGCGGCCAGCGGCGTACCGCTCCACCAGGCCGGGTCGGTCCGCGACACCCATTCCACCCGCAGCGTCGGGTCGATCAGGCACTGCACGCTCGTGATCACGTCGTCGATGCTGCGGAGGACCTCCTCGTCGCGGTCCTCATCGGGGACCCGTCGGGACAGCTCCAGGACGACGGCGACCGCCGTGGCGATGACGCCTTCCACCCGTTGGCTCGTGCTGGTGCCGCCCGCCAGGACCAGTGCGGCGTAGTCGTCGTACGACAGTCGGCGGTCGAACACCGCGCGAAGCAGGAATCGGCCTGCGTGGGGATCCCGCCACTCCGGCTCGCTCCGCGTGAGGTAGGCGAACATCTGCCCGGCTGACAGCCCGGCGACCGGAGGATGTGGGCTCCACGGGTCGGTGACGACCGGTGCGGCCACCGCCTCACCCGGGGGTGCGGTGTCCTCACGGGCGGCCAGCTCACGCCGCAGGAGCACGGACATCGCGGCGAGTTCCCGAGCGGCGCGGCTCTCCGCCCACATCTCCTCCAGCACCCGGTTGGCGATCCCGCGCCGCGTGCTGTGGGAATCGGCCACCCCGAGCTCGTGGCGAACGCGATCCGAGTCGTGTCTGATCCGCTCGGCCACCTGCCACGGACCAACCTGGTCGAGCCAGGTCAGCACGCCCCCCGGGCGTCCCTCGGCGGTCATGCTCTGTTCGAGCGCGTCGAGCAGCTCAGGGCGTACGAGCCGCTCCCCGAACTCGTCGAGAATGGCCTGCCGCTGCGGCCAGGTGTTGGTGGAGAGCCACCGGGCCAGGTCCCGTGGCAGCGGTGGGCGTGCCACCGCCCGGCTCGCCTCGACCGCTGCGGTCACCAGGTCGGCGGTCGGTCGTTCCCGGAACAGCTCGCGCCGACCACCGGTGCCGCGAAGCTCCCATACGGTGTCCAGGGCCACCCGGTCCTTGTCGACCGGTGCCGGTACCCGCCGTACGGTCACCACCGCCGCACGGTCGAGCCACGCCTCCAGCAGCGAGTCGGCGCGCAGCACCGCGACGACCACGCCACGCCCGTCCCACCAGGCGAGCCGATCCACCGCCTGACGAATCGCCGCGACGACGGAGGCGTGCTGCGGTTGTAGCGGGGGCGTGTTGACGATCACGACGTGCCGCTGCGCTCCCGCCGCGCGTACTGCCTGCGTCAGCGAGGCCAGCGCCAGCTCGTCGCGCGGTCCCGGCGGTGCACCGGCGAACCAGACCCCGTCCACGGATCTGATCTCCTCGGGCATCAGCGGGTCGTCCTGGACAGGGTCGGCGACGACGACCGCCGGACCGCCGTCCGCGCGGACCGTCGACGCGACGGACGGTGGGGCCGCCGACGTGGACGGCAGGTCGGCCGGCGTCTGCTCCGCGCCGGTCTCGTCCCCGAGGGACGCGACGTCGTCGTGCGCGATCACCACCGCCGGTTCCACGTCCACGTCCATCGACGCGATTCGCGGTGTACGCGGTGCGGAGCGCACCGGTGAGGCCGACGCGACGTCCAGCGAGGCGATGCTCGGCGAACGCCCCGGCGGCGTCGGTGTGACGTCCAACGAAGCCACGCTCGGTGCGGGCGTCGGCGCGACGTCCGGGGCAGGAGTGGGTGGTTCCGGTGCCCTGGGCGTGACCACCTCGACCGGTGCCGGGACGGGCGGGGCTTCCGTGGTGCGCATCTCGATGTTGCCGACGACCCACCGGGTCCCGTGGGGACCGTCGACCCGGACCACGGCGACGGCGACGACCTGGTATCCCGGTGTGCCGAGCCCGGCGGCCGACTCCATGGGGGTGCCGAACCGGAGGATCTCGCGGCGCTGCGCCGAGCCGCCGACGCCCTGACCGTGCGGCGCGTCGACCCCGAGAACCGGCACCGTCGGGCCACCGGTGTTGGTGACGTCCCGGGTCAGCGGGTGGGCGTCGCCGAAGGTCATCGTCGGGATCACCGACCCGGCCACGGTCGTGGTGAAGCTGTCGGTGTTGGCGTTGATGCCGTCGATGGCGACGTTGCGGCTGGAACTCGCGGGCTGTGGGGAGAAGAGCGCGAACTGCAGCGACGTACCCGGCCTGCCCGCGCGGCCCAGCAACCGGCCCACCGCGGCGGGTTCCAGCATGGTGACCCGGCCCGTGCGGGCGAGGCTGGACAGGCGGACGAAGATACCCTCGGCGGAGGTGGAGTTGTGCAGTTGATCGTCGTCGGCCAGGGACGGGTCGACGGTCCGGATGGCCTGGGCGAGCTGCGTGACCGCGTCGAAGTCGTACACGGAGAACGGCCGGCTCGGCCGCCAGGACGGGCCGGTCACCAGGTCACGGACCGATGCCGGGATCTCCAGCTCGATGACGACCGCGTCGGTGGGCGCGGGTACGACGGAGGTCGGGGCGGAGGTGAGCAGCAGCGGCGAGACCCGCCGCTGGTCCGCGACCGGGACCCGCGGTGTCTCCGCCTCGCTGAAACGCAACGTGACCAGGGCCGCGAAGGCGTGGGACGACTCACCGACCGCACTGAGCGTCGGCAGGTTCGGCCAGGCCAGCCGGACGAGACGGCCCGGGGAGAGCAGCCCGTTGAGCGCGGCCCGGCCCACCTGGACGACGAGCGCGTCGTCCAACGGCATCGAGCGGGCGGCCACGCCGAGCGTGTAGGGGACACGGTCGAACTGGGTGGTGGCGATCGTCCGTTCCCAGGTGCGGTACTCGCGCAGCGACGTCGCGGTCTGCACACGCTGGTGCTGGCTGCCGATCGAGAGAGTCGGCTGTGCCTGGTGGCCGTGCTGCTTGGCCATCAGGGAGAACGCGGCGCTGTTGGCGACGACCCGGGTGACGCTCTGCTTGCTCGCGCCCGGGGTCAGCAGTGAGCCGCCTTCGCCGGACGAGTGGGCCAGGATGGTGTCCAGGCCCGCGCTGGACGAGGTCGGCCGGCCTCGCCGCGCCGTGAGCTGGGTGGCGTCCTCCACCGGCTGCGCGCGGAACTCGACCTCGACCAGCCGTGGCCCGAGCCATGACCGGTGCACGAAGTGGAACGAGGCGCGGCCCTCGGGGCCGATGTTGATCAGGGTCCGCAGCCCGAGGGCGGACGTGTGGTCGGCGATCCGTGATCGGACACCGGGCAGGTAGGCGGCGTGGCCGGGGCGGGTCACCCCCGGTGCCTGGGCCTCGACCAGCGCGCGGACGTGGGTGCGCAACTGCGGACGGGGGCCCTGGGGGAGCACTGCGGTGGCCACGCCGAAACCGAGCCTGCCGTGGCCGTGCACGAACCAGGAGGGCAGCGTGCGGTCGGCGATCGCGACAGTTTGCGGGTCGGCCGGCGCGACGCCGGGGATCTGCCGCAACTCCGGGTGGTTGAGCAGGTCGTTCTCGACGAGCAGGAACTCCACGGCCTCGGGTAGCTCGACCACCACCTGCCACTCGGAGAACGGCCGGCCCGCGAGCGTCCCGGCCACCACGTTGCGGATGCCCTTGGTGACCGTGATCAGATAGACGGCCTTCGCCGAGAAGCGGAGCACCGTGACGTCGTTCTCGGTCGTGACCCGGAACGCCATCGTGTTGTCGCTGAACGTCGTGCGGGTGTCCGTGCGTCGGAGATGGGTGTACGTCCCGGACGGTACGAACTGCGGGACGCTGCCGTACGTGCCGGTGAGCGTCGTCGGCAGCTCGTACCCGACGCTGACCTCCGCCGTCTGCGACGAACCGTCGAAGGACTGCAGCCAGCTCTCCATGTCCATGACGCCGGGTGCGGGCAGCAGTCTCACGTCGGTGAGATAGCCCTCGACCGTCACCGACACGTCGGTGCCCGACACCATGCCGTGCCCGCCGATGTTCTCGGTCACGTACTGGTTGTTGAAGACCTGCAGGGCGTTGGCCACCAGATGGTGCGGCGACAACGCCGCGTGCGCCACCTCCTGTGCCATGGTCTCCGGTCGGTCCAGCGGCTCGCCGACCGCCCGCCGCTTCGCCCACGCCCACCCGACCACCGCTGTCTGGCCGAGCCATCGCGCCGCATCCCCGACCCACGGCCAGAGCACCGGTTCCTCGGCGGCCGGCGCGTCGCCGGCCTCCTGCGTCTGTGCCGTCGTTTCGTCGACCGGAAAGGCGCCGGGCATGGCGAGCGGTCGCTCCGCCTCGGCCACCCTCGGTGGCCTGCGTGGAGGCCGCACCGGCTGCATCTCCAGGTCGCCCCCGACCGGCGGCGCCGCCACGTCGTCGACCGGGTACGCGCCCGGCATGCGGGGGAGTACGTCGGTGGGCTGGTCGACGGCCGTGACCGCGCGACGTCCCGTGCCGATGAGGGCCTTGACCACCGCACGGATCACCCGGCTGCCCTCCACCCGGTCCACATGGGCCAGGCTGGGCAACCGCAGCACCCCGTTGCGGTAGATCACCTCGTCCGGCTGGTCCAGACGGGCGAGATCCTGGGCGGTGACGTCCCGGGGCGCGGGATCCTGGTGCGGCCGGATATCCGCCGGTTCGGCGAGCGTGCGGTAGGTGGGCACCGCCAACGCGAACATCCCGTCGGCCTTGGCCGGCGCGGGTGCATCGCCGTGGCTCCACGAGATCTCCAGGCGGAACCGCACCGGCACCTGGAACGCCTGCGAACCGTCACCGGTCGGGTTGAGGGCGTACGACTCCTGTCCGAACCCGATGTTGGTGTCGGTGATGGTGGCGGGCCGGGAGAAGCGGTTGACGCCGCCGGAGAGACCCTGCACCGGCCGATCCGCCTCGGTCGTTCCGGTCGGGTTGGTGGAGGAACCGGCGACGCCACCGTTCCAGCCGAACGGTGAACGACTACGTCCCTCACTGGCAGGCAGGGTCGAACCCGTCCAGTTCAGCGTCTGGACGTCGGGCAGGAACAGGAAGTGGACGACTCCTCCCTGGGGTCCGCCGGTGAAGCGGCGTTCGGCGACGATGCGCGCCTCGGCACGCTGGATCTCGCCCCGGACCGGGAGTTCGAAGACGATCGGGTAGCCGCCCTCGATCATCTCGTCCACGGCGCCGCGCAGCCCCACACCGGAGCGGGCCACGTCGAGCTTGCGCGCGTTCACCAGGCGCTGCACCCTGGTCGCCTCGTCGGTCAGCTTCTCCAGCGCCGACTCGTCCTCGGGCGGCAGGAAGCCGTGCTCCGTCAGCCAGGTCTCGACCGCTGCGAACAACGCGTCGTCGGCCGTGACCCGCAACGGTGTGGTGGAGACGCCGATCGAGCGGAGCTGCGCGATCTCGGGCGGTAGGTAACGCGGCGTGGTCGGCCGTCGGGTGACGAGATCGGCGGACGGCACCCGCAGGATCGCCCGGTGCGGCTCGCCGGAGCCCAGCGGCGTCTCCGGCTCGGGGCGGGCGGCGACACCCGTCGCGCGGACCAGTTCCACCTCGAAGATGACGTCGACGGCCTGCGGGATCAGCGGCTTGCGCACCCGCAGCGAGTGCGAGGTGCGCGCCCCACCACCCGATCCCAGCGTGTGCGACACCTGGTGCCGCGCACCGACCTGCCCCCGGACGGATCCGCCGGTCGGCTCGGTGTCGGGAGCGGCCGGCGACGCCGACATGCCGAGATTCGCGAAGACGTCGACGCCGACCGCGTTGGTGACCTCTGCCGAACCGTCGACCCGAAGGATCCGCAGCACGTGCGACTCCAGCACGGCGTCCTGCGTCGGTGGACCGGTGACCTCCCGTGGGACCAACGTCGTCCGCATCCGGAGGTATCCGATCACGGACCCGTCGTCGTCGAACAACAGCGGCGACGGGTGGCTGCCGGTCCACGCCAACGGGATGTTGGCGCGCAGGCTGTACTCGCCGAAGAACTCCCACAGGTCCCGTCTCGACGCCTTCGACAACCCGGGAAGGTGCGGCCGGAACGACGTCATGACGTCGCGGAAGATCAGGTCGGCGTTCAGCACCGACTGCACACCGAACAGGGGCACGTCGGTACGCAGGATGTCCAGCGGCGCCGGGACGAGCCGCTCCGCGTCCGGGCTCGGGGCCTCCACCAGGTGTTTCGGGAACCACACCGTCAACCGCTCGGGCGGTGGGCTCTCGAGGTCGGCCCACGGACGGCTCGCGTCGTCGCCCATGCGTAGCTGCCACCGCATCCGGTAGCGGTAGGGCCACGAGCGCTCGCGACTGCGCAGCAGCGTCAGCGCCTGCACCGCGCCGGTGACCGTCGCGGAGGTCGACGCCTGGTTGTACGTCACGGTCGGCTGCACCGTCAGCGCCATCCGCCGCAGTACGCTGCCGCTGTCCGCCGGCAGCGGGTGCGAATAGGTGAACGGCACGCGTACGGTCCGCAGGTCGCTTGCGCCGCCGCTCTCCGCCACCTCCCAGCCGCCGAACGCCCAGCGCTGGAGCGTGACGGGTGGGCCGTCGGGCATCTGCTCGATGTCGGGGTCCGCTTCCACCGCGTCGCGCAGCAGCACCCGCAGCCACGGGGTCCGGTCACCGTCGGCGGGGCTCGACAGCGGCAACCCGGTCTCGCTGCGGATCCGGGGCCATTCGGTGAGCAGGTAGTCCGAGGTGAGACGCCGTTCAAGATCCGCGTCGAGGGGAGCGTGCGAGCCGCGCGTACCGGCCGCCGCCTTCACCTGCGCGAGCAGCCACTGGACCACGGCCTCGGGCACCGGCGCGATGTGTTCGAGTCCCTGCATGCCGTCGAACCGCGACCCGTACTGCCGTACCGCCTCGGTGATGCCCCGGCGTGTGGACGCGGGCGTCGACTCTTCCCCGGATTCGTCCTGTGGCGATGTCAACCGCTGGTTCCCCCTTCGTTTCCGGCGGTCCGCGCACTGGTTCACCGCCTGAGGGCACGACCGTTCGCAACGGCGAAGCGATGCGATCGAGGAATGCGCTACCCGCGCATGACAAATGCAGGAAAAACTGCCGGAGCGAAGAAACGCGCCGCGATGTCGAAGCCACCGACGGCGCTATCGAGAAGCCGTGTGCGGCTTCGTCGTCAAGCTCAGCCAGTGGTGCCGCAGAACCGAAGGCTTTCGACGGAACGGCGTCGAATGGGACACCTGCTTGCACTCATGCCGACAGGCTAGGTCCGGCGGCGGTGCGATGTCAGCAAGTGTGATCCAATGCACCCGTTAACCTATAGGCTAAGTAGGAGTTGCGGGCGCGCCCGCAGTGGCCCCTACGCCGCCTGGAGTCCAGGGCGCTGGACGCCGATCGGAGCCGACCGCAGGCGGCCCCGCAGAGTACGCGCGGCCGTGCGCAGTTCGCGCACCGTGTGCGCGACCGGCGCCTCGCGCAGGACCTCCGGCGACGCCAGTGCGTAGATCCGACGTTGCGGCCAGTTGGCCAGCGGCCGGACGCGCAGCCGACTGTCGAGGTGGGCCGAGATGGCCAGCTCGTTCATGAGGGTGATGCCGACGCCGCTGGTGACGAGGTTCTGGATTGTGACATGGTCGTCCGCGGTGGCCACCAGGCGGGGTTCGAAACGCGCCGCCGCGCAGGCGGCGAGGAAGCGGTCCCGCACCGTCTCCATGACCCACGGCTCGTCGGCGAGGTCGGCGAAGTCGACCTCGTCACCGCCGGACGTCTCCCGGGCCAGCCAGTGGTCGGCCGGCACCACGACGCACCGGCGATCGGTCATCAGCGAGACGCGGCGCAGGCCACGCTCCGCGTCGGCGGTGCCCTCGTTGCTCCAGTCGCAGAGCAGGCCGACCTCGATCTTGCCGGACCGCAGGAGCTGCGCGGCCTCGGGTGGTTCGACCTGCTGCACGACGAGTTGCGGTGCGGGGTCCGCGTCGCCGTCCGAGGTGCTCCGGGCGAGCCGGTCCAACAGCCTGGGAACCAGGGTGGCGCAGCTGCTCCGGAACGCCCCCAGACGGACGGTGTCGGCCCGCTGCTCGCTCATCGCCCTGAGCTCGGACTCGGCGGCCGCGAGGGCGGTCAGCACGATCTCGGCGTGGTCGGCCAGCCGGCGGCCGGCCTCGGTCAGCACGATTCCTCGTCCCGCCCGCATCGCCAGTGGCGCCCGGGCGGCGCGTTCGAGAAGCCGCATCTGATAACTGATGGCCGGCTGGGAATAGCCGAGTGCCTTGGCGGCGGCGGTGTACGAGCCATAGCGCGCTACCTCGGCCAGGATGAGCAACTGATGCGTGTCCAACACGAGCTGAATCATAAAGACCACTTATGAATGCTCGGTGACGTTTTGATTGGACGTTCGGCGGCGTCGGCCCGATGCTTTGTCCGCGGCCTGATCCGGCTGACCCTCGCTATCGGACGGTGCCATTGCATCCGTCGGCGGCACCGTCCTGTCCACGACCGACCACGAACGGCCCGCGTTCACCGGGGCACCCCCCCGCAGTCCCCGGACACCCCTGAGGAGAGACATAGTGGAACCGTCAACCGCCCTGGCCGCTCGCGGCCGACGCCGGCCCTCGGGCCGACGGGCAGTCGTCCTGGCCACCGCCGTGGCGCTGGCCACCGCCCTCGGCGTGACCGCGGGGTGCAGCTCCGCCTCCCTGCCGGCACCGCCCGGGACCGCTGCCGCCGACGGGGGAGCGGGTGGCGAGTCGATCGAGAAGATCCTGGCCGACGCCCCCGTCGCGGATCCGGCCGATCTGTCGGCCGGTGGTCGGGCGGCCACCATCAAGCAGGCGGGCACCCTGCGCGTCGGCGGCACCGCCACCGCAGCCCTGTTCTCGCTGAAGGACCCGACCACCGGGAAGGTGTCCGGCTTCGACGCCTATCTGGCCCAGCTCCTGGCCAAGTACATCACCGGGACGCCGTCGGTCGAACTGGTCCAGGTGACGGCCCAGACCCGGGAGCTGTTGCTGCAGAACGACACCGTCGACGCGGTGCTCGCCACCTACACCATCACCCCGGCTCGGGCCGAGAAGATCAACTTCGCTGGACCGTACTTCAACTCGGGCACCTCCATCCTGGTGAAGAAGGCGGAGACCGGCATCACGAAACCGTCGGACCTCGCCGGCCGGACGGTCGTGACCCAGGCCAACTCCACGGCGGTCAACACCCTCAAGCAGGTGGTGCCGGACGCGAAGCTGCTGCTGTTGGAGACCAACGACCAGTGCGTCCAGGCGCTCCGCCAGGGCCGGGCCGAGGCGTACGTGCTCGACCAGGCCATCCTGCTCGGCAACGCGCAACGCGACCCGCAGGTCAAGGTCGTCGGCGAGCCGTTCACCGAGGACCCCTACGGGATCGGGTTGCCGCCCGGCGACGCGCAGTTCAAGACGTTCGTCAACGGATGGCTCACCAAGATCATCGAAGCGGGCCTGTGGGACCGGATCTGGAAGCTGACCGTGGGCACCGCGATCGAGGGCGAACCGCCGGCCCCGCCGGTTCTCGGCTCCGCCGCCGGAAGCTGAGCGCGATCCACGTGTCGTACGTGTCGGAGGTGGCTGGGTTCCCGCTGGTCGACGGCGTGCTCAGCCACCTCGGCCGGCTGGGAGCCGGCCTCCTGGTCACCATCGAGCTCACCGCGGCCTCGTTCGCGGGCGCTATGGTCCTGGGGACCGTGGTGGCGATCATGCGGATCGTGCCGGTTCCGCTGCTGAGGTTCTGCGCCGCGATCTACGTGCAGTTCATGCGCAACACGCCGCTGCTGGTCCTGCTGGTGCTGTTCGTGTTCGGGCTGCCCGAGATCGGGATCCTGTACGACCTGTTCTGGACGGTCACCACCGCGATGGCGATGTACGGGGCGGCACTGATCGCCGAGACGATCCGGTCCGGCATCCGGACCGTACCGCCCGGTGAGGCCGAAGCGGCCCGGGCGCTGGGCATGACCACGGCAGGCAGTCTGCGCCACGTCATCCTTCCGCGCGCCTTCCGCTCGATGGTCCAGCCGCTGGGCAACATCTTCATCGCCATCGCCCTGAGCAGTTCCCTCGCCGCGGCGGTCGGCGTCACCGAACTGACCGGCGAGACCGACCTGATCAACCTGGAGTTCGCCGACGCCGGTCCGACCTTTCTGGTCAGCACGGCGCTCTACCTGATCCTGACCCTGAGCATCGGCTTCGTCACCGGGCTGCTGGAGAAGAAGGTGGCGATCGAGCGATGAGCGTGTCCGAGCAGGCCCTGTTCGACCAGCCGGGTCCCCGGGGCCGGCGATGGATCCGGCTGGCGACCATCGGCACCGCCGTGCTCCTCGTCGGCCTGTTCTGGCGGGCGATCACCGAATTCCACGCCCACGGCCAGCTCGACCCCGCCAAGTGGACGATCTTCGGGCAGTGGCCCGTGATGGCCTTCCTGCTCCGGGGTCTCGCGGCGACCCTCCTGGCCGCCGGGGTCAGCGCCGTCATCGCCGCGCCGTTGGGGTTCCTGGTCGCGCTCGGCCGGCTGTCCCGGCGGCGGGTCATCCGGTGGCCGGCGGTGGCGTACGTGGAACTGTTCCGCGCGGTGCCGATCCTGCTGCTGCTGTTCGCCTTCCTGATCCTGGCGCCCCGCTTCGGGCTGCGGCTACCGATCTTCTGGCAACTGGTCGTCCCGATCGTGGTCTCGAACGTCGCCGCCCTGGCCGAGATCTTCCGCGCCGGCATCCTCGCCGTCGACAAAGGACAGACCGAGGCCGGGCTCTGCGTGGGTCTGAGCCCGGCGGCCACCATGCGACTGGTGGTGCTTCCGCAGGCGCTGCGCCGCTTCGCCCCGGCGCTGGTGACGCAGTTCATCCGCCTGCTCAAGGAGAGCACGCTCGGTTACGTGGTGAGTTTCCTCGAACTGCTCCACGCGGGTCGGGTGCTCGGCGAGTACACGCACGCCCTCATCCAGACCTATCTCGTGATGACCCTCATGTTCGTGGCGGTCAACGCGCTGCTGTCGTGGCTCGCCGCGGTTCTGCAGCGGCGTAGCTGACCGCCCGCCCTAACCCCGGGAGTGTGCCCATGTGCCGTCTGTTGGGTGTGGTCGGCGCGTCCGCCGGTCGCCTGACCGATCTGCTCGCCACCGAACTGCCCGGATTCACCGCACTGTCGGCCGAACACGGCGACGGCTGGGGCGTGGCCCACTGGCACGACGGTGAACTCCGCGTCGACAAGGAGCCGACGTCCGCCCGTACCAGCCAGGGATTCACCTCCGCGCTGAGCCGGATCACCACCGACGCCGCCCTGCTGCACATCAGGCTGGCCAATCCCGGGTCACCGCTCGTCCTCGCCAACACCCACCCGTTCCGGTCGGCGACGGTCGCCTTCGCCCACAACGGTGACTTCTCCCCGGCGAACGCCGTCGACGATCTGCTCGAACCGGCGATGCGCGAAGCCGTGACCGGTACGACCGACAGCGAACGGTTCTTCCTCCTGGTCAGGCAGTTCCTGCGCCGCACCGACCCGGTGACCGCGCTGAGTTCGGCCGCAGCCGAGGTGCGGCGTCGTGCCACCCGGTACAGCGGCCTCAACTGCCTGCTGCTCACGGAGCAGTCGCTGTTCGCCTATGCCGACCACGATCCGGACTCCGCTGTCAGCCGACGCCGCGGCCCCGGGTTCTTCCCCCTCAACTACCTCGTCGAACCCGATCGGGTGGTGGTCGCCTCGACCGGCTGGGACCAGCCCACCCCGTCCTGGCGCCAACTGGACCAACAGCACGTGCTTGAGGTCCGCCGCTCCGATCTGCGCGTCTCCCGGCACCTGACGCGGCCCGAACTGCCTCCGGTCGCGGCGGTGGAGAGCGCCGTCCGATGAGTACGCGTCCGGCGCCACGGTCGCGCTCCTCGTCCCGTGTCACCCTGGTCGGGACCGCCGCCGACCTGGACCGTCAGCAGCCCATCAGCCGCCTGCTCGTGATCTATCCGGAGCTGCGGAACGTCTTCGCGCACGGCCGGTTGACCGCCCTTCCGCCGACCCTGTCGCGGCGGTGGGAGTTGCTGGCCGAGATGCTCGTCCGCTTCCTCGACCTCGACGGCCCGTGCGACGAGGACGAGATCAACCGGCGGCTCGCTGCGGTCACCGACGACGTGGCCGGCGCTCGGCGGATGCTGGTCGACGCCGGCTGGTTGGAACGCGACCGCGCCGGCACGACCTACGGCACGTCGCGCACGCTGCCTGTGCGCGAATCGTCCGCCTGATCGGATCAGCGCACAGACGTGCGGCCGGGACGGTGCTGTCCCGGCCGCACGGTGCGGATCAGATGTTGGAGATGCGGAACATCGTGGTGGCGGTGTCACCGCGCGCCGCGCGGTCGCCGGCGGCCGCTGCCTCCTCCGGGCTGTCGCCCCGGGCCATGGCCCTGGCCACGGCCGCGTTGCGCTGCTCTTCGATCTTCCGCCTACGCCGCTGGGTGAACCTGCTCCAGATAGACATGCAGAAGATCTTCCCGATCGCGCACCGACCAAACCGGTTCACGGGCGATCACCGGATCGCCCGTGAACCGTCGATGTCCGAACGGGTCAGGGCCCCGCCACCACCGCGTCGTTGCCCGGCATCCGGGTCACGCTGGGCAACTGCGGCACCGCCTGCGCCGAACGGCTGCTCGCCCCGCTGGCCGGGCACATCGCGGTGAGCACGAACGTCTGCCACGCGATGTCGATCGGATGCGCATCGGGCAGCCCGAGCTGGTAGTGGCTGAGGTTGATCCCGGAGGAGACCTGACGGGCGGCGTCCCGGCTGTGCAGCGAGTACGTCAGGTGACCGATGACCGCGCCGTCGTGACCCCAGAACTCGCCGCACGGGGTGGGCAGCGAATAGATGCCCAGACCGTAGCCACCGGCCGCCGGCAGTTCCGGCACCATCGGGACCTGGGTGAGCATCTGGTCGAGGGTGGCCGGACGGAGCAGGTCACCACGGAGCAGCGCCCGGAAGAACGTGTTCAGGTCCGCCGTGGTGGAGATCATCTCACCCGCCGCGCCGCCCCAGCTCATGTTGAACTCGCTCATGTCGCGGACGCCGAAGGGGGCGAAATACGCACCGCCGTGCGGGCCACGGATCGTCGGATCGGTGCCCGGGAAGGACGTGCCGGTCAGCTTGAGCGGTCGCAGGATCCGGCGCTGCACCTCGGCCGCCGTGCTGTTGCCGGTGACCGCCTCGATCAGCATTCCGGCCAGGACGTAGTTGGTGTTCGAGTAGCTGAACCGCTCGCCCGGTGCGTTGGTCGGCGGCATGGCCAGGCCCATGGCGACCAACTCGGCCGGCGCGTACGTGGTGACCTGCATCCGGTTGATCGCCGCGTACGAGTCGATCATCGCGTTGGTGTAGTTGCCGATACCGCTGGTGTGGTTCAGCAACATCCGGACGGTGACCTGGGTGCCGAGCTCGCCCGGCACCGCGTCGGGCAGCCGCTGCCCGATCGGGTCGTCCAGACCCAGTCGGCCGTCGTCGACGAGCTGGAGCACGGTGGTGGCGACGAACGTCTTGGTGACACTGCCGATGCGGTGACGCATCTGCGGCTGCATCGGACGTGGCGTGGTCACGAACGCCTGGCCGGCGGCGCCCTGCCAGTCGTGTCGGCCGTCGCGCACGGCGGCCAGCGCGCCGGGCACACCGGCCGCGGGCACGGCCGCGAGCGCGGCGCGCAGCCCGGCGCGGTCCAGCTTCCCGGCGGACGTCCCGGGCTGCGCCACGGCGGAGGCGGGTACGACAGCGATCGTGGCGACCAGCGTGAGGCTGGTGGCCGCCACCTTCAGTGTCCGAAGAGTACGAGACATGGAAATAGCATCGATGTGTCCCCGTCGGGACGCATCGTGCTCAGGCGCGAGATTCGCCTCCCACTGCGGAGTGAGCCGCATTCGACCAGCGACCTACCGCAGCACCACCGCCGCAGGTCTTGCGCATGACCCGCACCCGGCCGGTACGGATGTCCCTGGACGACGGGCGGTCGTCCCTGCCCTCCGGGACATCCCGTCCACCAGCCTCGGAACGGTCAGGTTCGATGCGGCCCGGCCCGTCCGGTCCCGGTCTTGGGAGGAACACGTGGTGACGACAGCGGCGAAGGGGTCGGGCAGACCGCCCGGCCGACACGGCAGGCCCCCGGGCCGCCGGGGCACCCTCGGACGGTGGTGTGCCGTCGGGATCGCGGCGGTGCTGACCGTGACCATGCACCAGACTCCGGCGCGGGCGGTCGAGCAGGTGCCGTTCGACGAGCACGCCGTGCACGGCGCGCTCTTCGCGGCCGTGGTGCAGCTCCACGACAACGGCGCCGCCGGGCTCACCGACGCCCTGCTCACCGCCGAACTGCTGGACTGGCGTACGGCGAACCCGAACGCCGACGCCGCCCAGGTGGCGGCACACGCCAACGGCACCCGCGCGGCCGTCGCCACGGTGGCGCCCGACGGCAGCGGGGAGGAGCGGTCCCGCTTCGCTCTGGCGATGGCCCTGCTGGCGCGACTGGGGGAGACCCCGAGCAGCGGCGCGGTGCTCACCGGCCCGGCGCTGCGGCTCTTCCTGGACAGCACCATCGGCGCCGAGGGCGCCAACGTCGTACCGGACATGCTGAACCTGGTCCGCGGTGGCTACCAGGACGCCGGTTGGAACGCGAAGTCCCGCGACGTCGTCCGCGACACCTGGATGGAGCTGCACCGGCGGGCGAAGGTGGACGACCCGCTGACCGTCGGGTGGGACGCCGCGTTCACCGGCCGCACGAAGACGGCGGTCCGTACCCCGGTGGACACGCTGCTGGCCACCCGGATCCACGAACCGCGTGCGGACGGCAACACCGGCACCCTCGGCCACTACGTGCCGCTGACCGCCATCCGGGACGAGCGCGACGACCCGGCCGCCTTCCGTGCGCTGGTGCAGGAGCGGGCGTACGCGGCGCTGGCCGTGCTGGACGCGGGCGGACGGGCCCGGGCCGACGAGGTGGTGGCCAGGGCGGCGACCTACCCGCTCAACGGCGACCCGAAGCCGACCGCGGCGGTCGTCGACGAGGAGAAGCGCAAGACCGCCGAGAACAAGACGATCTTCGAGGGGCTCGGCTCCACGGTCAGCGTGCTCTCCACCGTGATGGGGTTCCACGACAAGAAGTTCGGCAAGCAACTGGAGACGATCGGCAAGGCGATCGTCACCTCCGTCACCGCCATCAACACCTACATGACCACCGTGCTCGGCCAGGGGCTGAGCACCGCCGCCATCGCCATGGGCACCGCGGTGCTCACCGGTAACCTGCTCGGCGCGGCGGTGAGCCTGATCGGTCTGTTCGCCGGTGGCGGCGACCCGAACGCCGCCGTGCAGGCCGAGATCGGCAAGCTCCGGGACCAGATCAACCGCCTGGCCCAGGGCATGGACCGGCGCTTCGACCGGATCGAGGCGGCGCTCGGCGAGATGTACGCCAACCTGGTCTCCCAGCTCGACGCGCTGACCCGGTCGCTGGACCAGGTCCACGCCAACCTCGGCCGGATCGCCACCCAGTTGCAGACCATCGAACGCAAGGTCGACGCGATGGCGCTCGCCACCCACGTGGCGTTGCAGAACATCGCCCGCGACCCGCTGAACAAGGTCATCACCACCTACGTGCACCACAAGGAGATCACCGGGGAACCGATCCCGGACTACATCGACACGTACTACCCCAAGGCCGAGTCGCCGACGTTCGAGTTCGCCACGCTGCGCGCCGACGCCGAGGGCACCTTCACCGTCCCGGCCGGGACGAGCACCGCCGACCCGGTCTCGCAGCTCGACCTCTACCTGCCCGAGGGCTCGATCAACTACCTGACCCAGTGGGCCGGTCAGCGGGTCGGCGGCGCCTGGACCACCGGACCGGTGGCCAACGCCGCCGCCTGGAAGACCGCCGCCCGCACCTACAACATCCTGCAACTGCAGAACCCCCAGTACGCCAGGCGGATCGACACCGGGCGGGCCGAGGCCGTCGCCCTGGCCGGTGACGAGATCAACGAGCGGGTCCGGCAGTTCAGCGAGCCGACCGACGACGGGGCCACCAACGCCCTGTTCACCGCGCTGGTCGCCGACTACCGCACCGCCGTGAACGGCTGGCGGGACCAGGTCGACAACGTGCGTCGCGCGGTGCTCTGGAACGGCAGCGACGCGATTCCCGAGTACGACATGTGGGGCAGCCCGGACCAGCAGATCGCCGCCGGCAACCGGATCAGCGAGACCGGCTCGATCAGTCCCTGCACCGGGACTCTCGGCAACCGTGCCGTCCCGGCGACCCTGCGGCACAACACCCTGCCGAACCCGTTCCAGTTGGCCGCCCACGGCCTGCCGCCGGCCCACCGTCCGTCCTTCACGAGCTGCTACGAGGCGCAGTTCGTCAACGTGGTGGAGAACGAGGGACCCCGCTTCCACACCACCAGCGGGGACCTGCAGATCACCGTGCGGTCCCGGGTCAAGTGGGCCGGCGGGGACTGGCAGCAGGTCCGCAGCGCCACCCGGGTCTTCCCGATCGGCGTCTACTGCTCCTGGAACGTCCGTTCCCAGGTGCCCGACGGCTACTGCTACGACGAGCGCAAGTTCCTCGACGAGCGGTGGAACACCACCTATCGGACGGCCTTCGAGTCCGCCGCGATCCCGACGGTCGACGCCCAGACGGCGACCGCCCGGGCCAAGGCCGCCAGCATGCTCGCCGGCCGGCAGAAGTACTTCTACCGGGTGATGCTGGCCGGCTCCGGCACCGCCGCGCCGGACCCCGGCACCTGGGACTCGGCCAAGGCGCTGTGGCAGCAGGGCAAGAAGGTCTCCAACGCGTTGCGACTGCTGCAGGCGTACACCGAGTTGGGTTGGGGTTCCGCCCTGGAGTCCGACGACGGCCTGCGCGGGCTTCTCTTCGGCAGCCACGGCCTGCCGGCCGACTGGGCCCGGCCCCGCAGCGACGCCGACCAGTCCGCCAACCGGCACCTGCACAACGCGATGGCGCAGGCGTTGGCGAACTACGCCGGCTGCACGCAGGTCGACGGCTGGGACCCGTGCGGCGGTGACCAGTCCGGATTCAACCCCCTGGCCAACCAGGGCCAGTACGGTGCCGGCTGCCCGCAGGCGACGAGCGGGGCACCCCGTGACCCGCTCAGCGCCTGCCTGGTCGGCGCTGCCGAGCTGCGGGCCAACCAGCTCGCCGCGCGGTACAGCCACTGGTCCGGGCGGGTGGACGCCGGAGCGCACGTCGAAGGGCTGCCGGACGTCACCGCCACGGTCGACATGACCCGAGCGGCCAGCCGGGCGATCCGGTTGGGCTGACCGGCCGGGCCACCATCCCGCCGACCCGGGACATCCGCCCCGGGTCGGCGGGACACCCGCCGCGCGACGATGGGCAGGTCGGACCTTGCGCCGACGAATGCGATACCCGCGACGGTGCCACTGTGGACCCCGCGCGTGTCTACGCTTCGCGTGATCCTGAGGAGACCACCATGACCCTGCCCACTCGTGAACCGGACCGCCCCTCCGCCGACACCGACCCGCGCATCGTGCTGGTCGGCGGCGACGACACCTTCTGTCACGTCTACCGCAACCTCGCCGAACTGCTCGACGAGCAGAGGCACTACGACAAGCTCGACGGCCCGGTCGAGTTCTTCGACCCCACCGGCCGGCAGTTGATCCCGGTCTTCTCGCAGGACTGGCAGTTGGTGGAACTGCACCCGTCGCCCCGTCCGGCCGCGCCGGAGGTCCTGCGCGAACGGTTCAAGGCGGTCCTGGCGCACGTCGAACGGTTCGTCCGGGAACGCCCGCAGGTGCTCGGCGACCACCGGGTCGACGTCGAGGAGGTGCTCTCCGAGCTGCCCGACTGCGACGCTCCGAACTTCATCGACGTCGTCGACGCGTTGCCCTGGCACTCGCACGGCCATCGGGGCAATCTGCTGCACAACGCCATGCACGCGGCGGGCTGGGCTCGCTGACCCGACACCTTTCCGACCCGTCCGGAGGCTCCCTTGTCGCCGACCCCGCCACCAGTGACCGTCCGCCGTCGGGCCCTGGCGGTGGCGGGGACCATCGTCGCGCTGCTCGTGGTGATCGGCCACCTGTGGAGCCGGGACGCCGCCGCCCACGGCCCGGTCGCGGTGACCGCCAGCATGGCCGCCGCGTTCACCGCGCTCGGCACGCTGGTGCTCGCCGGTGTGCCGGGCCATCCGGTCGGTCGACTGATGACCGCGGCCGGACTCACCGCCGCCGTCGCCGCCCTGTCGCTGAGCTGGTCCGGGATCACTCCGGTCGCCTGGGTGGGGCAGTGGCTCTGGTGGCCGCCGTACGGACTGGTCATCCTCGCCCTGCTGGTCTTCCCCGACGGCCGGCTGCCGGGACGGCGGTGGCGTCCGGTCGCGTACCTGATCGTCGTCACCACCGCCGTGGCCACCGTGGCGTTGGCGGTTGCCGCGCTCAGCGACCCCCGCCGGCTGCTGCTCTCGGCCGAGCCGGCCGCCACCGCCCAGGCCCGTACGCTGGTGCAGATCGCCCTGCTGGCGATCGGCGTCGAGGTGCTGGCGCTGCTGGCGGTGCTCTGCTCGCTGGCCGTGCGCTGGCGCCGCGCCACCGGTGAGACCCGCCAGCAGTTGGCCTGCCTGCTCGCCGCAGCGGCGTTGTTCCTGCTCGGACTCGTGCTCGACGCGCTCAACCTCTCCGGGGCCTGGGTGCTCATGGTGATCGCCATTCCCGGGGCGATGACACTCGCCGTGCTGCGCTACCGGCTCTACGGCCTGGAACAGGTGATCAACCGCACGCTGGTGTGGCTGGTGATGAGCCTGCTGCTGATCGTGGCCTTCGTCTCCACCGTGAGCCTGCTGCGTGACCTGGTGCTACGCGGCGACACCTCCAACGCCTCGCTGGTGACCACCGGGCTGATCGCGGTGACCTTCGAGCCGTTGCGGCACCGGGTGCAGCGCGGCGTCAACCGGCTGCTCTACGGCGAGCGCGACGAACCGTACGCGGTCCTGGCCCGCCTCGGGGACCTGCTGGAACGCACCGTCGAGCCGCAGGCCGTGCTGCCACTGCTCACCCGTACCGTCGCCGGCTCCCTTCAGGTGCCCTACGTCGCGGTCGAGCTGACCGCCGACCACGACCCGGACCGGCCCCCGAGGGTGCACGCCGAACACGGCCGGGCGACCGGTTCGGTCGAACGGTTCGACATGGTCACCCACGGCGAGCGCGTCGGCTCGCTGGTGGTGGCACACCGTACCCCCGGGACCCGCTTCACCTCCGTCGAGCGACGCCTGCTCAGCGACGTCGCCCTGCACGCCTCGGTGGCGGCGGCGACCGCGCGCCTGATCCGTGACCTGCGGGCCTCCCGCGAGCGACTGGTCACCGCGCGGGAGGAGGAGCGGCGCCGGCTGCGTCGCGACCTGCACGACGGGCTCGGTCCCACCTTCGCCGGCATGTCCATGCAGGTACGGGCCGCCCGCAAACTCGCCACCGACCGGCAGCGACTGGTCGGCATCCTCGACGGGCTCGCCGAGGACCTTCGGACCTGCACCACCGAGGTACGCCAACTGGTCGACCAGTTACGTCCACCCGCCCTGGACCGTGGGCTGGAATCGGCCCTGCGGGCGGAGTGCCAGCGCTTCGACGGCCCCGGCCTGTCCGTGCGACTGCGGGTGGAGGACGAACTGGACCGGTTGCCCGCCGCCGTGGAGGTGGCGGCGTACCGGATCGTCGGCGAGGCACTGGCCAACGTGGCCCGGCACGCCCAGGCCACCACCTGCGACGTGGTGGTACGCCGGGGCCGCGCCCTGGTCGTCGAGGTGGCCGACGACGGCGTCGGTGTCCGCGCCCGACGTCCGGGCGGTGTCGGCCTGGACTCCATGCGCGAACGCGCCGCCGAACTGGGCGGCGAGTGCGACCTGGTCGACCGCACGCCGCAGGGCACCCTGGTACGGGTACGACTGCCGTTCCAGCCGATCGCGTCGGCCCCCGTTCCGGTGGACGAACCCGGCTGACAGCATGAGGCGGGCCGGTCGAGGCGGTCGGGCCGGAAGTGGGGCGAGGAGATGTCCGGACAGGGCCGGGTGCTGATCGTGGACGACCATCCGGTGGTCCGTCGTGGACTACGGATCATGTTGGAGGGGGAGAACTGGGTCAGCGCCGTGCTGGAGGCCGCCACCTGCGCGGAGGCGATCCGTCTGGTGATGACCGAGCCGGTCGACGTGGTCGCCATGGACGTCGGTCTGCCCGACGGCGACGGTGTCGAGGCCACCCGCCGGATCGTGCGGGACCGTCCGGCGACGGCCGTGCTCATGCTCACCATGGCCGACGACGACGAGGTGGTGAGCCGGTCGCTGCACGCGGGCGCCCGGGGATACCTGCTCAAGGACACCGACCCGGACGTGATCGTGGACGCGTTGCGCACCGTGGCCGGCGGTGGACTCGTGCTCGGCCCCCGGGTCGGCCCTCGGGTGCTGGCCGGCCTGCAACGCCAACCGGTGGAGCTGCCCGCACCGTTCGACCAGCTCACCCCACGCGAACGGGACATCCTGCGCTACCTGGCGGCCGGCGAGACCAATGCCCGCATCGCCCGCCGGGTCGGGTTGAGTGAGAAGACGGTCCGCAACCAGCTCTCTGCGGTCTTCGCCAAGCTCGGGGTCTCCGATCGGGTCCAGGCGGCCCTGCTCGCCCGCGACGTCGGTCTCTGAGAGCCGTCTGCGGCGGCGGACGAGACCCGACCGACGTTACTCAACCAATGGGTTGACAATCATCGAGGCGCCCTGCGATGCTCAACCGCGTGGTTGAAATAGCATTTCAGGGCGCTTGTCGACGTTGCCGCGAAGGAGGGCACCACCATGACCGCCAACACCCGTGAGACCCGGATCGTGGCCGACCCCACGGTCCCTCAGGTGATCATCACCCGTGAGTTCGACGCCCCGCCGGACGCGGTGTTCCGGGCGCACACCGATCCGGAGCTGTTCGCCCGCTGGATCGGTCCGCGAGACATCACGACCGTGATCGACACGTGGGACTGTCGGAGCGGCGGGTCGTACCGCTACGTCCAGCAGGCCGAGGGGTTCGAGGGCGGGTTCCGGGGCTGCTTCCACGACGTACGGCCGGGTGAGCTGATCGTCCAGACCTTCACCTTCGAGGGGATGCCCGACGGCGTCGCGCTGGAACGACTCTCCTTCGAGGACCTGGGCGGGCGTACCCGGCTGACCGCCACCGCTCTCGTCGACTCGTTCGAGGACCGTGACGCGTTCCTTGCCTCGGGCATGGAGGCCGGGGTCCGTGCGGGCTACGAGCAGCTCGATGAGCTGCTCGCCGAGCAGGGCGCATGACCACTCGACGGCGGCGGGCATGAGCACGGACACGCTGTCGCCCGTCTTCTCGGCACTGGCCGACCCGACCCGCAGGCAGATCGTGGCCCGGCTCGCCGCCGGGGACGCCACGCTGACCGAGCTGGCCGAGCCGTTCGACATGAGCCTCCAGGCCGTGGCCAAGCACCTCGCGGTCTTGGAGGACGCCGGCGTGGTGACCCGTGGCCAGGACGGGCGTCGCCGGCCCGCCCACCTCGAAGTGGAGGTCCTGGACCTGATGGCCGGGTGGATCGAGCGGTACCGCCAGCGGGCCGAGGAGCGCTACCGGCGGCTCGACGAGGTCCTCGCCGCGATGCCGGACGCCGAGAAGACGTCCGGGCCCGGCGGCGACGGCCAGTCCGGCGTCAGCTCAACGTGAAGGTCACGTCGTCGACGTCGAAGGTCGTGACGCCGTTGCCGGCCGTCTCGCTGGCGAGGAAGCTGACCGTCGCGGTGCGGTCGGTCGTCGCCGTCCCGGTCGACATGGCGTACTCGCGCCACTGCGCCCCACCGTCGAAGGCCAGCGAGAATCTCGTCTTCGGCGGTATCCCGGTGACCGCCAGTCCGACGTTCAGGTAGTCGCTCCGGCTGGTCTCCGTGGTCGTGGTGCGGACCCAGAAGCGGACCGTCAGGTCACAGTCGGCCGGCACGGTCACGGTGGTACGCAGCAGGTCCGACCGCGTGACGTCCAACCCGGCGAAGGTGGCGTAGGCGCGGCCGGCGTGTGCGGGCCGCGCCGCGTCGCCGAGCACGACGATGCGGGGTCCGGCCGTCCAGCCGGTGGTGCCGCGTTCGAACCCCGGGTTGGCGTGGATCTGTCCGGCGCAGGGCGCGTCGGTCGGCGGCGGACCGCCGGGCGCGCTGCCCGTGGCCAGGAACAGCAGGGCCGCAGCCGAGACGGTGGTGACGAAACCCCTCATCAGTTCTCCCCGTGTCATAGCATCGATGAAATCGACCCTGCTCGATGGTTGACGGTGCGTCAAGTCCTTCCCGCATCGGCTCCGGGTGGTGGCCGCACAGTTCCCGTCCCCGCTCAGGTGCCCATGGCGAGATCGGCCACCTCGTCGGCGCATCCCCAGGACAGGGTGACCCCGGCCCCGCCGTGGCCGTAGGCGTGCACGAGCCGGCGCCCGGGGCCGGGCGACGGGTCCAGCTCGACCCGGGGGCCGCCGTGGCGGGCCGGACGCAGCCCGATCCGTTCGCCGAGCACCGGGGCGTCGGCGAGTTCCGGCACGAGGGCGACGCAGCGCCGTCGGATCGCCACTGCGGTGTCCGGGTCGGGCGCGGTGTGCCCCACGCCCGGCTGGTACGTGCCGCCGAGGACCACGTCGTGTCGGCGCGGGTGCACGTAGGTGATGCCGGCCGGGTCGTCCTCGTCGCGTACCGAGACGGTCAGGCCCGGGTTCGCCACCAGCACCAGGTGCCCGCGCACCGGATGGACGGCCGGGTCGGCGGCGAGTCGACCGGCGGCCAGTCCGGTCGCGTTGACGACCGTCGGCGCGAGGTCGAACGCGTCGGTGAGCCGGTCCACCCGGTGGCGTACCAGCCGCCCACCGTCGGCCTCCAACCGCTGCCGGAGCCAGTCCAGGTACGGCGTCATCTCCACCGTCGGCGCGGTGAACCGCAGCACTGCCGTGTACGGCGGCGTCGCCCGCTCCGCCACCAGGTCCGCGCACGCCGCCGACCACCACGGCGGCCGGGTGTACGGACCGCGCAGCAGCATCCGGGTCGGCCGGTCGACCACCCCCGGCACGCCGTCGGCCGCCTGGCGGCTCAACTCGATCCGGGTCCGGCGTGCCCAGTCCGACACCCGGGGATCCTCGTCCGTGTGGCTGGGATACCAGACCGCGGCCGCCACCGTCGACACCGAGTCCGCCGGATCGTCGGCCGACAGCACGGTCACCCGTGCCCCGCGTCGCGCGAGGGTGACGGCTGCCGTCATCCCGACGATCCCACCGCCGACCACCACCACGTCCGTCGCTGCCGTCATCGCTGGCTCCCGTCTGTCGCACCGCCTGTCTCGAATCGTGGCGGCGACGCTGCGGCGACGTCCAAGACGAAGTGGGACGGTCGGCGATAAGCGGCGCTTATGGTGGCTCCATGTCCGACGCGCCGGCCCTGGAAGCCTGGTCCGACCTGCGCCGACTGCGGTACTTCGCGGTGCTCGCCGAGGAACTGCACTTCACCCGGGCCGCCGCGCGGCTACGCGTCGCCCAACCCGCGCTCAGCCAGCAGATCCGTGCGCTGGAACGTCAGCTCGGCGTGCCGCTCCTGCACCGCACCAGCCGGGGCTGCACGCTGACCGAGGTGGGCGCGCGGGTCGCCGACGAAGCCGCGCGGCTGCTCGCCGAGGTGGACGCGGCGACCGCCCGCATCCGTGGTCTGGTGCGCGGGCGGGGTGGTCGGCTGCGGCTGGCGTACACCCGGTCGGCGCGCGGCGGTCGGGTCGACGACCTGGTGACCCGGTTCCGGGCCGCCCACCCGGAGGTCGAGGTGGTCCCGGAGACGGCCTGGACGGCACCGAACGTGGCCGGACTGCTGGCCGGCCGGCTCGACGCGGCGTTCGTCCGCCCACCGCTCGACGAGCCGGCGCTGGCCTGCCGGACGGTCGACACCGAGGAACTGCTGCTGGCCCTGCCCGCAGGTCACCCACTGGCCGCCGGTCGACGCCGGATCAGCCGGGCGGAGGTGGTCGACCTGCCGGCCGTGATGTGGCCCCGGGAGAACGGCCCCGGCATGTTCGACCGGACGATCGCGCAGGTCTGGCCGCGCGGCGGCTTCCGGCTCGTCCGGCAGGAGCCGGACGACGAGCAGTTGCTGCGGGCGGTGGCGCAGGGCGACGTGGTCGCGGCCGTCCCGGCCGGTCGGGCGCGCGCGCTGCGGATGCGCGGGGTACGCCTGCGCCGCTTCACCGCCCCGACACCCACCGTGGACGTCGCCCTGGCCTGGCCCCGGGACAGCACGAACCCGGCCCTGCGCAGGTTCCTCGCGCTGCTGGCCCAGCCCTGAGCCGTGCGAGGAGCACGGCTGTCGGGGTACTACGGCACGCTGCAGGTGTAGAGCACCGCGGTCAGCATGCCGAGCGAGCCGGTGACCTGGGTCGACGTCCATCCACCGGGTCCGTTCGCGACCAGTTGGAAGGTGCCGCTGCCGATGGAGAGCAGTCCGCCGGGGACGGTGACGCTGGTGGCGGTGGGGCCGACCGTCCCGCCGCCGGTGAAGCCGCCGGACAGGGACCACGTAAACCCGCTGCGGGTCAGGCCCCCGGCGGGCAGCGTCCAGGTGAAGGTCGGCGGAGTGAGCACACCCGCGCTGCACTGCAGGTTGGTCGGTGGACTGACCGTGCCGGCCTGGAGGGATCCTCGGCCGTACTCGGTGTCGGTCCAGGCGGCCGACGTCGACCGGGGTGGTGCGAGTACCCCGACCGCGAAGGCGAGCATCAGGGCGCCCGTACCCGCGATCCACCGTCGCCCGGTCCGCGTCCCGGCCGCTCGAAGCGGGACCCACGCACGCCTCACGGCTGCCCCACCCGGAGGCGGCGTCGGCGTACGGTCAGCACGAGCAGCAGGCCGGCGAGCAGCGCACCGGCCCCGACGGCCAACGGCGTCCGCAGATCGGGCCCGGTACGCGGAAGTGGGCCGACCGTGCCGCCGGCCGAGGCCCGGTCACCGAACCCGGTCGCGGTGACGACCAGGTCCGCCGACCCGGAGGGCGTCGAACCGGCGAGCAGGCTCGCGGTGACGAGCACCCACCGTTGCTGGTCGGCGCGCATCGTGCTGATGGTGATCGGTTCCGCGACGAGTCTGGTGGCCGGACCGTCCGTCAGTACCTGCTTCTCCTGGCCGGTGGGGCAGGCGCCCCGCACCCACCGCTGCGGGCAGACGGCGGCCGTCACCTGGAGTCCGTCCGGCCTGGCGGCGAGCGGGCCGAAGGCCGACAGCGAGATGGTCACCGTGCCGGGCTGTGGCGCGTGTGCCGAGACGCCCACCTGCCAGGGCACCGGTTCGTCCGGCGCCATGTTGGTCATCCGCGCCTCGTCGCCGATCGAGACCAGGGTGAGGAACCGACTTCGGATGACGTCCTCGGCCGGTTCGGCGCGGGCCGTGCCGGGTGCCGCCAGCACCGCAGCGGTGACACCGGGCAGCACCGCCACGGCCAGCAGCAGGCATCGCAGGGTCGAACTCGGGTGCGCGCCCGTCTCCCGGTCCGGCGTCGACCCGTCCTGCCCTGCCCGGCCCGGCCGCCGATGACGCCCCGACGGCTGTGGCTCGGCGCGCGGCCAGAAGGCCCAGGTGACGATGGCGGCGGTACCGATCGTGATCACGCTCATCGCGTACACGTTCGACACGGTGCGGACCGCGTATCCGAGCCGGGGCACCGACCACTCGACCAGCCGCACGTGGGTCACCGCGTACGGCGCGGCGTCGTTGGACTCGTTCGCGTCCCCGCGCATGGTGAGCAGCCGCGTGGACCCGCCGCCGTCGGCGATCTCGACCACCCGGTGGGTGATCGGTGCCAGCGGCGTACGGTCGACGGTGACGACGTCTCCGACGGCGACCTCGGACGCGGGGATCTCCCGGACCACCGCCAGCGATCCGGCGGGAATGCTCGGGCTCATCGACCCGGTCTTGAACAGGATGAGCGAGACGTCGAAGAAGAACGCCAGCGGGACGAGGACGACGCAGACCGTCCCGCCGACGGCGAGCAGGGTCAGCACCAGGTCACCGACCCGCGCGAGGAGTCCGCGCCGCCGACGCCCTCGTCCCACCATCCGACCGGTCCTTACGTAGACGTGGCAGTGAATTCCCAGGTGACGACACCGGTGGTGCCCTGGTACGAGTTGCTGGCGCCGGACTGGACGCGTACCTCGAAGCAGAACCGCAACTGCGGCGTCGCGCCGGCCGGCGCGGTGATCGCCGACGACACCGGCGACCCGGGGACCGAGGTGACACCCAGATAGCCGGGCCCGACGATCCACGTCGGCGTACCGGTGAAGGCGGCTGCCGCACAGGTGGTGCTGGTGGTGGCGGTCCGCACCGCGCGGTACTCCAGCGCCGGCAGCAGGGCACCGGCGTTGTTGGACGAACCGGTCAGTGCGACCGTGCCGCCGACGTTCGTCGTGGCGGTGGTGCGGATGTCGAGGTAGGCGTAGAACGAGACCGAGGGGGACATCGCCGTGGCGTTGAACGCCAGCGTCGCGGCGTTCGCCGCCGGGGTGTGACTGGCCCAGCTACTGGACGCGGTCTGCGACTCGGTGCCGAAGACGCTGGCCGCGAAGGACCCGGTGCCGTACTCGCCGTCCGTCCACGCGGCGAGCGTGGAGGTCGTGCCCAGGCCGAGAACCAGGGCACCGGCGAGTACGGCACGGGTCCGGCGGAGCCGTGGTGTCCCGGCCGGCTTTCGACGGTTGACCACGGCCACCACCTATACGGATTCGGCGAGGAGCTGCCAGGTTTCCGTCACCGACGTGCCCTGCACCAGTCCGGAGCCCGCCGTGACGACGAAGCACAGGAACACCGGCGAGCCGGGTGTCGTGGGTGGAGTGCCCTGGGTCAGGTTGAACGACAGCGCGCCGGTCACCGAGTCGAGCGCGGTGCCCTGGGCCACGATCCAGGTCGGAGTCGTGGGCGTCGGGCCGCAGTCGCCGAAGGTCGGCACGGTCGCGATGCCGTAGGTGAGGCCGACGAAGGTGGGCGGCGCGGGGGTGGCCGACGCCACCGTGACGGTCGCGTCGTACGTCGTGGCCGCGGTCAGGCGAACGGCGAACGGGGCCGCGACCACGTCGTCCGGGCTCATGTTGTCGAAGCCGGTGCTGAAGGCCAACGACGCCGCCGTGCCGGCCGTCGGATGCTCGGCGTAGGTCGTGCCGTCCGTGCTGCCTTCCATGCTGAAGCTACCGGCGGTGAACGTGCCCGAGGCGTACTCGGAGTCGTTCCAGGCGGCGAGGGTGATCGTCGCGCCGAGGCCGAGTGCGATCCCTCCGGCCAGGATCGCCTTGAGCTTGCGACGGTTTCCTCGACTGCTCGACTCGCCCGTCGTCATCCCTGTCGCTCCATTCACCTTTGTCCTCCTCGTGCATCCCCGTTGGCGTGCTGTCACGCAGGGACACGATAGAACTCCAATGCGGACAAGTCGGTCATAAAGCCTAAAACTTCACGGAGGTGTATCGACCAGTATCAAGTGAATCGAATTCGAGTCGCGTTGCCGCTAGCATCGCCGGATGGCAACACGGCTCGTACAGATCAACATGAAGGCCCGGGACGACTCCGCGCTGGGCGGTTTCTGGGCGGAGGCCCTCGGCTGGGGGATTTCCAGCGAGGAGCCCGGCGTCACCAACCTCGAACCCGAGGGCGTCGCCTATCCCGACCCGATCGCCGTCTTCGTCGACCTCGTCGTCTCCCCGGAACCCAAGACGGTGAAGAACCGCGTGCACCTCGACCTCGCCACCACCTCGGCGGACCACCACGCCGCGACGGTCGCGCGCCTGAAGGATCTCGGCGCCACCCTCGCCGACGTGGGCCAGGGCGACGTCCCGTGGACGGTCATGGCCGACCCGGAGGGCAACGAGTTCTGCGTCCTGGACCCCCGACCGGCCCACCGGGACGTCGGACCGGTCGCCGCCGTCGTGGTCGACTGTGCGGACCCGCGCGCCATGGCCGACTTCTGGAGCACCGCCATGGACTGGCGTCCGCACGAGGTGACCGACCGCCGAGCGGTCCTGCGCTCCGCTGCGGACGTGGGTCCGTACCTGCAGTTCCTGCGCACCCCCGACGTGAAGACCGGCTGGAACCGGGTCCACCTCGACGTCCGCCCGTACCCCGGTGACGACCCGCAGCGCGAGGCGGCCAGGCTGCGGGCTCTCGGCGCCACCACCGTGGACGTGGGCCGCGACGATCTGCCGTGGACGGTCATGGCCGACCCGGAGGGCAACGAGTTCTGCCTCCTCGCCCCCGGCTGACGCACCCTCGCGCCGTCGGGGTCAGTGGCCCGCCGGCTCCCAGCGGTCCCGGTGCACCGCTGCCCGCCAGGGACGGCGCTGCCGCCAGCCGTGTCGTTCCAGGTCCGGCACCTGCTCCAGGTGGGTGACCGGACCCAGGCACAGCCAGGCCACCGGGCGGACACCCGCCGGGATCCGCAGCAGGTCCCGCACGAACGGTTCCCGGTAGAACGACACCCAGCCCACGCCGAGCCCCTCGGCGGTGGCCGCCAGCCACAGGTTCTGGATGGCCAGGCACACCGAGTACAGGCCGGCGTCGGCGATGGCGTGCCGACCCAGCACCGCCGGCGACCCCCGGTCCGGGTCGTACGTCACCACGACCGACAGGGTCGACTCCCGCACTCCGTCGATCTTGATCCGGCCGAACCGGCGCGCCTCCTCCCCGTCGAGGGTCGCGGCGAAGACGTCCCGCTCCTGCTGCACGTGGCGGTGGAACTCCGCCCGTAGTGCGGGGTCGCTGACCAGGATGAAGTCCCACGGCTGCGACAGGCCGACGCTGGGCGCGGCGTGCGCGGCGGCCAGTACCCGATCGAGGGCCTCGGCCGGAATCGGCGCGCCGGTGAACTGACCGCGGACGTCCCGACGGGCGTGGATGACCTCGTACACTTCGCTGATCATGGGCAGGCTCCCGCTGCGCTCCAGGCCCTGGCCACGGCGCAGGGCAACCAGGCGCGAGGCCGGTCTTCGGACTTCCGGATCGTCACCTCACCGCCCGCCTTCCCAGCCCGGCAGGGCCAGTGGCTGCGCGTGACGCGCGTGGGCGGCAGCTCCCCGGTCACCGCGGCGGGCCCGTGCCGGACTCTCACCGGCTTCCCGATTCTCCCCACCACGGGTGGGGCACCTCGCAACAGTTCGTGCCGCCGAGCACCCTACCGGACACCGTCGTCCGTCGGCGCTGCCGGAAGATCGAGTCACTAGTCTCGCTGTCGTGACCTCCGAGACCACACCCCTGCGGCAGCTCGCCCTGGACCAGCTCCGAAAGCGGACGAGCGAGAAGTGGCGTGCCTACCCGAGCGACGTGCTGCCGATGTTCGTGGCGGAGCTGGACGCGCCGCTGGCCGGGCCGGTCGTCGACGCGATCACCGAGGCCGTCCGGCGCGGTGACACCGGCTACCCCGCCGGCACCGACTACGCCGAGGCGCTCGCCGACTTCGCCCGCGACCGGTGGGACTTCGACGGCATCGCGGTGCAACGCACCACGATGGTCCCGGACGTGATGAGCGGCATCGTCGAGGTCCTCGACGTGATCTGTGGCCCGACCGACGCCGTCGTGGTCAACTGCCCGGTCTACGCGCCGTTCTACCAGGTCGTGGGGCGTACCGGTCGACCCATCGAGGAGGCTCCGCTCGGCGAGGACGGCCGGATCGAGATGGCGGTCCTGGCCGAGGCGTTCCGACGCGCGGCGGAACGTGGCTCCCGGCCCGCGTACCTGCTGTGCAGCCCGCACAACCCGACCGGCACGGTGCACACCGCCGACGAACTCGCCGAGGTCGCCGCGCTGGCGGGCCGCCGTGGTGTCCGTGTGGTGGTCGACGAGATCCATGCGCCGCTGGTGCTGTCCGGGGCCAGGTTCACGCCGTACCTGAGCGTGCCCGGCGCCGAGAACGCCTTCTCGGTCATCTCCGCGTCCAAGGCCTGGAACCTGGCCGGTCTCAAGGCCGCCGTCGCCATCGCCGGACCCGCCGCGGTCGACGATCTCGCCCGCATCCCCGCCTGGGTCAACGAGGGGCCCAGCCACGTCGGTGTGCTGGCCCACGTCGCCGCCCTGCGAGACGGTGTCGGATGGCTCGACGCCCTCCTGGACGACCTCGACGAGAACCGTTGCCTCCTCACCCGGCTGCTGGCCGACCACCTTCCGGCGGTGCGGTACCGGCCCGGAGAGGGCACCTATCTCGCCTGGCTCGACTGCCGCGCCCTCGGCCTCGGCGACGACCCCGCCGCGACCTTCCTCGACCGCGGACGGGTGGCGCTCAGCCCCGGCCCGGTCTTCGGCACCGGCGGCGCGGGACACGCGCGGTTCAACCTCGGCACCACCCCGGAGTTGGTCACCGAAGGAGTACGACGAATGGCCGAGGCGCTGACCTGACGCCGGTGGCACGGCCGGCCCGACGACGCGACGGGTTGCTACCGTGGTGAACATGTATGCACCCGAGGATCGCACTGCGAAGGCGATCATTCGGGACACCGCTCTGGAACTCTTCGGCGAGCAGTGGCCGGCGGCGGCGTCGCTCAAGCAGGTGGCGGAGCGCGCGGGAGTCTCGCAGTCGCTCATCATCAAGCACTACGGGTCACGGGAGGGCCTGGTCGCCGCCGTGGACGCGCACGTGCTGGGCGTGCTGGGTAACGCGCTGGAGGCGCTCGCCGAGACGGCCGGTTCCGGTCCGCCCGACGGTTTCCTCGCGTCGGCCGACGCGCTGTCCTCTCCGGCGGCCACCCGGTATCTCGCGCACCTGCTCGTCGGCACCACGTCGCGCTCGGTCGAGGCGTACCGGATGGTGCAGGGGTTCGCCGACTCGCTGATGAACCGGATGGCCGACGCGGGCGCGGTCGCCCCGGACGTGGACCGGGCACAACTCGCGGTCGTGCTGCTGGCCCACGAGCTGTCCATCATTCTGCTGCGCGACCGCATCACCGACGTGCTCGGCACCGATCCGATGGGTCGCGACGGCCTCCGGCGCTGGTGGGACACCATCGATCGGCTGTACTCCGGCACCGCGATCCAGGACCCGGTTCCGGTCGACGGCTGAATATCGCCTGCGGGTCGGGCTGCTTCGTGGGGCCCTGGACGACCCTGGCTCGACGGGTGCACAAACGTTCACTATGCTGAGTGATAGTTCACCAACCGTCCCCGAGCGAACGGCGGCTATGCCCACGACCACGACGACGTCCAGCCCGCCGCGCGGCCCGGTCTCGCGGCTCAACGACCTGCTCGTCGCGCCCGGGGCCACGCGGGCGGAGAGTCGGCTCAGCTACCTCACCGCAGGTGTCGGCGCGACCGTCGCCGGGGCCGTGGGCGCCGCTGCCGGCTACCCGGTGCCGATCGTCCTCCTGCTGACAGTGCTCGGGTTCGACCTGTTCGGTGGTGCCGTCGTGAACGCCACCGTGTCGGCATCGAGGAGGTTCCACACCGGCGCCGACGTTGTCCGGCGACAACTGGTCTTCGTGGCGGCCCACGTCCACCTGCCCGTCGTCGCGTTCGTCCTGCCCGCGTACCCGTGGTCGACCGCGATCGTGCTCTACGCCGGCACCCTCGCCGCCGCCGTGCTGATCGCCACCGCCGCACCGGCGCTGAAACGCCCACTCGCGTTCGCGGCCGCGACCGTGCTGCTCGTCGCGGCGGTCACGCTGTCACCGGTCCCGACGGCACTCGCCTGGCTGGCACCGATGCTCATCCTCAAACTCCTGCTCGGACACCTGCTGCCCGGCTCCGCGACCACGGAAGGGACGTCATGACCGAGACCGGAGAGACCCGCACGCGCACCGACGACGTCGCCGTGTCCGAGCGCGCCCTGGCCCGCACCGGGACCCTCGTCCTCGCCGGCTTCGCGCTGCTCTGGGCGGTCTCCGGCCTGCACGTCGCGCCCGCCGCCGCGCGCATCCCGCTGCTCGTCGCCGCGACCGTGCTCACCGCCATCGTCCTCGCCGTCGGGTTGGTCCGACCCCGACCACAGGTCACCCGCCGCCTGGCGGCGTCCTGGATGCGCCGGTTCCACCAGGTCGGCGCCGTGCAGGGACTGCTGATCGGCGGCGTCTGCCTGGTCGCCGTGCCGACCGGACACCCGAGGCTCATCCCCACCCTCGTCCTGGTCGTCGTCGCGGCGCACTTCGTGCCGCTCGTCGCGATCCTCCGGCAACGCGAGTACGCGGCCACCGCGCTCGCGCTCGGCCTGGTGGCCGTCGTTTCCCTCGTCGCGTACGTCAGGGGAGCGCCGGAACTCGCGGCGGCCGTCGCCTCGCTCGGCGCGGCCGTGGTGCTCTGGGCGACCGCGGTGGTGGTCACCCGGCCGGTGGTGGCGGTGAGCACTCTGCCGGAAACGGTGAGTCGGGCGTGACGGGGAGTCAGTCCTCCCCGACGACCGTGACGTCCTTCCAGAACGCGACCCGGTCCCGGACCATCTCCGCCTCCGGCAGCGGCTCCGGGTAGAACCAGACCGCGTCCACGCTGCTCTTCCCGTCGTGCTCCAGCGTGTAGTACGACGCGGTGCCCTTCCACGGGCAGAACGTGTGCGTGTCGGACTCGCGCAGCAGGTCGTCGCGGAGCGCCGTACGGGGGAAGTAGTGATTCCCCTCGACCACGACGGTGTCCGTGCTCTCGGCGACGACCAGGTCGTTCCAGATCGCTCTCGGCATGTGCCCAGACTATGCCGATCCGACCGCCGGTCCACCCCTCGTCATCGTGGCACCTCGTGCAGCGTCACGGCGTCGAGCCGACCGTCACCGACCTCGGCGGTGAGGTACGTCGCGTACGGCTGACGCCGCCGGTCGGTCGGCGAACCGGGATTGAGCAGCCGCAGGCCACCGGGGGCCTCGCTGTCCCAGGGGATGTGGGAGTGCCCGAACACGAGCAGGTCGCAGTCGGGAAACCGGGCCGCGCACCGCCGCTCCCGACCACCGGCCGGACCGGTCTCGTGCACCACCGCGATCCGCAGACCGCCGACCTCCGCGCGGGCGATCTCCGGCAACCGGGTACGCAACTCGGGGCCGTCGTTGTTGCCGAAGACACCGATCAGCCGGGCGCTGCGTCGCTCCACCTCGTCGAGCAGCGACGCGTCGACCCAGTCCCCGGCGTGGATGACGAGGTCGGCCGCGTCGATGTCCGCCCACAGCCCGGCCGGCAGGTCCCGAGCACGTTTCGGCAGGTGGGTGTCCGCCATGATGACCAACCGCACGCGGCCAGCGTAACGTCGTCCGCACACGGTGACCGGCCAGAGCGGCTAGGCGAAGCGGTCGGCCAGTCGCGTCAGCTTGGCGAGGTACTCCGGCCACGGATAGTCGGTCGGGATGTTGGTGTTGTCCGGCCGGAGGCCGATCGCCGTGTCGAGCTGCTCGCGGATGATGTCGGCGTGACCGGCATGACGCGTGAGGTCCCAGGTCACGTGGATGATGACCCGCTGCAACGTCACCGCCTGCCGCTCCGGCCGCCACCACGACACCCGTCCGGGCGCGTCGAGCGGCAGCTCGGTGATGGTCTGATCCGCGAAGGCCGCGACGCGGCGATACAGGTCGATCAGGCCGTCCTTCGTCTCGTCCTCACGCGCGTACCAGTCCGCCTGCGGGTCCTCGTCGAAAGCCGACTCGGAGACCAGCTCCTCGGGGTTCGGGAACGCGCGACCGAAGGTGGGCCCGAAGTAGCCGGCTTCGGTGTTCAGGCAATGCTTGACGATGCCCAGCAGATTGTTGCCGGTCGGCGTACGGGGGAGTCGGGCATCGCGTTCGCTGAGCCCGTCGAGCTTCCAGACGAGGTCTTCGCGCGTCGTCCGCAGGTAGTGGAGCAGCGCCGCCTTCGCGTCGTCTTCGTCAGCCATACCGGTCAGTCTTCCTCGTCCGGGCCGCCACCGTACGGGCCGCCCCGGTCCGGGCCCGTCACCGCGCGGCGGGCGAGTACGGACGTCACGTCTGTTCGAACCGGCGGCGGGAGGCCAGGACCTCGTCCAGATGACGGCGGCTCCACCGGCAGAATCCGTTGATCGTCTGATGGAGCTCCAGGCCGGCGGCGGTGAGCCGGTATTCGGTGCGGGGCGGCACGGTGGGGTGGAGCGTCCGGTCGACCACTCCGTTCCGTTCCAACTGCCGCAGCGTCGCGGTGAGCAGCCGATGGCTGATGCCGGCGATGCTCCGGCGCAGTTCGCCGAAGCGACGCGTGTCGGCACCGATGGCCTCGATGACCGGCAGGGCCCATTTGGTGCCGACCACGTCGAACACCTCGCGAGCCACCAGGTGCACCTGGTTTACCTGCGCCGCCGTCGGAGTGCCGGGCTCGTTCACGTGCCGCTGCTCCTTCACCCGCACCGGTTACCGAAAGGTGCGTACTTACCCATTCCTGCTGCTGGCCCTACGGTCTTGTCGACGACCCAACGTACAGGAGTGGATATGACCATTTTGAAGACGTACGCCCGGCTGTGGGTGGACGACCTCGACGCCTCGCTGCCGTCGTTGCGGACCCTGGTCGGCGCGGAGCCGGATCTGCGATTCGCCTTCGACACGATCGAGTTGGCCGCGCTCGGCGACTTCCTGGTGATCGCCGGTCCACCGGCGGAACGCGCCCGCTACGCGCATGCCTCGGCCACCGTCGTCGTCGACGATCTGGACGCCGTCGTGGCCGCGCTGACCGCCGAGGGCGGGGTGGTCACCACCCCGGAGGCGACCAGTCCGACCGGCCGCTACCTGTACGCCCGGCATGCCGGTGGGGCCGAGGTCGAGTACGTCGAGTGGGTGCCGGAACTGGTCGACCGGATCGTCACCGCCCCACCTGCCCACGCTGGTTGAGGCCGACCGCCTGTTCGGATGGGCGTCAGCGGGGCAGGGGCTGCCGGGGGACCTGCCCCGGAGACGGTGGGTCGATCGTCGCCGTCACCTGTCCCGCGGACTGCGCGAGCCTGCGGTGCTCGCTGGGGCTCACCCCGTGGACCCGTTTGAAGGCCGTGCTGAAACCGAAGGCGTCCGAGTAGCCGAGTCGACGCGCCATGGCGGCGACCGTCGCGGTGGTGTCGGTCAGCATGTCGGCGGCGAGGGTCATCCGCCAGTCGGTCAGATAGGTCAGCGGCGGCTCGCCCATCAGCTCGGTGAATCGTTTGGCCAGCGTGGTGCGGGACACCCCGGCCCGGGCGGCCAGGGAGGCGAGCGTCCAGGGCTCACCGGGGGCGTCGTGCATGGCGCGGAGCACCGGACCCACCGTGTCGTCGCCGAGCGCCCGATACCAGCGGGGAGCCTCGGCGCCCGGCTGGTCGAACCAGTCCCGGATCGTGCAGACCAGCAGCCAGTCCAGCAGACGGTCCAGCACGACCTGCCGTCCCGGGCGGCACCCGCCGAGCTGGAAGTCCAGGTAGTCGCGCAGCGACGAACAGTCGTGCTCGTCCGGCACGACCAGCACGGGCGGGAGTACGCCGAGCAGCCGCTGCGGGGCCTGACCCCGGACGTGGTACGCCCCGGCCAGGAGCAGCATCTGCTCGGCGGTGCCCGGGACCGGTGGCCGGGAGTCCGACGACTGGCGGCAGTCGACGTCGCGCAACTCGTCGGGTCGGAAGGTCGACCGGGGCTCGGCGGAGAGGACGAAGGGGCGTGGCCCCCGCACCACGACTGCCTCGCCGACCCGCACCCGAGTCGGCTCGTCGCGTTCCGGATGGACGATCCACGCCTCGCCGCGCAGCGGCACGCAGAGTGTCAGGGGTGCGCCGTCGGTGAACCGCAGCGCCCACGACGGCGAGAGTACCGATCTGCCGAAGGCGGCGCCCTCGGCGCGTACGTCCCGCAGCAGGGTGTCGAACGGGTCCATCGCCTCACCATAGGGGTGCGGACGATCGCGTATCCCGGGCGTACGACGAGCCATGTCCTGCCGGCTGCCGGGCGGGTTGACTCGTGGTCATGACGAAAGAAGCGAACGAGATCCTCGTCATCGGGGGGACCGGGAAGACCGGACGTCGGCTGGTGCACGCGCTGCGGGCGTCGGGCGAGCGGGTACGGGCGGCTTCCCGTTCGGGCGAGGTGCGTTTCGACTGGATGGAGCCGGCCACCTGGGAGCCGGCGGTGGCGGGAGCCGCGGCTGTCTACCTGACCGCCCCGGCGGACCCGGCAGTGGCCGACGCCTTCGTGTCGTCGGCGGTGAAGTCGGGCGTCGGCCGATTCGTGGCGCTCTCCGGACGCGGGATCGACAAGATCGACCGCGGCTTCTCGCCGAGCATGCTCGGCGCGGAACAGGCGGTGCGCGACTCCGACGTGGAGTGGACGATCATCCGCCCGAACAACTTCCACCAGAACTTCGACGAGGACCTGTGGCGCCAACCGCTGGTCGACGGTCGCCTCGCCCTGCCGATGGGCGCCACGCCGGAACCCTTCATCGACGCCCAGGACATCGCCGACGTGGCGGCGGCCCTGCTGACCGACGACGGCCATCACGGGCAGGTGTACGAGCTGTCCGGCCGACGGGCACTCACCTTCGCCGAGGCGGTGGCGACGATCGCCGAGGCGTCCGGCCGGTCCATCCGGTACGTCGAGTTGACGCCGGAGGAGTACCGGACCGAGGTGCTCGCCGAGGGCTGGTCGGAGGCGGACGCGACGGCGCTCAACCTCATGTTCGCCGGCATGCGGGCCGGATACCTCGCCGAGCCGACCGACACGGTGCGGCGGCTGCTCGGACGCGAACCGATCGACTTCGACACCTACGTCGAGCGGGCCGCGACGGCCGGCGCCTGGTCGTGACGCAGCGCCGCCGCCCGCTGTCACCGGTGCCAGCAGCAGGCGGCGGCGATCCGTCGCGCGATCAGAAGGGGGGTGCGTCCTCGCCCATCAGCGCCAGGACGACGCCCCCCTTGCCGCGCTTGAGGCTCTGGACCACGACCGTGCCGGTGCTGCCGTCGGGCAGCTCCAACGTGAAGGTCTTCCCGACCGCGTTCTTGGGGCCGTTGCCGGCGCTGTTGGCGGGCCGGAAGTCACCCGCCCACGGCGGGACCCCGCCCTTGCGGGCCGGCTCGGCGAAGAGTGCGGCGGTGCCGGGGGTCCTGGTGCCGTCGGCGGAAAGGAGCACTGAGGCGCTGCGATAAGTAGCCATATGCGGCAAGGGTATCCGGGACCGGTGCCGATTGCGCCCCGACGCTCGTGCCGGTGACGCCGACGAGAGGACCGACCGGCCCGACGCCGACCTCTCGTCACCGTCTGCGTGGCACTACGCCTCGGCCCAGACGCCCAGCTCGTTTCCACTCGGGTCGGTGAAGTGGAAGCGACGACCGCCCGGAAACGCGTACGGCCCCTCGACCACCTCACCGCCAGCCTTCCGGACGGCCTCGACGCTCTGGTCCAGGTCGGTCGAGTAGAGCAACACCAGGGGACCGCCGGTCCGCACCTGCTGATCCAGGCGCAGACCGCCCACCTCGGACCCGGGCCTCGAACCCTGGATGCCGGCGTAGGCCGTCCCGTAGTCGGTGAACCGCCACCCGAACGCGTCGGCGTAGAAGCGCTTGGCGTCGGCCAGGTCGGTGACGGTGAGCTCGACGTAGTCGAGAGCATGGTGTCGGTGCGAGGTCTGCTGAGCCATGCCCACCATTCTTCACAGGGGGTACGACTCAGGTGTCGGCTTCCGATCGGCGCCGGTACTCCTCGTTCTGCCGGCGAGCCTCCTCAAGCTGGTCCTCGAGGATGATGATCCGGCAGGCGGCCTCCAGTGGAGTGCCCTGGTCGACCATCTCCCGGGCTCGGGCGGCCAGTCGCAACTGGTAGCGGGAGTATCGGCGGTGCCCGCCGGCCGACCGGGACGGGGCGATCAGCTTCGCTTCGTCGAGCCTACGCAGGAAGTCCTGTGACGCGCCGGTGATCTCCGCAGCGCGGCCCATCGTGTAGGCGGGGTAGTCATCGTCACCGAACATGTCATCGGGTTGGGCCATAAACGAATCTCTCCATGACGAGGGCCCCGGCGCGTACGCGCCGGGGCCCGGGGTTACGGGTTGGAAACACCATCTACCGACTGATTCGTCGGGTTGTCGTGTCCGCACCTGACGCCGTCAGCGGCGTGGGGTGCGAGGATCGCATAAGCGTGACCGGAGACCACCTCTCGTTCGATGGAAACTGCGGTGTCCGCGCCAGAGTTGCGTCTGTGTCCTGGCAGCGGGCGATCCAACGGTGTTCAGCCCTCCCTTTCCTCTGCTTACACATGAGCCATGCTGCCCGCCGGTGCCGGAGCCCACGCGACTTCATGGCCCCGCACACGTGCGGCGAGCTGTCCTACCGGGCTGGGGAGTGCCCCGCCCGTCTTGCCCTGACCTGGAATCTCGTCAGGTTACTGCTGCGGTTGCAGGTCCTTGCACCGCTGTGCCGAGCGAGCCGCGATGGTTCCGGGCCCTGCGTGATGCTCGGTCTTGGTCGTCTGCGTCTTTTTCGGACCTCATCTCTCAACACCAGGAACACTAGCCAAGCCCGAAGCGAATGTCTAGCGCATCGGGCATAGATTTTCTCGGTGACCGTTCGAGGTAGGCGGACGGCGGTCAGTGCGGGAAGGCGCGGGGAACGCGGTGGTGGAGGAGTTCGTCGCGGAACGTCTGGATGCGTGTGATCACCTGTCGCCGGCCGATGGTGTTCTCGATGCGGTCCAGGTACAGGCACCGTGCGGCGAGCGCGTCGAGGTCGACGGTGAAGTAGATCGCCATCAGCGGATTGACGAACAGGTTCCCTTCGCTGGTGCGTCGGGTGAATCGAACGTCTCCGAACGCGCCACGGGTGGCTGCCGCGATCTGCCCCTGAACGATGCTGGGCCGGTCCGGGGTGGCGTGCTGGGCGTGGGCCACCGCGTCGCGGTACAGGGTCGCCTCACGGCTGGAGTTGGGTATCGACAGTGCGCCCAGGTAGCCGCCCTCACGGTCGAGTGCGGCGAGATTCTCCAGGACCTCGACGTGGTTGACGCCGTCGTGCGCGTCGATGCCGAAGCCCAGGCTGGTGACCAGCTTGATCGGCACGTCCAGGGCGGTGACGGCGGCCAGGCTGGTGATGTCCTCCACGGGGGTGCCGAGGTCGCTCTCGTCGCCGCGCAGCAGCACATCGGTGCCGCCGTCGACCAGGACGACCGCGTCGACACCAAGGTGCTCGACCAGATGCCGGTACGCCGCCCGTAGCGGCTGGACGCCCAACGGTGGAAAGGCGTACACGGTCGACGGGAGGTCCTGCGTCGCCAACCACTGGGCGAGAGTGCGTTCCGGGAAGTACCAGTCCGGGCTGCCGGTGTCCGGCTGCACGGCCGCGACGTGTTCCGTCAGCCATGCGGTGTGGTCGATCAGTTCGAGTTCGGAGAAGGACAGGCTCGCCAGGTGCACCTGAGCACCACCACTGGACAGAGCGAGCGCCAGGGGCAGGCCGGCGTACAGGTCGAAGCCTCCGCCGGCCCCGGCGATGAGGATGTTCCGCGCGGGAGCCAGCGCGGCGAACAACGGCGGAACCGCCAACGAGAACCCACCGGGAGTGGCCGACGACGCGGCAGGATCCATCACCGTTCCATGATCGGCCATGCCGCCGGACCATACCGCCCGCGCCCGCAAACCAACCGTCCTAACAGGAATCTGATGAGTGGTCCGGATGATGCTTCTACGTCTTGATCGTCTGATGTGGAGGTCTGATGAGGGGACTGAAACGGATCGGTGCGGCCGGGCTGGCCACCGCTCTCGTGCTGGGGCTGGGGCAACCCGGCTGGTCTGCGCCGGGTGGCGGTACGCCCGGTGGCGGAGGACCCGGCCGCAGTGGCGGGACGCCGGCCAGGGCCGACCACCATCCGGCCACGGTCACGCTGATCACGGGGGACCGGATCACCGTCGACCGGGGCGGTCGGGTGACGATCCGTCCGGCGAAGGGTCGCGCGGACATGCGGTTCCGCGCCCACGAGATCGGCGGTGAGCTGCACGTCGTACCCGTGGACGCGGTGCCGCTGATCGCCTCCGGCGTGCTGGACCGTCGACTGTTCAACGTCAGCAAGCTGATCGAGTACGGCTACCACGACGCGGCCCACGACCGGCTGCCGATGATCATGGCGTATCCGGACGGGGTGGCCGCCCGGCGGGGTGGCTCGCCGGTGCCCGGTGGCGAGGTCCGGGTGGACCGGGCGCTGCCGGCGATCGAGGGCGTCGCGGTCAGCGCGGACAAGGCCGACCTGGCCGACGTCTGGACGAAGCTGACCGGGTCCGGACCGGAGGCGTCCGACCGCATTCCCGGCGTCGAACGGATCTGGCTCGACGGGAAGCGCCGACCGGCGGTGGACCGGGGGGTGCGGCAGATCGGCGCCCCCGCCGCGTACGAGGCCGGTCTCACCGGCGCCGGGGTGACCGTGGCGGTCCTCGACAGTGGCGTCGACCTGACCCACCCCGACCTGGCCGACGCGGTGAGCGAGGCGGTCACCTTCGTGCCAGACACCGATCCGGTCGACCGGTACGGGCACGGCACGCACGTGGCCTCGACCATCGCCGGTCGGGGTACCGCCTCCGGCGGCACGTACCGGGGCGTGGCCCCGGACGCCGACCTGGTCTCCGCCAAGGTCTGCGACGACTGGTGCGAGGACTCGGCGATCCTCGCGGGGATGCACTGGGCGGCCGTGGACAAGCAGGCCACGGTCATCAACATGAGCCTCGGCGGATGGGACGGGCCGGAGATCGACCCGATGGAGGAGGCGGTGAACACGCTCACCGCCCAGACCGGCGCCCTCTTCGTGGTCTCCGCCGGCAACAGCGGGCCGGGTGAGCGCACGGTCGGCTCGCCGGGCAGCGCGGACGCCGCACTCACCGTCGGGGCGGTCGACCGGGACGGGTCCCTCGCGGACTTCTCCAGCCGGGGAGCGCGGGTCGGTGACGACGCCGTGAAGCCGGACATCACCGCGCCGGGCGTCGGCATCGTCGCCGCGCGGGCGGCCGAGGGCGTGATGGGCGTACCGGTCGGCGAGCACTACGTCGCCGAGTCCGGCACCTCGATGGCCGCGCCGCACGTGGCGGGCGCGGCGGCACTGCTCGCGCAGCAGCACCCCGACTGGGACGCGGCGCGCCTCAAGTCCACCCTGATGGGCTCGGCCAACCCGCGGCCGGGTGACACCGCCTACCAGCAGGGAGCGGGCCTGGTCGACGTGGCGCGGGCAGTCGGGCAGGCGGTGACCGCCGATCCGCCGAGCGTGTCGTACGGCCGCACGCGGTGGCCGCACCACGACGACGACCCGATCACCCGGACGGTCACCTTCCGCAACGATGGGACCGCGCCGCTCACCCTCGACCTGACCTGGCAGATCATCGGGCCGGACGGCGAGGCGGCCCCCGCCGGCATGTTCCGCACCGCCGCGCCGCAGGTCACCGTGCCCGCCGGTGGCACCGCCGAGGTCGCGGCCACGGTGGACACCAGCGTCGACGGCGTGGACGGCTACTACAGCGGGCACCTGGTCGCGACCGCCGGCCAACTCCGCACCGTCGTTCCGGTCGGGGTGCACCGCGAGGTGGAGAGCTACGACCTGACCGTCCGGCACCTCGACTCGACGGGGGCGGCGGCCGACACGTACTGGACGCTGGTCAACGGGATCGACGGTCCGGCGTACGAGGCGCTCGACGGCACGTCCGGCGGACCCGCCACCATCCGGATCCCCACCGGCCGCTACGCCGTGACCGGCGTCGTCGAGGAGTTCGGCGAGCGGGAGCGCAGCACCGTGCTCAGCCGACCGGAGATCGACCTGAACCGGGACCTGACGGTCACGCTGGACGCCCGGAAGGCCAAGCGGATCACGGCGACGGTGCCGGAGCGCACCGCCCGCCCGGTGCTGGTGCAGGCCGGGGTGCTGGTGGACATGTACGAGAGCTCACCGGCGAAGATCGACATGTGGGCCGGCGACTTCGACAGCATCTATACGGCCCAACTCGGTGACCGGGCGAACCACGACCACATCAGCGGCTTCGTCGCACACCAGTGGGCCAGGCCGGACGGCGACGGCGGTTTCGCCGGTAGTCCGTACATCTATCACCTGGGTGAGGGATTCCCCGGCCGGTTGCCCACCGGCTACCGCAAGGACGTGCGGCGCGCGGAGTTGGCCACGGTACGACACGAACTGCGCGGTGAACGCCTGGGCGACATGATCGAGCGGAGCATGTCGGCGGAGTTCGACGGGGTGTACGGCTGGACCGCGAGCGCGTCGGTGCCGGTCGGCGATTCCTGGACCGAGTACCACAGCACCACGGACTCCGCCTGGTCGGGCGGCGTCCGCATCGCGCAGAGCGGCGACGGGGAGCTCGACGAGGAGTTCCGGAAGATCCTCTACGGCGCGTCGGAGCGATACCGGGCCGGCCACACCTACCGGGACGTGTGGAACGCCGCGCCGATCGGGCCGACCCTGCTGCGCAACGACACCCCGTTCAGCAGCGCGAGTCGGTTCGAGGACTTCATGCGGATCGACATCCCGCTGCACGGCGACGCGGCCGGGCACGGTGGCGTCTCCAACGGGGACACCGGTCGGACCGCGCTCTACCGGGGCGACGAGCTGGTCGACGAGTACGCCGGGGCGCTCGACGCCGGTTTCGGTTTCTTCGAGGTGCCGCCGGAAGCGGCGTCGTACCGACTGGAGACCTCCTCCCGGCGCAGCTTCACCGAGTTGTCCACCGAGGTCGCTCTGACCTGGCAGTTCCGGTCCGCCCGGCCGGCCGGGGACGACTGGGAACGCCTGCCGGTCATGGTGGTGCGGTTCGATCCGAAGCTGGACCGCGACGCCGCTGCGCCGGCCGGTGGGCGCCTCGACATCCCGCTGCGTGTGCTCGGCAACGAGGGGGCCGCGGTGACGCCGAAGAAGGTCACCGTGCAGGTCTCCTACGACGACGGAAAGACCTGGCAGCCGGCCACGGTCCGGTCGACCGGCACGAAGTGGACCGCGACGGTCCAGCACCCCCGCTCCGGCGGGTACGTGTCGCTGCGTACCTCGGTCACCGACCGGGCGGGCAACAGCCTCGACCAGACGATCATCCGGGCGTACCGGCTGCGCAACGGGTGATGCTGGGCTGACCTCGGCTGCAGTGCCGGACCTCACCGGCCCGGCGCGGCAGCCGAGAGCGCCCCGTGCCGCCCGGTCGATCCGACCGGGCGGCACAGTGCTGCTGTTTCGGGACCACAGCGGTGCGGTCAGTGGGCGGACAGCGTCCCGCTGATCTCGTTCGGGGCCGACGGGAGTTCCACCGAGCCGACGATCGTGCCGGTGGTCAGGTCGAGCCGGTGCACCTTCCTGCTCACGGGCTCGGTGACGTAGGCGGTGTCGCCGCGCACGAACAGGGCGGGACGGGGCTCCTGCCAGTTCATCGGCTCCTTCCACGCGGCCACCACGGGCCACGAGGCGGCGAAGGTGCCGGTGGCCGGGTCGACCACGTGCAGCTTGCCGTCGGTGCCGAGGATCAGGCCCTCGCCCTTCGGGCCCCGGGCCAAGGAGCGGAAGCTGTAGCTGACGCCCTCGGGCATCGGCACCACCGTCAGGGCGTTCGCGACGGTGTCGATGAGCGCGAACTGCTCCGGGAACTCTCGCTCGGCATCCGGATCGATCTTGTAGTCGCCGAGCAGGACGGGCGAGTCGCCGCTGCCGACCTGGGTGCCGACGGCTCCGTACGCTCGGTCGCTGGGAACCTTGACGAACGCGCCGTTCTTGAACAGCAGGACGCCGTCCTTGCAGCCGAACGCGACGACCTCGCCCTGGGCGACGGCCTCGCCGTGTACGCCGGGGCACTCCTCGCTGCGGGCGATCTCCTTGCCGTCCTTGTCGAGCGCGATCGCGCCGGGCCGGGACTCCTCGGTGCCCAGGGTGACCACGAGGGTGCCGTCGCGCAGTTCGACCGCCACGCCGTGGTGCGGCTGTGCGGTCTTGTACTGCCGCCCGGCGGGCTTGCCGTCGGCGAGGTCCGCCGAGACGAAGCTGTGCACCTCGCCGGTGCCGTCGGTGAACAGGATGGTGCGGTCGCCGTGCAGGACGACGTGGCCGGGCTTCGCGCCGGGGTAGCTGATGTCGGTCATCCTGCCGGCGGCGGCGTCGAGCACCTGGAAGCCGGCCTCGGTCGAGACGAAGACACCGGTGGCGTTGCCGGCCGGGTTGACCCGGTTGAACCCGTCCAGGGTGACGGTGTGCGCCACCCGCAGGGTCTCACCGTCGAGCACGTAGATGCCGCCGTCGTAGGTGATCGCCACCGGATCCGGCACCGATCCGTTGGACGACGGTGCGGGTGATCCGCTCTCACCCGTGGTCTCGGTGGCGCATGCGGCGAGCGCCAGCGATGCGGCCATCAGCACGGCCAGACCACGGCTACTGCGTCGAGTCACGACGATTACTCTCCTTCTGAAACTGACAACCATTTTCAATTACGATACAGAGGTGACCCCGGACGGGTCGCGCCGGGGGTCAGCCGCTCAGGCCACCGATGATCGCGTCGACGTTGAAACGCATCATGTCCAGATAGGTCGGCGCGTCACCGTCGGGGTCGCTGAGCGACTCCGAGTACAGCCCGACGACGCGTACGGAGATGCCGGCCTCGCTGGCGAGGACCTCGGCGAGGCGTGCGGGTTGCGCGGTGTCGGCGAAGATGGCCGGTACCCGGTGGGTCTCGATGGCGGTGACCAGCGAGGCGAGGTCGGAGGCGCTCGGCGAGGCCAGGGTCGTCCCGCTCGGAATGATCGCGCCGACGACCGTGAGGTCGTAGCGCGCGGCGAGGTAGCCGAAGACGTGGTGGTTGGTGACCAGGACGCGGCGCTGCTCCGGCACCCCGGCGAAACGCACCGCCACCGTCGCGTCCAGTTCCCCGACCTGCTTCGCGTACGACTCGGCGCGCCGCCGGAGGGCGTCGGCGTCCACGCCGTCGACGTGCGTGACGATCTCCTCGGTCAGCATCCGCACGGCCGTGACGACGCGGACGGGGTCGGTCCAGAAATGCGGATCCGGAAGACCGGCGGCGTCGCCGTCCCGATAGTCCATCGGCTCGACCCGGGCGCCCACCTCCACGGTGGGCACCCCCTCGGACTTCGCCGCCTGCACATGGTGCAGCACGCCCTCCTCGAGCCCGAGGCCGTTGTAGACGAGCAGGTCGGCCGTCTGCATGGCGTGCGCCTCCCGGGCGGAGACGGCGAACGAGTGCGGGTCGGCGTTCGGCTTCATCAGCACGCTGACCCGAGCCTGGTCGCCGACGATCTCGCGGACCACGTCGCCGAGGATGTTGGTGGTGACCACGATGCGCGTCGGCTGCGGTCCGGTGCAGGCGATGCCGCCGGCCAGCAGGACGGCCACCGTGGCGAGCGCCGTCAGGAGTCTGGGTGCCTTCACCGGCCGACCTCCACCACGAGATCCGGTCGTTCGGTGACCCGCAGCTTCCGGGCGGTACGCAGCCCGTCGCGATAGTCGATCTCGTGGATGACCCGGGCCGCCGGTTCGGTGAGGTAGGCGCGGTCGACGTCGAGCGTCAGGCTCGTCGCCGGCACGGTCGACTGTGCCAGGACCTTCCCGGTCTCCAGGTCGTAGCTGACCAGCGTGCCGGTGTCGTCCAGGGCCAGCACCGTGCTCTCGTCGGCCGGCGAGGCCGCCGCCACGAGCCGACGGTCGTCCACCGGCAGGTAGCGCAGGGTGGCCTTGGCCGCGTTCACCGACCAGATCCCGTCGTGGTCCGCGACCGCCGCCTCGTTGCTGCGCGGTCGGTATCCGAACGCGTCGGTGGCGACCGGCGCACGGGGGCTGGCCAGCGTGGTGGCGGTGAGCCGGTCGCCGTCGAGCTTCACCCGGACGAGACCGTCGGCACAGGCGAAGACCGCGCCGCCGCGCAACACCGCCCACCCGCGCGGGTCGACGCAGGCGACGTCGAGTCCGCCGGTCGGCTCGCCCCGCTCGTCCATGGCGACGATCCGGTCCGCCGGCCGACCCGGATCGTCGCCGACGGCCACGAGAAGGTGCTCCGCGTACGGCACGGCGAGCGCCGTGGTACTGCCGGAGTGGATCGCGGCGAGCCGGGTGACCTGGCCGGCTTCGAGCGCACGCCGGTCGAGCACGGTGACCGTGCCGTCGGCGGTGCCGATGGTGGTGTGCGCCTCGACGCCGGCGACCGTCGTGATCGGCGCGTCGAGCGTCAGCGAACCGACCGGACGTGCCGGCGCCCGGTAGTAGTGGACGTGGTCGGTGTGGTCGACCGTCCAGACGCCGGCGTCGACGATCTCGACCCGCCGGTCACCGTCGTCGACGTAGACGAATCGGCCGTCCTCGGTGATCCGCTCGGCACCGAACGGGAGGTCGATCCCGCTCTCCGATTCGGTCATCAGGTCGAGCAGGTGCAGCCGTCCGCCGCCACGGGTCGCGTACGCGATGGCCGACTGGGCCTCGGTCATCTCCTCGGCACCGGCGACGTAGCCGTGCGGTGTCTCCTCGCTCGTCGGTGGATCACCTGATCCACAGGCGGCCACGGTGAGCGTGAGGCTCAGGGCGACGACACCGGCCAGCAGCCTGTCGGTTCGTGTCACGGACGTCCTTCCAGCGTGGGGGCGGCGACGGATGCGGGCACCGGAGACCGGAGGCGCCGCACCCCGGTGGTGACCCACCGCGCGCCGAGAATCGTGAAGAAGATCAGTACGGTGACGGCCGCGATGGTGGCACCGGCGGCGGTCGCGGCGTACCAGGAGATCCAGAGGCCGACCACGGTGGCGGCGGAGCCGATCAGGAAGCTGGTCAGCATCAGCGCGGGCAGCCGCCGCGCGACGAGCATGGCCGCTGCCGACGGTGCGATCAGCATGCCGAAGGCGAGCAGTGTGCCGACGACGCTGAAGGCGACCGCCATCGTGATGGTGAGCAGCGCGAGCATCGCCGCGTTGGCCAGGTCGGGGCGTAGCCCGAGGGTCCGGGCCTTGCGCGGGTCGAAGGTCAGCGCGAGGAACGGCCGGTAGCACGCGGCGGTCACCGTGGCGACCACCGCGACCGCGACGCCCAGCATCATCAGGTCCGACCTGCGGATCGCCAGCACGTCGCCGAACAGGAACGCCGTCAGGTCGGTGGCGAACGACCGCGAGTGCGACACGATGATGACGCCGACCGAGAGCATCCCGACGAACAGCAGCCCGATGGTCGTGTCGCGTCCAAACTCGCGGCTGTGTCGGAGTGCGTTGACCCCGGCCGCCATCGCGAAGGCGCTGGCGGCGGCGCCGACGACGAGGTTGCCGCCGAGGATCGACGCGATCGCCACGCCGGGCAACATGCCGTGGCTCATCGCCTCGCCGAGGAAGGTCATCCCACGGGCGATCACCCAGACGCCGACCAGCGCGCACGCGCCGGCCAGCAGCACGCCGCCGACGAGCGCGCGGACGACGAAGGACACCGTGAACGGTTCGACCAGGGACGACATCACCCGGCCGACTATACTGAAACGAAAACCGTTGCCGTTAAGGGGTTGCTGTGGGTTCCGACGTCCTGACCACCGAGAACGTCGGCTTTCGATACGCCGACGTTCCCGTCCTGCGCCATGTCGACCTGGGCGTCGCATCCGGAGCCGTGATCGCGCTGACCGGCGCCAACGGCTCCGGCAAGAGCACGCTGCTGCACCTGCTGGCCGGCGTCGCGCAGCCGGCCGAGGGGCGCGTCCACCGCCGGCCCGGCACCCGCCTCGCCCTGCTGCCGCAGCGCACCAGCGACATCGACGCCACTCCGCTGACCGTCGCCGAATGCGTCCAGATCGGGCGGTTCACGCTGCGTCGCCGCCTCAGCCGCGACGACCGTGCGGCGATCGCGCAGATCATGCAGCGACTGGACATCGCCCACCTGGCCCGCCAGCGGCTGCGCGAACTCTCCGGCGGTCAGCGACAACGCACACTCATCGCCCAGGCGCTCGTCCAGGACGCCGACGTCTATCTCCTCGACGAGCCCACCGCCGCCCTCGACACGCACAGCCGACAGCGGGTCCACGAGCTGCTCGCCGACCGCGTCGCCACCGGCGCGGCCGTGGTCGTCGCCAGCCACGACCCCGCCGAGACGGCGCTCGCCGACCGCACGTTCCACCTCGACAGCACCATGACCAGCACCGCCCGGTGACGACCCTCTTCCGACCCTCAGTGGCCCTTGGTCACGTCCAGTCCCTTCGGAGTCAGGGCGAACACCACGACCACCGACACCAGCATGATCGCAGCGCCGATGCCCCCGACCAGCATCAGTCCGTGGGTGAAGGCGTCCTGGGCCTGGGCGGCAGCCGCGGCCCCGGCCGGACCCAGTCCGTCCAGCACGTGCAGGGCGCCACCGAGCGACTCCTGGGCCACGCCCACCTGCTCGGGGCTCAGCCCCGCGGCGGCCAGATCGGAGGCGGGGAGTTCGGCGCGGTACAACGCCGCCGCCGTGCTGCCCAGCACGGCCACGCCCAGCACCGCGCCCAGTTCGTAGGAGGTCTCCTCGATGGCGGCGGCGCTGCCCGCGTGCTCGGCCGGTGTCCCCGACATGATGATCGCCGAGGCGATGGCCAGCGAGCCCATCCCGGCCCCGAGCAGGGCCAGGAAGATCCCGACCGGGGTGTAGCCGAGCGGCTCGGGGGCCACCGCCAGGACCGCGAAACCCAGACCCGCCAGCGCCAGGCCCCCCACCAGGACGGTACGGGCACCGATGCGCTGGGCCAGCGCCGGTGCCAGCGGTGAGACCACCGTCGCGGCGACGGCCATCGGCAGCAACGCGACACCCGCCTGCAGCGGCGACATGCCTCGGACGAGTTGCAGCCACTGGGCCGAGAGCAGCAGCGCCGACCCCATGGCCAGCATGGTGAACAGCGCCGCCAGCGTGCCGGCCGTGAACGAGGGGACGCCGAACAGGCGTACCCGCAGCAGCGGCGAGTCGCTGCGCAGGCACCGCAGCACGAACCACACCAGCAGGGCGAGCCCCGCCGTCAGGGCCGCCAGCGCCAGCAGATCGGTCGGCCCCTCCTTGGCGATGCGCTTGATGCTCCACACCAGGGCGGTCATGCCCGCGATCGACAGCGCGGTGGCCAGCGCGTCCCAGCGGCCCGGGTTCGGATTGCGGGCCTCCGGCAGCAGCAGCACCGCCGCGACGATCGCCGCGACCATCCAGGGCACGTTCACCAGGAACGCCGCCTGCCAGGCGAAGTGCTCCAGCAGGAAGCCACCCACGATCGGCCCCACGGCCGCACCCAGGGAGGCCACCGCCGCCCAGATGCCGAGCGCCTTGGCGCGTTCGGCCGGATCGGTGAACAGGCTCCGGATCATCGACAGGGTCGCCGGCATGATCATTGCGCCACCCACGCCCAGCAGGGCGCGAACGGCGATCACCATCGGGGCCGACTCGGCCACCAGGACCAGCAGGGACGCGCCACCGAAGATCGAGAATCCGGCCAGGAGCAACCTACGGCGGCCCCACCGGTCGCCCAGGGTGCTCATGCCGACCAGGAGCCCGGCCAGGACCAGCGAGTAGATGTCGACGATCCAGAGCTGCTGGGCGGCGGTCGGCGACAGTGCCGCGGCCATGTCGGGCAGGGCGACGTTGAGGATGGTCATGTCCATGACCACCACCAGCAGGCTGGTGGAGAGCACGGCCAGGGCGGCCCAGCGGCGCCGGGCGGACAGGTGCCCGGCGGTGGCCCCGGGTGCGTCGGAGGTGTGCGTCGTACTCACTGGTCCTCCGGGAGAGACGTGCCCATCAGGGCGGCGATGGCCATGCGCATGGCCTGCTCGTCGACGGGCCGGTCGTGCAGCAGGGTGTAGAGGATGACGCCGTCCAGGTAGAGGGCGGTGGCCTGGGCGGCCTCCGGGGTGGCGTACGCCGAGAGCATCTCGGTCGTGCCCCGGATCCAGCGCTGGGCGTACGGACGCAACTCGGGCTGCTGGACGCCGGCGTAGTAGAGCAGGTTCTCGGCCTGTAGCCGCGCGCGGTCGCTCAGGTAGTCCATGAACAACGCGGCAAGACCTTCGGGGCTTCCCGCGCAGGCGTGGACGGCCTCCGCGACCTGCCGGATCTCCTCGTCGGCCTGGGCGACGACGATCTCCAGGGCGCTCGTGCGCAGGTCGTCCAGGGAGTCGAAGTAGTAGGTGGTGGCACCCAGCGGCACCTGGGCCAGCTCGGCCACCCGGCGGTGGGTCAGGGCCTCCCAGCCGTTGTCGATCATCTCCTGCGCGGCGACTTCGAGCATCGCGCGCCGACGCCCCTCGGGGTCCCGGCGGGGGGTCATGGGCGTTCCCCACGTGCGGGCAGTCCGGTGGTCATGCTCAGCCTCTCGAACTAGTACGTCCGTACAAGTACAAACGTACTAGACGTCGAGCGCCGGGCGGCATGACCTACGTCACCGCGCCCCGCGTTGATCCAGCGGGCAACAAGTCATTCCGACGCCTTCGCGGCCCAGTAGTACTGCTTGTGCCCCCTGGCCTCCATCACTGCCACGAGACCCTCGGCGTCCGCGCGGGATTCCGTGCGCGCCACCTCGTACCGGTTGCCGTTGTCGTCCTGTCGCCACACGATCCACCGCTCGGAGCGGTCGGCGTCGGCGGTGGCCTCCGGCGGCAGGTCGGGGTCGGGATCGGAGCGACGGGGACCTTCCGGACCGTCGTCGTCGAAGCGGAGCAGGGTCTCGACCCGGGTGATCCGGAAACGACGCTGCTCGACGCTGATCTCGTCGGTCCGGCCGGCTTCGAGCGCATCGGTGGCCTGCTGGTACGCGGTGGCCTGCGCGGCGGTGAGCATCTGGGTGCGCGGTTCGAGGTGCCGGAAGGCGTAGGCCAGTTCGTCGCGTGCCTCCTGTGGCGTCGCGACCGCCCGGCTGACCGGCTGCCACGCACCGTCGACGCGTTCGGCTGCGGCGTAACGGGTGGGCAGCAGGGCGGCGTGCGGGTGGGTGCGTACGGCGGCGATGCTGTCGGCGTACACGTCGGCCGGCACCTGGGCGCGGGGGTAGTGCGCGGTCAGCAGGTCGACCTTCAGCATCGCCGCGCCGACCCCGGTGGGTGCGGCCGGATCGGCGACCACTTCCGGGTCGAGGAAGCTGTCGTGCTCACCGTATTCCGGAGGGTCCGGGTCGGTGGGACGCGGCGGTTCGGGCCCGTCGGGGCCGAACCGGGCGAAGGTGTCCACGCGGACGACCCGGTGTGCCTGCCCCGCCACCACGACCTCGTCGACCTTACGGCGGTCGAGGATCCGCGCGGCAGCGGTCACCTCGGCGGCCAGCGCCGGTGCGATGATGTCGAGCAGCCGTTCCCGCAACCGGTGCGCGAGGTTGGTCCGCGCTTCCTGCGGGGTGTCGCTGAACAGGGCGACGACCTGCCACCGCCCGTCGCCGAGGTCCACCGCGTGCCCGAACATCGGAGCGCCGATCCGCACGATCGGGTACGCCTGCGCACGGGACACGGCGTCGTGATCGGTGACCGCGCCGACGGGGTCGGTGCGCCGCTCGACCCACACCACGGTGGACGGCCGGGCCTCGTCGTTGCTCATGGGCATCATTGTGTTGCGACACTGTGGCGGCTGTCATGCCGGCACGCGGCATCCGCGGCGACACTCGGGTCGATCAGCCGCCGCGGCCGATCGCGCCGCAAATGCGGCGACGACCGTCAGCGACTCCGGTGGCGGACACCTTTTCGTCTTCGCTACGCCGGCACCGATGGGGAGATCGGTGACCGGACGTCGATGCGATTCAGGCACCACCGGTTCAGAATCGTGCACGACCGGTAAAAGGCCCGTCACAGTGCGCGTGCCCCCGGCGGGCGAAGGCTTCACGGCACCGGAACGAGCGTTTCGTCGAGCCGCGCCAGATGAGCCGTGCGGCCGGTCAGCGACCGGCTTTCGCGTGGTACTCGTCCACGATCTCCTGCGGAATCCGACCCCGGTCGGAGATGTCCTTACCGGCCTTCTTGGCCCACTCCCGGATCGCCTTGTTCTGCTCCCGGTCGGTGCTGGCGGAACCCTGACCACGAGCAGCCCGGCCGCCGACGACCACGCCGCCGCGACCCACCTTGGTGCCGTGGGCGACGTAGGAGGCGAACGCTTCCCGCAACTTCGCGGCATTGCTGCTGGACAGGTCGATCTCGTACTGCACGCCGTCGAGAGAGAACTTCACGGTCTCGTCGGCGTCGCCGCCGTCCAGGTCGTCGACCAGCTTATGAATGATCTGCTTAGCCACGTCTGAGCACATTCCCTTCCAGTGAGGACAGTTCCACGAACGTGGTAGTCACAATAGCGCCTGCGATACTTGTCGCGTCAACGGGATCCGCATAACGGTCGAGGTATTGACCGATCCCATCGCCGAGGGGGATCGGCCGTCCCAGCCGCGTCGAAAATGTTCGGTGCGGTAAGTGGACGGCGACTATGTGTCGCGGCGAAGTCGCGATCCGTGGGATGCCGTTCTCGCGCGTTTCCGGGCTCTCACCGTCGGTGGGACGGGGCCTGCATGGCGCGGTCCAGGATCGTCGCGAGCGATTCCGACTGGGCGGGTGCGGTCCACGCCGTCAGGGCCGCTTCGACGCACCCGAGGGCGGCGGCGATCACCGCGTTGGCGCGCGGGTCGGAATCGTCGGTCGGATCGGCGCCGAGGCGGCGGGCGATCCCAGGGCGCTTCGCCGGACGGTCGTGCGGTCAGCGCGTCACGCAGGCGCTCGCCGACTTCACCCGCCTCGACGACATCGAGCGTCTCGCCGGCCAACTGCGTGCCGCGTACCCGAGGATCGACGTGCTGGCCAACAACGCCGGTGGGGTGTTCGGCGATCGGAGCTGACGCATCGCCACTCCGGTCCGGAGGAGGTCCGGACCGGAGTAGCGGCGTAATTGCCGACCTTGCGGATCAGACGATGTTGATGTCGCTGCACCACATGTAGGTCTGGTCCATGTGCGACGCCTTCCAGATCACGAAGAGGACGTGCTGTCCGCTACGGCCGGAGGTCGAGACGTTGAACGAGATGTTCTGCGTCGGCGCGTACCGTCCGGTCGTCTGGATCAGGTCGATGTTTCCCCACCCGACCTGCTGGGTGGCCGGGTTGAACCCCTGCCGGGTCAGGTATACCCGGAAGAAGTCGGCGCCGTGGCTGGCCTGGTCGTAGAACTGGAGGGTGAAGCTGCGGCTGACGGTGGTCGCCTTCCAGGCGCCCGCCTGGTTCAGGGCGTTGTTCCGGGAGAGGGCGTTGCTGCACAGCTGACCGTCGGGCGTACGGGCCTGGAACTGCCCGCCCAGGCCGTCCCGCAACTGGCTCATCCAGTTCCACATCGTGTCGGGGTTGGCCTGGAACGCGCGGTAGCACATCGGGTCCTGCGTCTGCATGGCCGGATCCATGTGCCGGTGGCCCCAGTTCTGCCAACACTGGTAGGCGCGGGTCGCCGGGTTGATCACGGTGCCGTGGGCCTGGGCGGCGCCGGCCCAGGGCAGCATCGCGACGACCATGGTGAGCGCCAGGGCGAGTGCCTGGAGAGGTCGGCGGACGACCGACCGGGATTGAGGGGGGTGGTGTGAACGCACGGTGCATCCTCCGTTCCGAGCGCTCCGGGGACGGTGTGGGAGCGCTTCCAACGAGTATTACATCGAGAGTACCCTATATTAATGATCGTCTATTAAACTTCGGCCTTTCGGAACTACCGAAGTCGTCGCCGAGATTCACGCGGGCGCCACTGGTTCGGATCGATCTCGACGGGTCGACATTCGATGATCGGCAGTTCTCCGACCGCTGCGGAATGCGCATCACACGTCGTGCGGGCATCGGAAACGGTGGTGGCCGTGGTCGCGGACCGGCTGCGCCGTCTCCGTCGCTCGCGACGCGGCGCCCCCGGGCACGGAGGCGGCAGCAGGGCCACGACCGGTGAGCGGGCGCGTCGTCCCGTAGGTTGATAGCGCACGAACGGGATCGACGGCGAGGGGCGGACCACACATCATGACAGCGGTATCGGGCCGGCGGCCTGCTGCTGCGGGTCCGGCGGTGACCACGCCCGCGGCAGAGGACGACCTGCGTACGTTGTTCGGCCAGTCCATCGCCGTGTTCGCCTCGCTCACCGGGCCGACGCACCTGTTGGAGGCCGCGAACCCGGCGTTCTTCACCACGATCGGCCAGGAACGCGCACGCAGCGGAGTCCCGCTGGCCGACCTGATGCCCGAACTCGCCGGTCAGGGATTCATCGACCTGCTGGACCAGGTCTACCGCGCGGGGGAGCCCTACACCGGACGTGACGTCCGGGTCGTGCTGGGCACCGGTCCGCAGGCCCGGGAGACCTTCTTCGACTTCACCTACGAACCACGCCGCGACGCCGACGGCGCGGTGACCGGGATCCGGGTGATCGGCGTGGAGACCACCCAGGTCAAGCACGCCCAGTGGCTGATGGCCGAACACCGCGCACTGCTGGAGCAGATCGCCCGTCAGGCCCCGCTGACCGAGGTGCTCGACGGGATGGCCCGCTGCATCGAGAACCTCGCTCCGCAGGAGGTGTTCGTCTCGGTCCTGTTGGCCGACCCCGACGGCCGGCACCTGCGCCACGGTGCCGCGCCCAGCCTGCCGGACTTCTACAACGAGGCCATCGACGGCATCGTCACCGGTGAAGGCGTCGGTTCCTGCGGCACCGCAGCCCATCGGCGGCAGCCGGTCGTCGTCACCGACATCGCCACCGACCCGTTCTGGAGCGACTTCCGCCCGTTGGCCGACCGGGCCGGGCTGGCCGCCTGCTGGTCCACGCCGATCCTGGCCCGCGACGGCGGACTGCTCGGCACCTTCGCCATGTACCACCGCACCCCACGCGTCCCGCAGGACACCGACCTCGCCATCGCCCGGCTGTTCGCCGGCACCGCGGCACTGGCCATCGAACGCCACCACATCGAGCAGGCGCAGAAGGCCGCCGAGGAACGCGCCACGGCCGCCCACGACGAACTGGCCAAGGCGGTACGCGCCGAGCGCGAACTCCGCGCCGAGGCCGAGCAACGCGCCGCCGCCGCTGCCGAACTCAACGCCCGGATGCGGTCGGCCGCCGCCGCGCAGGTCGCGGTGCCGCATCCCGATCACTGCCAGCTCGGCGGCACGGCCGGATGCACCGCACCGGCCGAAATCAAGATCGCCGACTCCTGGGGCGACGCCGCGTGGGGCTGTCCCACCCACGTCGAGGAAGCCATTATCAACGTCCGTTCGGTCTTCATCGCCAACGAGGAACTCGGCGGCCTGGCCGCCTACCTGCACCGCTGAACCCGCCGGGCCGGACGGGAACGACCCGGGTGGCGACGACGACGCGCAGCCTGCCGTGTTGGATGGGGTGATGGCAACCATTGCGCGCCTGGCCGCAGGCTCCCGGATCGGGCTCGGACTGGCGGCCGTCGGCCGTCCGGGCTACATCAATCTCGGACGCGCCGCGGACCTGCCGGTCGATCGGACCGTCGAGGCGCTGCGCGCGCGTGCGGCCGAACTCCTCGATCAGGCGTACGCCTCCGGGGTCCGCTACGTCGACGTCGCCCGCTCGTACGGCCGGGCCGAGGAGTTCCTCGCGCACTGGCTGCGGAGCCGGCCGGACGTCGACGACGTGGTCGTCGGGAGCAAGTGGGGCTACACCTACACCGCCGGTTGGCGCGTCGAGGCCGAGACGCACGAGGTCAAGGACCATCGTCTCGCCACCTTCGAGCGGCAGTACGCGGAGACCCGGCAGGTGCTCGGTGACCGCCTCGACCTCTACCAGATCCACTCGGTCACCCCGGACAGTCCCGCGCTGCACGACGTGGCCCTGCACCGTCGACTCGCCGACCTCGGCCGGCAGGGTGTGCTGGTGGGACTGTCGACCAGCGGGCCGAGGCAGGCCGAGGTCATCCGCGACGCGCTCGGCGTACGTGTCGACGGCGAGCCGCTGTTCCGCAGCGTGCAGGCCACCTGGAACCTGCTGGAGCCCAGCGCGGGCCCGGCGTTGGCCGAGGCGCACGACGCGGGATGCGTGGTCATCGTCAAGGAGGCCCTCGCCAACGGCCGCCTCGCCGTACGCGAGGACGTCGGCGACGCGAGCGCGCTCGCGGCGGCGCTGCACCAGCCGTGGGCGACGATCGTCCTGTCCGGAGCCGCCACCGGCGACCAACTGGCCTCGAACCTGCGGGCGTCCACGCTCCCCGTCGATCCGGCACGGTGGGCGGAGTTGGCGATGCCGGTCGACCGCTACTGGCAGGAGCGCGCGGCGCTGCCCTGGACCTGAGGCCGTCGAACGCGTCGACTGCGGGGCGCCGGCCGGCGCCGGTGCCCCCGGCGGCCGGTCCGAGAAAGGTCGGGCCCGGCTAGTCGGTGCGGCGGGCGTCCCGTTGACGCGGTGAGGTGGTCGGGGTGATGACCTGCACCCCGCTCGCGGCGAGGGCGTCGCGCAGATTCGCCGGTGGCGCGGTGTCGGTGATCAGGTAGTCGGCGCTGCCCAGTTCGGATGCCTGCGCGAACAGTCGGCGGCCGAACTTGGAGGAGTCGGCGAGGATCGCCACCCGGGCGGCGCGCGAGATCATCTCCTGCATCATCGCGGCCTCGGCGAGGTTGCTGGTGGTGTAGCCGGCGTCCGCGTCGACCGCGCCCACGCCGATCAGCGCCAGGTCGCAGCTGATGTCCAGCTCGGCACCGCCACCGGCCCGGAAGCTCACCGGCCCGATGGTGGCGAGCGTGAGGGTGCGTACCGCTCCGCCGAAGACGTAGATGTCGCGGATCGCGGTGGGCGGCAGTGCGCCGGGCACCAGCAGGTTGTTGGTCGCCACGGTGAGGTCCCGGTGCTGGCCGAGGTTGCGGGCCACGGCCAGGGTGGTGGTCCCACCGTTGATCATGATGGTCGAGCCGTCCCGGACCAGCGCGGCGGCCAGCGCCGCGATCTTCTCCTTCTCCTGCTCCTGGAGGGTGAGCCGCTGGTCGACGGCACGGTCGGTGCGGAAGACGGTGGAGAGGCTGACGGCGCCGCCGTACGTGCGCACGAGGACGCCGTCGGCGCTGAGCTGGTCGAGATCGCGTCGGACGGTGTCGATGGAGACGCCGAAGCGTTCGGCCAGCTCGCTGACCGTCACCTGGCCGGTGTCGGCGACGTACGCGGCCAGTTGCGCCTTGCGTCCGGCGGGCAGATGCCGCTGTCGCTCGTCCTTGTCGACACTCATGGTTCCCCCTTGTCAATGCGGCAGTATGCCACAACCCCGCGTCGGTGCCGCGCGCGGCGGCATAGAACAGCACGGAGCGGCGTAGCCGAGCGGAGTCCAACGAAAGCGCAGCGTGCGCACAGCTTTGCCGTACTACGCGTTTTCTTGCTGTTCTCCTCTTGTCTTTGCCTGTAACACGTTGCTAACGTGACGCCAATCTCGCAGAGAAGCGAAGGATCTCGATATCGAAGGAGTCCCCCATGATGTTTCGTGCTACCCGGCTGAAGCGGCTGGTCGGGGTGGTGACGGCGGCGACGATGGTGGCGGCCGTGGCCGCCTGTGGTTCGGACGACGCCGCCTCGGACGGCAGCGTGACTCTGGAGTTCGCGCAGTGGTGGGGGGCCGAGCTGCCGGCCGGTGAATTCGACAAGATCATCGATGACTTCACCGCGCAGAACCCGAACATCAAGATCAAGCTGCTCAGTGCGCCGTACGCCTCGACCAAGCAGCAGTTGCTGACCGGCGCGGCCTCCAAGACCCTGCCCGACGTGGTGGGCCTGGACGGCGCCTGGGTCAACGACTTCGCCAAGCAGGGCGCGATCACCGACCTGTCCGCGCTGATGACCGAGGCGAACTACGACGACAGCGAGCTGGCCAGCCAGGTGCAGGTCGACGGCAAGACCTACATGATCCCGGTGGTCAACTTCGTCTACCCGCTGTTCGTCAACATGGACCTGCTCACCGCCGCCGGCGTCGACAAGGTGCCCGCCACGCGGACGGAGTTCCTCGACGCCGCCAAGAAGATCAGCGCGGGCGACGGCGACGCCAAGGGCTGGGTGCTGCCGCTGGACACCGCCGTACCCAACGGCGTGCAGAACGACGTCATGTCCTGGCTCGGCGCCTCCGGCGGCAGCATGCTGGCCGACGGCAAGCCGAACCTGACCAGCGCGCCGGTCAAGAACACCATCGAGTACGTGAAGAGCCTGAACGACGCCGACGTCATCGCCCCCGGCTCGCTCACCATGAAAGAGCAGGACAAGGTCGAGAAGTTCACCAACGGCCAGGTCGGCATGATGATCGACTCGCTCGCGCACATCAACCTGATCCGCAAGAACAAGCCGGACCTGAACTTCCAGGTGGCGCCGCTGCCGGCCGAGGACGGCTACACCGGTGAGCGCGGCATCCCCTACGCCTCCTGGGGCATCGGCATCTCCGACTCCACCAAGCACAAGGCCGAGGCGTTCACCTTCGTCTCGTACCTGATGAGCCAGCAGACCAACGCGAAGCTCAGCACGATCGCCAACGGCTTCCCCGGCAACAAGACCGCGGAGCCCGACTTCGGCAACAGCGACCCGCTGTTCAAGACCGCCTTCGACATCTACCAGCAGGGCTACCCGTCCAACGAGTTCGTCGGACTGCCCAAGTCCGAGGACCTGATGCGCAGCTTCGCCGAGCAGCTCCAGCTCGTGCTGACCGGCAAGTCGAGCGTCGACGACGCCCTCGCCAAGGCGCAGGAGAACTGGTCCTCGGTAATCGGTTAGCCCGCCCGGGCGCCGCGCCGGACCCTCGGCGCGGCGCCCGACCAAGGAGACAGCCATGACCCTGACAGCACCGGAGACCTCGACGCGGGCCGCGCCGAGCACCACCGGGCGCTCCCGATCCACCCTGACCCGGCGCCTCGTCCCGTACGGCTATCTGTTCCCCACGATGCTGCTGGTCGTGGTCCTGATGGTCGTGCCCATCGTCATGGTGATCGGCTACTCGTTCCGGGACAACGTGATCGCCCAGGAGAACTCGGTGTTCGCCGGGTTCGCCAACTACGCCACGGTGCTCACCGACCCGGCCTTCGTGGCCGCGCTCAAGAACACCGCCGTCTTCATCTCGGTCAGCACCGCGGCCCATCTGGTCCTCGGCCTCGCCTTCGCGATGATGCTCAACAGCCCGCTGCTGGGCGGCGTCACCAAGGCCATCTTCCGGATCGTCTACATTCTGCCCTGGCTGTTCACGATCGCGGTGATCGCCGTCATCTGGCGGCTGCTGCTCGACCCGGCCGGCGTGGTCAACCACGTGCTCCAGACCCTGGGCGTCATCCAGTCGGGCGTGAACTGGTTCAGCGACCCGGGCACGGCCCTCTGGGCGGTGACGTTCGTCAACGTCTGGGCCGGCTACCCGTTCTTCATGATCAGCCTGCTGGCCGCGTTGCAGGGCATCCCCGGCGACCTGTACGAGGCCGCCGCCGTCGACGGCACGAACTGGTTCCAGCGGTTCGTGCACGTGACGCTGCCCCAGCTCCGGCCGGTGATCATCAGCATGGCGGTGCTCGACCTGATCTGGACCTCACACCAGTTCGCGCTGATCTGGATGACCACCGGCGGGGGACCGCTGAACACCACCGAGATGCTCAGCACCTTCACCTACAAGCAGGCCTTCAGCGAGTACGAGTTCGCCACCGCGTCGGCCGCCGCCGTGATCGTCCTGCTGCTCACCATGGTGCTGGCCTTCTTCTACGTACGCTCGCAAAGGGAGCGGTGAGACATGACCACCGTCAAGATGCGGCGTACCTTCGCCAAAGTCGGCGTCGTCACCGGGCTGGTCATCGGCGGACTCTTCGCCGGCCTGCCGGTCCTGTGGCTGCTCTCCACGTCGTTCAAGAGCAACGGCGAGGTCTTCCAGAACCCGCCGCAGCTGATCACCGAGGGCTTCTCGTTCGACGCCTACCGCGCGATCCTGGGCGACGCCGCCCAACTGCGCTTCTTCCTCAACAGCTACATCGTCGCCTTCGCGGTGACCATCCTGACGCTGCTGGTGGCCATCCTGGCCGGGTACGCCTTCTCCCGCTTCGCGTTCCCGTTCAAGAAGACCATCAACGCCGCGATCGTCAGCGTCCAGGCGGTACCGCCGATCACCCTCGTCATCCCGTACTTCGGGCTCATCGTGGCGCTCGGCCTGTACGACACCTACCTCGGCCTGATCCTCACCCACATGGTGTTCACCCTTCCGTACGCGATCATCATGGTCACCGCCTACCTGAACACGCTGCCGCGCGAGCTGGACGAGTCGGTCAAGGTCGACGGCGGCAGCGGCTGGACCGCGCTGTGGCGGATCCTCGTGCCGACCGCCGTGCCCGGCCTGATCGCGGTCGGTGTCTACACCTTCATGATCTCGTGGAACGAATACCTGTTCGCGCTCACGCTGACCCGCACCGACGAGATGCGCACCGTCCCCATCGGCATCCAGCTGCTCATGGGCCAGCACTCGTACGAGTGGAACCAGATGATGGCGATGAGCATCCTCGGGTCCATTCCCGTACTCCTGCTCTTCCTCTTCTTCCAGCGGCGGTTCATCGGCGGGCTCACCGCCGGCGCCGTGAAGGCCTGACCGACCGGCAACACCCATCAGTGACAAGGAGAAACGCGAACATGCTGACGACCGGTAAGGCGATCCTCGACGTCGCCAACGCGCACCACTTCGCCGTGCCCGCCTTCAACATCAGCGACTGGGCGATGTTCCGGGGCATCGTGGAGATCAGCGAGGAGACGGACGCCCCGCTGATCGTCGCGATCCACCCTGACGAGATGCGGCACATCGGCCGGGAGATGATCAACGGCGTCGTCGAGCGGGCACACCGCTCCAGCGTGCCGATCGCGATCCACTGGGATCACGGCGCCACCTACGAGCAGATCCTGCAGGCCGTGCAGTTCGGCTTCACCTCGGTGATGATCGACGGCTCGCTCCTGCCGTTCGAGGAGAACGTCGCCATCACCCGCAAGGTCACCGAGTCCGCCCACGTGCTCGGCGTGTCGGTGGAAGGCGAGCTCGGCACCATCGGCGGCAACGACAGCTACGCCGAGGCAGGCGCCGCCGAGATCATCTACACCGACCCCGACGACGCGGTCACCTTCATCGAGCAGACCGGCGTGGACAGCCTCGCGGTGGCCATCGGCACCTTCCACGGCATGTACCCGGCCCACCTCAAGCCGGAGCTGAAGCTCGACCTGCTCAAGGAGATCAAGAGCCGGGTGCAGATCCCGCTGGTGCTGCACGGCGGCTCCGGCAACCCCGACGACGAGATCCGCGAGGCGGCACAGATCGGCATCAACAAGATCAATATCTCGACCGACATCAAGCTCGCCTACCACGCCAAGATGCGCGAGGTGCTCGGCAACGACCCGAAGACCCGCGAGCCCAACGCCATCCAGCCGGCCTGCATCGAGGCCATGAAGGTGGTCGCCGCCCAGAAGATCGAGCTGTTCGGCGCCGCCGGCAAGGGCTCGCTGTACTGACATGGCCGACGCGTCCCGTGTCGTCCTCGGCCTCGGCGGCTGCGTCGACTACGAGGTGACACTGACCACCGACGTGCTGGCGCGCCTGGTCGGCGACTACGACATCGTCGCCGCCGACCTGACCGCGTCGACGCCGGTGACCAGCGAGCGAGACCTCGTGGTGTCGATCCTCGGCTACGTCGCCAGGGGCGGAGGCGGCGAACACTTCGTCGCCTCCGCCCCGGTGCTGGAGACCTTCGCCCGCCGGTTCCCGCACCGGGTGGCCCTGGGCGGCACCTCCGTGCGGGCCGGGATCCTGATGAGCCGACTGGGCATACCGTCGACGCTGCACCTGGTCACCGTCAACGACACCGTCCGCCGGCTCCTGCCGCGCGACAGCGACCACTTCACCACCGCCACCGAGGACACCTTCTATCCGCACCTCATCGTCCAGTACGACCAGGGCCTGCGGATCCGCACCGACCGGCTCGACATCACCGCGCCGCACCCGAACCGGCTGATCTACGTCAACGACCCCGCCAACAGCACCATGCTGCTCAGCGACGACCTCGGCCACCGGCTCAGCGGCGCGGAGGTGTTCCTGATCTCCGGGTTCAACGCCATGCGCTCCTCGGCACAGCTCGACGACCGGCTCACCGAACTGCGCGCCCACCTGCGCCACCTGCCACCCGGGGCGGTGACCTACTTCGAGGACGCGGCCTACCACGAGCCCGCGTTCAGCGGCCAGGTCCGGGACGCGCTGCTCGACGTCATCGACGTGTACGGCCTCAACGAGGACGAGATGCAGTCGTACCTCGGCCACCCCGTCGACCTGCTCTCCCCGGCCGAGGTCGCGGACGCGCTCACCGCGCTGCACCGGCTCATCCCGGCACCGACGCTGGTCCTGCACACGAAGTACTGGGCCGCCGCGTTCGGTCCCGCCGCGACCCGCTACGCCGACGCCCTCGACACCGGCACCGTCATGGCCGCCGCCCGCTACTGCCACGGCGACGACGTCACCGACACCGACGTCGCCCGCCTGCGCGCCCGGCCCCGCCGACCCGAGTCGGTGGCCTTCGCCGCCGCGGTGCGCACCCGCCTGGGCGACACCGTGCACTGCGTGCCCGGCTTCGCGCTCGACGTCCCGAACCCCACCACGGTCGGCCTGGGCGACACGTTCGTCGGCGGCTTCCTCGCCGCGCTCGCCGCGACGGGCGCGACCGGCCCGCCACCCCCACCACGAACGGACTGACCACCGATGACCGTCGAGGTCCTATCCGCCAACCAGCCGGAGACCTTCTATCGGGGCGCCGGCCGGATCGCCGACTTCCGCACCGTGCCCGCGTCGCCCGACCGCCCCGAGGACTGGGTGGGCTCGGTGACCACCCGGTTCGGCCTGGGCCCGTCCGGGCTGTCCACGCTCGCCGACGGGCGCGTGCTGGCGGAGGCGATCGCCGCCGACCCGCGCTGGTGGCTCGGACCGGGACGCACCGACACGGGCGTACTCGTCAAACTGCTCGACGCCGGCCAACGCCTGCCGCTGCACGTCCATCCGGACCGCCGGTTCGCCACCGCCCACCTGGCCTCGCCCTACGGCAAGACCGAAGCCTGGGTGATCGTCTCGGCCCGCCCCGGCGCGTACGTCCACCTCGGTTTCTCCCGCGACGTGCCCGCCGACGAACTGGCCGGCTGGGTGACCGGGCAGCGGACCGCCGAGATGCTCGACGCCACCAACAGGATCCCGGTGTCGGCCGGCGACGCGATCCTCTGCCCGGCCGGCCTGCCGCACGCGATCGGCGACGGCATCCTGCTCGTCGAGGTCCAGGAGCCGACCGACTTCTCCGTGCTGCTGGAATACGAGAGCTTCGGCCTCGCCGACGGCCACCTGGGGATCGGCTACGACCTCGCCCTGCAGTGCGTGGACCGCAGCAGGTGGACACCGGACCGACTCGACCGGCTGCGCGGCGGGCACCGGCTGCTGCCCGAGGCCGCCGACGAGTTCTTCGCCGCCGGACGGCTGCACGGCGGCGACCGACTGGAGCCGGGCTTCGGCGTCCTGGTCGTGGTCGCCGGGGACGGCAGGTTGACCGGTGAGCACGACGACCTGGCGCTGCGACGGGGCGACACCCTGCTGGTCCCGTACGCCGCCGGCCCGTTGCGTGTCGACGGTCCCGTCGAGGTGATCCGGCTGGCGGCGCCCGCACCTCGACCCGAGGGGTGACCGGCGAGCGTGGACACCCTGGCCGGCATGCGGCGGAGCGTCCTCCGTCCGGCCTGCCGCGCCGGGCACCGCCGTTACCAGGGATCTCCGGAGGCGCCGGCAGCCAGGTGCCGCTCGTAACTGGCCACTTTGGTGTCGATGAGCTGGAGGCAGTCGTGTAGCCGTGCGAGTTGTTCGGTGACCTGGTGTTGGTGTTCGCGGAGCAGGGTGAGTCGTTCGGCTTCGTTGCCGCTGCCCGCACGGACGAGCTCGGCCAGGCGCCTGATCGTGGTCAGCGGCATCCCGGAGGTCCGGAACTTCACGCAGTTGGTCAGCCATTCGACGTCCCAGGTGCTGTACACGCGCCGACCGGAACGGTCACGTTGCACCTCGCCGCCCAACAGACCCTCACGCTCGTAGAGCCGCAGGGTGTGCACGCTCAACCCGGTGCGCTGCGCCACCTGCCCGATACTCAGGCCGCCCTCTGCCATGCGGTCGACCGTAGTCGATTGACCTAGACCTCGGTCCAGCTCCTAGCGTCCAGGGCATGACCAACGACGCCACCCGTACCCCGTTCGGTGCCCACAGCACGACCACGGATGTCCTGGCCGGAATCGACCTGCGCGGCAAGACCGCAATCGTCACCGGCGGCTATTCCGGCATCGGCCTCGCCACCACCCTCGCGCTCACCAGGGCCGGTGCCCGGGTCGTCGTCCCGGCACGGAGGCCCGACGTCGCCCGGCGGGCGCTCGCCGGCACGTCCGGCATCGAGGTGGACCATCTCGACCTCGGCGACCTCGCCTCGGTCCGCGCGTTCGCCGGACGCTACCTGCACCGCGATTCCGCTCTCGACATCCTCATCGCGAACGCCGGGATCATGGCCTGCCCACCCCAGCGCCGGGGACCCGGCTGGGAGGCGCAGTTCGCGACCAACCACCTCGGCCACTACGCGCTGACGAACCTGCTGTGGCCCGCGCTCACCGCCGCGGGTGCGGCTCGGGTCGTCTCGGTCACCTCCGGTTACAACCCGGCGTGGCGCATCCGGTGGGACGACGTGCAGTTCGACGGCGGCTACGACAGGTGGGAGGCGTACACCCAGTCCAAGCTCGCCAACATCCTTTTCGCCCGCCACCTCGACCTGATCGGCAGACCACACGGGGTACGCGCCTTCTCGGTCAATCCCGGATGGATCCGCACCGCCCTGCAACGACACCTCACCGCCGGGGAGATGGTCGCCGCCGGCTGGATCGACACCGCCGGCAACTCCCTGCCGGGCCTGTTCAAGACCGCCGAACAGGGCGCGGCGACGCAGGTCTGGGCTGCCACGTCACCCGCGCTCGACGCGAGCGGGGGTGCGTACTGCGCGGACTGTGGAATCGCAGGGGACGTGGTCACAGACCGTCGTGAGGCGGCCCGGCTCTGGGCCCTCTCGGCTGACCTGACCGGCCTGGACCTCATCGGTCGACCCTGACCCCGCACCTGCGCGGCCAGTTGTCTCGCCGAGTCAGCCGAACTACCCGGCGATGTCAGCCAAGGTCATCCCGCGCCGCCAGCCGCCGGACAATGTCGGCCGTGGTCGACACGTCCGGCCGGTCGACCGAGGCGCGACGAAGGTGATGGCCATCACAGGAAACCGGGACCCGATCCCGGTCCGCCCGTCGTCTTACCCGGTGTGAGTACTGGCATGGACGCAGCGGACGAGGGTGAACTCGTGCGGCGCGTCGCCCGTGGTGATCGGCGGGCCTTCGACGAGCTGTATCGGCGTACCTCGCCGTGGCTGGAGGTGCGCCTGCGTCGCCGGTGCGCGGACCCCGACATCGTCGCCGAGGTCCTCCAGGACACCTACCTGACCGTCTGGCGGGCCTCGGGCACCTTCGCCGGAGTGCGGAGCGGAAGCGGCGGCGCGGCGCGGGGTACCGCTGTGGGCTGGCTGTGGACCATCGCCGCCCACCGACTGGTCGACGCGTTCCGTCGCCGGGCCCGCACGGCGCAACTGCCGCAGGTGCCACTGACGCCGACCACGGCACCCGCCGCCGAGGACGAGGTGATGGCGGCCCGGATCGGGCAGGAACTCGAACAGGCGCTGCTCACCCTGCCGCCCGAGGTCCGTGCCGCCCTGCGCGCCACCGTTCTGGACGGGCTCTCGCCCCGCGAGGCGTCCGTGCTGCTGGGCGTACCCGAGAACACCGTCAAGTCCCGTGTCCGCCGAGCCCGGATCGCGCTACGGGAGGCCCTGTCATGACTTCCCACCCGACCCTCACCCAGATCGAGCGGTACGCCACCGCCGACCCCCGCCTCGACGAGCCCAGTGTCTGGGCCGTCGAGGTGCACCTGGAGGACTGCGCCGACTGCCGGGCCCGGCTGGCCGGCAGCACCACCGTCGACACGCGTACCGTCCTCGCCCAGGTCGCCGCCACCCTGGACCGGGAGATCGCCGCGTCCCCGGCCCCGGCCGCCCGCAGCCGGTCCTGGACGGTGCTGCGCCGCCGCTGGCTGGCCGGCACGCTCGTCCCCTGGCTGGCCATGACCGCCGCGGTTCTCGCCTGCGCCGTCGTGCTCAGCGAGTTGTGGACCGAGTTGCCGTCGCTGGTGCTGCTGCTCGCGCCGCTGGCCCCGTTGCCCGGCGTCGCGGTCGCGTGGCACCGCCGGGCCGATCCCGCCTGGGAACTGATCGCCACCACCCCCGGCGCCGGCTTGACCACCCTGCTGCGACGCACCGCGACGGTGCTGGTGGTCGTCATCCCGCCCCTCGCCCTCGCCGGCTACGGCACCGGCGTGCCACCGGCGCTGATGCTGTTGCCCTGCCTGACGTTCACCGCCGCCACGCTGGCGCTGGGCAGCCTCGTCGGCGTACGTCGGGCCGCGATCGGACTGGTCGCGGTCTGGACGCTCGCGGTGATCACACCCAGCCTCGCCGCCGCCCGTACGCCACTGGTGCTGACCGAGGAGAGCACCGGCATCTGGGCACTGACCACGGTCGCCCTGACCCTCACCGCGCTGCTGCGGGCCGACGGGCTCCGACGAGTCGCCCAGCAGTAACACCTTTCCGCCCACCGGACGCGCGACGCCGCGTCCCGCTCCACCGACCCCGAACGAAGGAGGATGCCGATGCGTGCCCTGAGCGCGGCCGAAACGGCCGTCACCACCAATCCCTGGGCTGTCCACGCCGAGGGACTGCGGGTCCGCGCCGGACGGCGCCTGGCCGTCGACGGCCTCGACCTGGCCCTGAACATCGGGGTCCACGGACTGCTCGGCCCCAACGGCGCCGGGAAGACCACGCTGATGCGGTCCCTGGCCACCGTCCTCGCGCCGGCCGCCGGGCGCCTGACACTGCTCGGACACCCGGTCGACGGCCGCGCCGACCTGCGCGCGGTCCGCCGTGGCCTGGGCTACCTGCCGCAGCACTTCGGCTTCTACCCGCGCTTCACCGTGCGCGAGTTCGTCGGATACATGGCCTGGCTCAAGGAGATGCCCAAGGCCGCGATCCCCGCAGCGGTCCAGCGGGCCGTCGACCGGGTCGGCCTGACCGACCGGGCCGACGCCCGACTGAAGACCCTCTCCGGCGGCATGCTGCGCCGCGCCGGCATCGCCCAGGCCATCGTCAACGACCCGCAGCTCCTGCTGCTCGACGAACCCACCGTCGGCCTCGACCCGGAACAACGACTCGACTTCCGCGAACTGCTGCGGGACCTCGGCACCGACAGTTGCGTCCTGGTCTCCACCCACATGGTCGAGGACGTGGCGGCGGCCTGCACCGACGTGGTGATGGTCAACGAGGGGCGCCTGGTCTGGCAGGGCACCGCCGAGGCGCTCAGCGCCCAGGGTGACCAGAGCCACCCGGGCGACAGCCCGACCGAACGGGGCTACTCCGCCGTCCTGCGCCGGCACCGGGCGGAGGCCGCCCGATGAGCATCCTGGGAGTCGAACTACGCCGCTCCGCCGCGCTCGGTGCCGCGCTGATCACCGTGCTCGCCGGAATCGGCGCACTCTATGTCGCCCCGGCCCGCTGGTCCGGCGGCTGGATGTCGCTGGCTCTCATCACCCGCGAGTACCTGCTGCTGATGTGGCCGTTGGCGCTGGCCGCAGGCGCCTGGCAGGGCCGTCGGGAACACCGGTCGAACGTCGGTGAACTCTTCGGCACCACCGCCCGGCCCCGCATCCAGCGGATGGTGCCGGTTCTCGGCGCGATGGCCCTCACCCTCGGCACCGCCTACCTGCTGGTGACCGCAGCGGGTGCCGCCCGGATCGCCACCAGCGCCGGCTATCTGCCCCTGCTCGGCTTCGCCGTCGTCACCGGCGTCGGCGTGCTGTCCCTGATCGCCGCGGCCTGGCTCGGTCTGGGGATCGGGCGTCTGCTACCTGTTCCCGCGACCGCGCCCGCGTTGGGCGTGGCCGGCGTCCTGGTCGTCTCGGTCAGCATGTTCATCCGTCCGGACTGGCTGGCCGCGGCGGTGTCCCCGATCTACGGCACGAGCCAGTTCCACGCGTACCAGACGATCGACAACCGGGTCAGCGGAGCGCTGGCGATCTGGCTTGCCCTGCTCGCCGTCGCCGGCCTGGTGCTGTTCGTCGCCGGTGGCTGGCGGACCCGTACGGCGGCGCTGGTCCCGGTGCTGCTCGGGCTCGGCGCGGCAGTGGCGTTCGTGCCCCGGGACCCGGCGGTGCTCGACGCGCCGGTGGACCCGATCGCCCGGGAACTGGTGTGCACCGACGATGCCCCGACGGTGTGCGTGAGCCGGGTCAACACCAAGGTCCTCGACGACCTGACCCCGTTGGCCCGCGAAGGTCTGGCGGCGTTGGCGAAACTCCCGGACGCCCCGACCGCCGTGCACGAGGACACCTCCACGTACGGGCGCGGCGGGGCCACGCCGTCCCGCGACGACGTCGTCGAGGTACCGGTCCGGATCGACAAGCACGGCGGACTCGCGCACCCGGGCGTCGTGGCCGTCGAGGTCGTCCGAGGGCTGGGCGTCCCCACCGACGTCGAATGCCGGCAACACCACGAGGCGGTCGAACGGGCGGCGGCGTACTGGCTGCTGGGCCGCGAGCCGCAGTCCGACGTCGGGCTCATCCCCGGAATGATCCAGGAGGACCCCGAGCTCAACTCCGAGGCGCTCGCCCTGTGGCAGGGGCTGCGCGAGGTCTCCGCCGAGGAGGCGCTGGCCCGGGTGACGGCGGTCCGTGACGCCAAAAGGGCCTGCGAGGACACGAGCGAACTGCTGTCCCGGAGCACTCGGTGACCTGGACGCTGCTGTACCTGCGCTCCCGGCGCGTACCCCTGGCGCTGGCCGTGGCCCTCGGCGGCGCGGCGGTGATCTGGACGCTGTGGCTGACCATCGCCGACGAACGCGACGTCGCCCCGACGACGGTCGTCCTGACGGTCCTGCTGATGGTCGCGGTGCTCTCGGCCACTCTGGCCGCACCCGACGAGAACCTGGACCGGACCGCCTCGGTGCGATGGCCGCCACGGCGTGCGGCACACCTGCTGGTCGGCCTGCTGGTCGTCCTGCTGGCCCTGGTCGCCACGCGGTACACCGGGGCCCGCTTCGGGCCGGCCACGCTGGTGTTCCGCGACGCCGCGGGCCTGCTCGGACTGACGGCGCTGTGTGCGACGGTGGTGGGTGCCGGTCGATCGTGGTTCCTGCCGCTGGGCTGGACCAGCGTCGCGGTCATGTATCCCCAGGCGGGCACCGGGGGAGCGGTCCTGACCTGGCAGGGCCAGCCGACCGACAGCACTGCGGCAACGGTGACGGCGACGGTGCTGGCCCTCGGCGGGCTGATCGCCTACTCGCTGGCCGGTCCGGCCCGCAGGGAAGCCACCGAGTCGATCCCCTGAGGCGTCCCCGGCTTGCGCGAAGGATTGATACCCTTCGAGGAAGTCGAGCCCGTGTTGCTCCTCATGGAGGTCATCATGCGCCTGCGCCGCACGGCTGTGTCACTCGCCCTCCTGGCCGTCGCCGGGGTGGTCGCCGCCCTCGGTTTCGACCAGGCCCAGGAGATCTCGCACCTGGCGGGATTCACCTGGTCCAACTGACCCGACGACACCTGCTCGCGATCATGGAGTGCGAACGATCGCGAGCAGGTGCGGGATGACGCCGGAGCAGCATCTGCGGGTCAGCGACGCGTAGTTGTACGAGTCCATCGGGTCCGCGTACCCGGCGACGCGACGCACCGAGCCGCGCATCGCCGCGCGGGTCTGGGAAGCGCTCGGTGACGCCCGCACGGCGACCGCCGCGCTGGGTGTCTCGCTCCAGACCTCGTGACCGGTCGTCGGCGTGGCGGACGGGAGCGCCCGCCACGCCGGCGCACGCGAAGGACGGGAGATGAGAGTGGCAATCCGGATCGCCGTCATCGTCGGTGCTCTCGGCAACCTGTTGGCGGTCCTGGTGCTGCCGTGGGCGGGCTACGGCAGCATCGACATACCGCTGCACCGATTTCCGGGCTGGTTCGTCCACCTCGCCGCTGTCATCGTCCTGTACGGCGCGGCGCTGTGGGCACTGCTGCGGCCCCCCGCCCGCCGACCCCTCGCGGTCAGCGCGGCGGCCGGACTTGCCGTGGCCGGCTCTGCCGTCGCCATCGCCATCCGCTACGACGACGCGAGCAGCTTCTTCGACGGGACGGTTCCGGCGGTCATGCCCGCGCTCGGGCCGGGTGGTCCGGTCGCTGTCCTGGCCGTACTCGTCAGCCTCACCGCGCTCGCCGTCCTGGCGGCACGGACGAGGGGCACGCCGACTCGAACCAGCGGCCGGCCAGGCGTCCCGACACCGTCGCACGACCGCTAGCCCGACGACACCGACCCGCCGACGTACTCGGTTGCCGTCACTCCGATCCCGCACAGCCGTTCGCCCGAGGCGAGGCGCTCGCGGGCGGACACTGACCCGGTAGCCCTTGCACCTCACGTGACGTCATGCCGCATCGTCGACGAGGTGACCGAGCACCTGACCGTGGGACGCGTGGCGAGTATGGCCGGCGTGAGCGTGCGCACGCTGCACCACTACGACGAGATCGGCCTGCTGCGACCGGTCGCCCGGACCGGCGCCGGCCACCGAGCCTACTCCGCGGGCGACGTGGAACGGCTGCGGGAGGTGCTCGCCTACCGGCGGCTGGGCTTCGGTCTGCGGGAGATCGCCGCTCTGGTCGACGACCCGACCAGCGACGCGGTCGCCCATCTGCATCGGCTGCGTGGCCTGCTGCTGGCACAACGGGACCGCGCCACCGCCACGATCGCCGCCATCGACAGGGAACTGGAGGCGCGGGCAATGGGCATCAGCATGACGCCGGAGCAGCATCTGAGGGTCAGCGGCGCGCAGTTGTACGAGTCCATCGGGTCCGCCTACCCGGCGACGCGACGCACCGAGCCGCGCATCGCCGCGCGGGTCTGGGAAGCGCTCGGTGACGCCCGCACGGTGCTGAACGTCGGGGCGGGCACCGGCTCGTACGAACCCGTCGATCGTGCGGTCACCGCGGTGGAACCCTCGGCGACCATGAGGGCGCAGCGTGCCGTGGACGCGGCGCCGTGTGTGGCCGCCGGCGCCGAGAACCTGCCCTTCGCGGACGGGGCGTTCGACGCGGCGCTGGCCTTCAGCACCGTCCACCACTGGCACGACCCGATCGCCGGTCTGCACGAGATGCGGCGGGTGGCCCGTCGCGTCGTGGTGTTCACGCACGACGCCAGCGACACCGGCTGGCGGCAGCGGTTCTGGCTCAGCCGGGACTACCTGCCCGAGGTCGCCGGCCTGGTGGTCGGCCGCCCCTCGGTGGACGAGCTGGCCCGCGCGATCGGGGCCCGCATGGAACCGGTGCTCGTCCCGTGGGACTGTGCCGACGGCTTCTTCGAGGCGTACTGGCGTCGGCCCGAGGCGTACCTGGAGGAGCAGGTCCGCCGGGCGGTGTCGGTGTGGACCCGGGTCGGGCCGGCGGCCGAGCAGCGGGCCGTACGCGCCCTCCGGCAGGACCTGTCCTCGGGCCGGTGGGCCGAACTCAACCGCGAGCTCGTCGACCTCGACGCGGCCGAGCTGGGCCTGCGACTTCTCGTGGCCTGAGGCTCAGCACCCGGAGCGGGGATCGGCTCAGGTCGCGGTGAAGACGACCGCGCGTCCGGCGGCGAGCAGAAGCGTAACCTATGGGTTACGCTTCAGGCGTGGACGAGGTGGCGGCGGCGATCGCCGATCCGGTGCGCCGGGAGATCCTGCTGATGCTGCGCGACGAGTCGCTCTCGGCCGGGCAGATCGCCGACCGGTTCGTGATCAGCCGACCGGCCGTCAGTCGTCACCTGCGCGTGTTGCGGGAGGCCGGTCTGGTGCGCGACACGGCCGACGGACGTCGGCGGGTCTACACCCTGACCGCCGCGCCCCTCGACGAACTGGTCGGGTGGTTGGGACGGCTGATGCGCCCGTCCCGATGGCAACAGCACCTCGACGCGTTGGAGACCGAGGTCTACCGCACCCGCCGCGAACGGCGCCCCGCCACCGGGCGGGGCACCACCACCGAACGGCACCCATCAGCGAAGGAGACGGCGTGACACCGACACCGACCGGCCGACTGTTCGGCGACGACCTCGTGCTGACCCGCACGTTCCGCGCACCCGTCGCCGACGTCTGGGCGAGCCTCACCGAGTCGTCGCGGACGGCGCGTTGGTTCGGCCCGTGGCAGGGCGACGCGGCACCGGGGCGGACGATCAAGGTCCAGATGGCGTACGAGGAGGACGAGCCCTGGATGGACATGACCATCGAGGTGTGCGAACCGCCGAGCCGGCTCACGGTCTCCGCGGTGGACGAGTACGGCAGTTGGCACCTGGACATGACGCTCGTCGAGAGCGCGGGTGTGACCGAGCTGCGGTTCACCCACCACCTGACCGGCACGGCGGACGCCGGCGAGGTCGGGCCGGGGTGGGAGTACTACCTCGACGCACTGGTCGCCGCGCACACCGGTCAGCCGAGACCGAACTTCGACGACTACTACCCGGCGATGAAGGAGCACTTCGAGGCGCAGCGGTAGGCGTACCCGGGGCGGGGGTGCCTCGCTCTGCCAGGACACGTTTTCCCGAGATGTCGCGACATCGCCGGATGCGCCGACCCGTGGCGACGGCGGGATAGGTCGACAATCCTCTATGGATTGGCGATCGCGTCCGGCTGGGGAGGGGTGCGGGATGAGCGGACCGGCTGGGCAGGCGCAGGCGGCTCTGGCCCGGTTCGTCGACGACCTCAGGCGCCTGCGGCAACACTGCGGGTCCCCGTCGCTGAACACCCTGGTGGTGGTGTCGACGAAGCTGGGGTCACCGCTTGCCCGCTCCACCCTCAGCGACAAGCTCAACGCGAAGTCGTTGCCCGAGTGGCCGTTCGTCGTCTCCTACGTCACCGCCTGCCTGGCCCACGCCGAGCAGTCCGGCGTCCCGGTGCCGACCGAGATGGCCGAGCTGAGCCGCTGGGACGCGGCGCACTGGCGACTGTTGCGTGCCGTCGACGCCGGTCGCGCGGAGGACCGGCTCCAGGCCGCCGCCCACGCGCAGCTCGCCCGGCGCGCCGAGGACACCGCCCCTCGCGTGACGCCGCCGGTGACACCCCGGCAGCTTCCGGCGGCCGTACCCGTGTTCGTGGGCCGGCGCACGGTGCTCGCCGGGCTGGCGGCGCTGGTGGCACGCCGACCCGGCGAGCCGGGCACCGTGCCGGTCGCGCTGATCAGTGGTACGGCCGGCGTCGGCAAGACCGCGCTGGCACTGCACTGGGCACACCGGGTCGCCGACCGCTTCCCCGACGGGCAGCTCTACGTCGACCTGCGCGGGTTCGACCCGGACGGGCCGGTACCGGAACCGGCGGAGGTGCTGCGGGAGTTCCTGGAGGCGTTCGGGGTGTCCGCGCCGCGCGTCCCGGCGGGACTGTCCGGCCGCTCCGGGCTGTTCCGCAGCCTGCTGGCCGATCGGCAGGTTCTCGTGCTGCTCGACAACGCCCGTGACGCCGCGCAGGTGCGTCCGCTGCTGCCCAACACACCCGGGTGTCTGGTGCTGGTGACCAGCCGCAACCACCTGCCGGGACTGGTCGGCATCGAGGCCGCCCAACCGTTCGTCCTCGCACCGCTGTCGCCGCCGGAGGCGTACGAGTTGCTCGCGGCCCGGCTCGGTCCGGACCGGATGGCCGGCGAGCCGCACGCGGCGGCGCGGATCGTCGCTGCGGCGACCGGACTGCCGCTCGCGTTGGCCATCGTGGCGGGACGGGCTGCCACCCGGGCCGGACTCAGCCTCGGCCGCCTCGCCGACGAGCTGGCCGAGCCGGGGCGCCTCGACGGTTTCACCGGTGGCGACCGGACCCTCGACATCCGCGCGGTCTTCTCCTGGTCGTACCGGAGTCTCGACGCGACCGGGGCGTGGGCGTTCCGCCTGCTGGGGCTGCACCCCGGGCCGGAGGCCACCGTCGCGGCACTGGCCAGTCTCACCGGCGTGCCCGCCGGGCAGGCGGGACGGACGCTGACGGCGCTGGCCGACGCGAACCTGGTCTCCGAGCCACGGCCCGGCCGGTACGTCCTGCACGACCTGTTGCGCGCCTACGCGGCCGAGCAGGCGGCCACACACGACCCCGATCCGGTACGCCGGGAGGCCCTCGGTCGTCTCCTGGACCACTACCTGCACACCGCGTACGCCGCCGCGCTGCTCCTGTACGACCACCGCGACCCGATCGATCTCGTCCCGGCGCGCGTCGGGGCGGTGGTCGATCCGCCGGCCGACCGTGCCGAGGCATGGCACTGGCTCGTCCGGGAACATCGGGTGCTGCTCGCGCTCGTCGCTCTCGCCGCACAGACCCGGTTCGACACGCACGCCTGGCAGCTCGCCTGGACCCTGAACACCTATCTCGACCGCATCGGCGCCTGGCCGGAGCAGTTGGTCGTGCAGGAGTTGGCGTTGGCCGCCGCAGCACGGGTGGACGACCGGGACGGCGAGGCCCGCGCCCACCGGAACCGGGCCGTGGCCTGCCTGCGGCGCGAGGACCACGAGCAGGCCCGGTCCCATCTGGACGCCTCGTTGGCGCTCTACGCCGGGCTCGGTGACGCCGTCGGCAGCGCCCGGGTGCATCTGAACCTCGGCATCCTCGCCGAACGTCAGGGGCGGCTGCGGGATGCCCTCGACCAGGCCCGGCAGGCGCTGGAGCTGTTCACCGAGGCGGGGAACGTCGGCGGCCGGGCCAACGCGCTCAACAACATCGGCTGGTACCACAGCCAGCTCGGCGAGTACCCGCAGGCGTTGGCGCACTGCCAGCAGGCGTTGGCGCTGCAACAACAGGTCGGCAACCGGTACTGGCAGGCGCACACCTGGGACAGCCTCGGTTACGTGCACTACCGGCTGGACCGGCAGCCGCAGGCGATCCGGTGCTATCACCAGGCCCTGGCGCTGTGGCGGGAGGCGGCGGAACGCTATTTCGAGGCGACCACCCTGACCCACCTGGGCGACAGCCACCGCGTGGCCGGCGATCCGGAGTCGGCCCGTACCGCCTGGTGTCGGGCGCTGGAGATTCTGGAGCAACTCGACCACGCGGACGCCGCGCAGGTCCGGGCGCGGTTGACCGCCGCGCCGGCCCGGTCGGCCTGACCGGGCCGGCGCGAACGTGGATCGGCCGTGGGCGGCGGTCACCGCCACTGCGCGTAGTTGGTGAGGGCCTGCTGCGTCAGTCGGGTGACGACGCTGCTGGTGTGGACCGGTCCGGTGCCACCCACGCCGCTGGCCAGGATGCCCAGGGCGGTGAGCGTGGGCGGGCAGGGGCAGGGCGGCTTCGGCCACGGGAAGTCCAGTCGCGGCGGCAGCGGGCACCAGTCCTCCGGGTCGGGGGTGTAGGCGACGGGGCTGCCGTCCTGTCCGCCGCCGAAGCTGTGCGACGTGTAGAGCTGCGTGGCGGTCTCGGCGCGGATGCGGTCGGTGCTCGCCCACTGCCCGGTCCGGTCCGCCGGATACCCGTGGGTGACGGTGCACGAGCCGGTCAGGGGCTGGGTGGTGGATCCGAGGTCGTACCAGCCGGTGCTGTTGCCGACGGCGCAGTTGAGCTGCACGGCCCCGTAGTCGTGGGCCGGGTCGCCGCCGCCGGGTGCGTAGATGGAGCCGGTCCAGTTCTGCGGGGCGAAGAGGCGGGTCGCCGCACACGAGCCGAAGGGCGCGGTCGTCCCGTTGTGCCCCGGGTACGCGACGATGTTCGTCCGCCAGCCACCGCCGGAACCTCCGGTGTGCACGCAGTGCCCGGCGGTCGCCACCGTGCGGGGGCTGATCATGAAGCCGCTGCACCGGCCGCCGGGGAACGTCAGCAGCACGGTGGCGCTGGCGGGATACGTCGTGGTCGACGTGACCGGAACCCGGTTGTCCGGTCCGGAGCTCGTCGCGGCCGCCGCCGGTGCCGCCGCGAGGGCGGTGGACGCGAGCGCCACGGCGGCCAGGGCGACGAGCGCCCCACTTCTTCTCAGCATCGGTTCTCCTTCGTCGGGGGTGGTGGCCTGGGTGGGTACGCCCACGGTGGCCCGACCGTCTGCTGTCCGGCCGGTTCCCGGACACCGGTGTCGGTCGGACGGCGTCACCCGCCTGCGCGGCAGAGTCGACCGGATCGTGCGCCACCGGCCGGACCGGTCACAGCGGCGGCGTCGCCGGCACGGGTGTGCGACGTCGCCGGTGCGCGAAATCGAACACGGCGATCGCCAGCAGCACCAGGTTGGCGCAGACCACCGCGAGCAGTGGGGTGAGCGCCAGCGCGACCGGGGCGAGCGCGCCGAGGAGCACGACGCCGGCCAACAGTGGCCAGGCGACCCGACCGAAGACCTCGTACTCGAAGCGGGTCCGACCGATGAGGAAGATCGCCGGTCCGCCGACGACGACGGCGAGCAGCTCCGGCTCGACCGTGCCGGTCGGCTCGGCGATGATCAGCTTCGCGCTGGCGGCGGCCGTCACCACCCCGGCGATCATCAGCAGGTGGGTGTACGGCGCGGACCGCGCGAACCGGCCCGGCTGCCGGGCCTTCTCGATGGCCTGGGTCAACTGCGCGGCGGCGCGGTGTACGTAGATCCGGAACAGCAGCGTCGCGCTGGCGAATGCCACCACGATCGCCGCGGTGCGCTCGGCGGTGACCGGGTGTGCGCTGTACGTCAGGCCGGCGACCAGGATGATGTCGCCCAGGGCGATGATGAAGAACTGGTGGTACCGCTCGGCCATGTGTTCGGCGATGGGGTTGAACTGGGCCGCGCCGACCCGTCGCCGACCGGGGAACGGGTAGCCGAACGCGAAGGCCAGGTAGTCGACGGCCGCCGCACCGCCCCACCACCACAGGCGCGTCGTACTGTCGGCGAAGGCGCCGGCGATCCACGCGACGGCCGAGATCCCGAACCACGCCCAGATACGTACCGCGCGTCGGCGCGGGACCGGCTCGTGCAACGTCAGGAAGAAGAGGAATCCTCGACCGAGGTGGATGGCCACGTAGGCCCCGGCGAAGATGGCCGCCCGGTCGACGAACGCGGACGGCAACGCGGCGGCCATCATCAGCGCGCCGAACATGACGCCGACCGTCACCACCTGGATGACCCAGCTGTCCGGGTTGTAGAGGTCGGTGACCAGTGTGGTGATCACCCACACCCACCACACGGCGAGCAGGACGACCACGGCCTCGGCGACGCTGCGCCAGGTCAGCTCCGCCACGAGGCTCTCGGAGAGCAGCGCGAGCGCGACGACGAAGACGAGGTCGAAGAAGAGTTCCAGGAAGGTGGCCCGGCGTGGGGTGGCGGCGCTGCGGAGCAGGCTGTTGGCAGAGGTCATCGCGGCACCCGGCCGTCCGCCGGCACCGTCGCTGCGGCTGGCCCACGAAAACTCATACGGGACATATGGTATTAAAAATCCGGGTTTGGGGCGGCGACTCCGGCGGCTCCCCGGCGGAGCCGACGGTGCAGGGCGCGCGTCGGTCGGCCACCCGGCGATTCACGCAAAGTTCACGGTGACGCCCCTTCGATCGCCCGCACTCCACGCCGCCGGCATCTACCGTCCGTGCAGTCCACTTCAGACGGACTGCGGGGAGGCGTGGCGCGGTGGCGACGAGACCGACGCGGACCAGGAGATCGACCGGTACCAGCCGTCGCCTGATCGGCGCGGCGACACTGGCGACGGCGGCACTGGTCACCATGACCGCCTCGATCGCACCCCGCCCGGCCGACGCCGTGCAGCCGCTGGCCGGCACCCGGGTATCCGACGCCGACGTCCGGCTGCTGACCGAGGCGGCCACGGCCTGCCCCACGCTGACCCCACCCCGGCTCGCCGGCCAGGTGATGGCGGCCTCCCGCTTCACCGCCACGCCCGTCGAGGCGGTGCAGGCCGTCGGCGCACAGGGCACCGCCGGCCTGGTGCCGAGCGTGTGGCAGAAGTGGGCACCCTGGGACGGCGCCCGCCCGGCCGACCGCACGGCAAGCGTCACGGCGCTCGCTCACCACATGTGCCAACTGGTCGGCCAACTCCGGGTGCTCGACCTGGACGGCGACCGGTGGCGCCTGGCTCTCGCGGCGCACCGCGTCGGTGTCGAGGCGATCGTCGCGACCGGCGACGTGCCGGCCGGCGCGGTGGACTACGTCGACACCGTCGAACGGTACGCCACCTGGTACGCCATGCAGCCGGCCTTCGGTGGCAGCGACGCGGCCGGGCCCCCGGTCACCCCGGCGGCGATCCCGGAACGCGTCACCGAGGTCGCGCCGCTGCCGGTGCCCGACGCGTACCTGGCGTCGATCCTGGCCGCCGGAGACGTCTGCGCCCCGATGCCACCGGCCCGCGTCGCCGCGCAGCTCATGGCCACCTCCGCCTTCGACCCGCAGCGGCTCGGCGCCACCGGCGAGCAGGGCATCGCCCAGTTCCTGCCGCAGGTGTGGGTGGCCTACGTGCGACCGTCACCGACGGACTCCCCGTGGACTCCCGACTCGGCGGTGCCGGCCCTCGGCGAGACCATGTGCGCGCTGCTGGCGGCGGTGCCCGGCACCGACGACTACCCCCTCGCGCTGGCCGCGTTCCTGCGCGGCGACCCGACGGTCCGGTCCCTGGCCGACGTGCCCGGCGGCGACCGGATCACCATCCTCGCGGCGCAGGTGGAGCACTTCACCACCGAGTACGCCAAGGACCCACGCCTCAACCCGCCCGCCGTCCCGTCGGCCACCCCGGACCGCACCCCCGGTTCGCCCGGCCGGACGCCCACGGCTGACCCGGCCGCCTCATCCACACCGAGGGCCACGCCGTCGGACACCGCCGCGACGCCGGCCCAGCCCCGCTCCGACCAGCCACCCGTCAAGGCCGTGGACGCCGACACCACCGGCCGCCCGTACGGGCCGTACCTCCTGCGCAACCTCGGCACGACACTCTGCGTGGACATCCCCGGAACCGGTCCGGGGCCCCGCGACGGACCGGTCAACCAGAGCCGCTGCCGTCCGCACACGTCGGACAACCAGGAGTTCGCCTTCGTCCCCCGTCGGGTCGACAGCGCCGGCAACCAGCTCTACTGGATCCGCAACGTCGCCAGTCAGTACTGCCTCGACCTGCCCGGCCTCGGCACGGTCGCCCCGGCGACACCGCTCAACGAGACCGGCTGCTTCGACGACGAGAACCAGTACTGGCGGCTGCAACCCACGGTGCGCTCCGGCGGCATCGCGTACCACCGGATCGTCAACACCGCGTCGAACCTCTGCCTGGACGTGCCCGGCCTGGCGACCGGCGGACCCGACCTGCGCCTGGAGGTGTTCGGCTGCCGGGCCGACGACGACCACGACTGGGCGCTGATCCGCAGGGCGGACTGGTGACCGGGCGGGCGGCCCTGGCCGGGCTCGCCGTGCTCACGGCGCTGGCCCCGGCGGCCACCGCCGTGGTCACCGACCCCGCGCCGGCACTGGCCGCACCGGCCGACCCGCAGGTGCAGCCCTACGTCCTCTACTACACCGTGACCGCCTCCCACCAGGGTCGGCCGGAGACCCTCTGGACGATCGCCGCCCGGTTCCTCGGCGACGCCGAGCGGGCCGGCGAGATCCTCGAACTGAACACCGGACGGCGGCAACCCGACGGCGGACGGCTGACCGACCCCGGGCGACTGAACGCCGGCTGGCACCTCGTCCTGCCCTGGGACGCGATCGGCACCGGTCTGCGCCACGGCGTCCTGACGACCGCCCCGACCACCGCCCCGACCACCGCCCGGTCCGCCCCCGCCCCGGCCGTACCCGCCGCCCGGACGCTGCCGCCCGTCGCACCCGGCACCGTCCGCACGGCCGGCTCCCCGGCCGCCGCCCGGTCCGGCTGCCGGCCCCGCGTCGTCGCCGAGCCACCGGCCGCCTCGACCTGGGGACAGCGGTTGATGGCCCCGCACGAGGTCTGGCGGATCACCAGCGGCAGTGGGGTCCGGGTGGCCGTGGTCGACTCCGGGGTGGCCGCCGGCCGCCCGGAACTCGGCGACCGGCTCGGCCGGGGCGCCGACATCGTCTCCGGCAACGGGTCGGGCGACGTCGACTGCGTCGGCACGGGCACCGCGCTGGCCGGCATCGTCGCCGCCGACGACGGTGCGGACGGCCGACGGGTCGGCGTCGCGCCGAAGGCGGTGATCGTCCCGGTGCGGCTGGTGGACCGGGGAGTCCCGGCGAGCCCTCCCGCCTCCGTGACCGCCGTGCAGGTCGCGGTCGCCACCGGGGCGAAGGTGATCCTGCTCGGCCCGGCCGTGGACGCCACCGACCCGACCGTCCGCTCCGCGATCGACGAGGCGATCGGCCACGGCGTACTCGTGGTGGTGCCGGCCCCCACCGGCGGCACGCCGGTGGCCCCGGCAGACGGTCTGCTCCGCGTCGGCGGTCTCCGGTCCGCGCAGCACGCCACCGTCGACCACCCGGCCGGTTCGGTGGACCTGCTCGCCCCGGCGACCAGCGTCCGCAGCATCGGCGCGGCCGGCTCCGGCGCCTTCGTCGGCAACGGCACCGCCTACGCCGCCGCCTTCGTCGCGGGTACGGCGGCACTGGTGCGATCCGCCCACCCCGGACTGACCGCCGGACAACTCGGCCGGCAACTCGTCAGCACCGTCGCCCCGGTCGAACACGGACCGGCCGGCGTCGGTCGGCTCGACCCGCATCGGGCGGTCACCGGACCGCTGGTCGACAGCGGGCTGCCCGGTACGGCCGAGGCGCGCGCCGCCCGTACCGCGCGGACCGTACCGGTCTCCTGGCCGGTCGTGCTGACCGTCCTCGCCACACTCGGTGCGCTGCTGGTCGGCGGCCGGTTGTGGAGTCGGTACCGGGCGGCCCGCCGACGCCGCCGATGGGACGCCGAGCAGGCCGACGACCCGTTCCGCAGCCACGCCGACGGCGCGGACCTGGTGCGCAGCGGCAAGCCGTGAGCATCCGGACCAGCGGTGTCCGGCGGGGGTGAACGATGGGCGTACGGATACTCAGGACCCGCCGGCCCGGTGCCGCCCCGGAGGGCGTCCGGGTGGCACCGGGCGAACGCGGCGCCGCACCGACCATCACCGCCGCCCTACGCGCCGCCGAGGGGCAGACCGTCCTGGTGGCACCCGGCCGGTACGCCGAGGACCTGCTGATCGACAGGCCGGTACGGCTGCGCGCGGAGCGCGGTCCCGGCACCGTGACGCTGGTGGCGCGTACGCCGCTGCGGATCGCCGCCTCGGCGACGCTGGTCGACCTGACCGTGCTCGGCACCGACCCGGGCGAGCCACTGCTGCGCGTCGAGGACGGTGACGTCGAACTGCGCGGCTGCGGTCTGCACGGTGGCCGGGTCGAGGTGAGCGGGCAGGCCCGCCCGGTGCTGCGCGACTGCCGGCTGACCGGGGCCCGGCTGGCCGGCCTGTACGCCGTCGGCGACAGCGTCGTGGAACTCGACCGTTGCGTCGTCGCCGACGTCGACGGCATCGGTGTGGTGGCCGGCGAGTCGGCCCACGGCACGCTCCGCGACACCTGGATCGGCCCGGTCACCGGCTCCGGGGTCCGGGCCCGTGGCACCGCCCGGGTCGAGCTGGTCGGCGGGGCGGTCGTCACACCCGGACGCAACGGGGTACGCGCCGAGGAGAACGCGGCGGTGACCGCACGCGACGTCGCGGTGACCCGCAGCGGGGCCGAGGTGATCTCCGCCGTCGGCAGCGCCCGGGTCGACCTGACCGGCTGCCGGCTGAGCGACCCGACCGCCGCCGGTGTGGTCGCCGCCGACCAGGCGCAGGTCGTGCTGACCGGCTGCGCCCTGGACCGCGCGGGCGCGACCGCCGTGGTGTGCCGCGACGACGCCGACGTCAGCCTCACCGCGACATCGGTGCGCACCTGCGCGGGCAACGGCGTCTACGTCACCGACCGCGGCACGGTGACACTCACCGACACCGCGGTCGGTCCCACCACCTACAGCGTCCTGCACGTCGGCGGGCACGGCCGGCTGACCGCCGTCGACACCTGGCTGGGACCGTCGGCGGAGCACGGGCTGCACGTGGTCGGGACGGGCCGCGCCGACCTGACCGGCGGCCGGGTCCACGACTGCGGACTCGCCGGCCTGAGCAGCGAGGGACACGCCCAGGTGACCGCCACCGCGACCGTGCTCGCCGCCAACCGCAACGGGGTGGTGGCCGGGTCGGACCAGCCGGTCCGGCTGACCGGGTGCGTCATCGACGCCAGCGACCGGGCCGGGGTGCAGGTGGGTGTCGGCGCCACCGTGGAGCTGACCGACTGCCGCATCCACCGCCCCGGCACCGCCGGGATCGTCTTCGAGCAGGACAGCGGCGGCACCGTGGACCGGTGCGCGGTGCACGACGCGGCGGGCTCCGGCATCGTGGTGTGGACCGGCGCGGCACCCCGGGTGACGTCCACGTCGTGCACGTCCGGCGCGAAGAACGCGCTCTTCGTCGCCGAGGGCGCCGCCGGCGAGTACGTCGACTGCGTCCTCACCGCCAGCGGGTACCCGGCGATCCACGTCGGTGCCGGGGCGACTCCCACCGTCGTGCGCGCCCGGATCCGGGACAGCGATCTCGACGTCGACGTGGACCCGCAGGCCCGGCCGGTCTTCGAGGAGGTCCGGCTGACCGGGGTGACCCGCTCCCTGCTGCCGCCGTCCGGGCTCGCCGCCGACGCCGCCGCCCCGGCGGTGCCGGCGGTGGCCGGCGGCGAGGCGGCCGGCACCGCACCGACCCCGGTGCCCGAGCCACCCACCGAGGCCGACCTGCCGGAACTGCTCGCCGAACTGGACGCGCTGGTCGGCTTGGACCGGGTCAAGCAGGACGTGCAGGCCCAGATCAAACTCATGCAGACGGTCCGCCGCCGCCAGCAGGCCGGGTTGGCGGCACCGCCGCTGAGCCGGCACCTCGTCTTCGCCGGCAACCCGGGCACCGGCAAGACCACCGTCGCCCGCCTCTACGGCCGACTGATCGCCGCACTCGGCATGCTGGAACGCGGCCACCTGGTCGAGGCCGACCGGACCACGATGGTCGGCGAGTACGTCGGCCACACCGGACCCCGTACCCAGGCCGTCTTCCGGCGGGCACTGGGCGGCGTCCTCTTCATCGACGAGGCGTACTCGCTGGTCCCGCCCGGGCACACCAACGACTTCGGCCAGGAGGCCATCGCCACCCTGGTCAAGTTGATGGAGGACCACCGCGACGACGTGGTGGTGATCGTGGCCGGATACCCGCTGGAGATGGACCGCTTCGTCGCCTCCAACCCGGGCCTGGCGTCCCGTTTCTCCCGCACCCTGACCTTCGAGGACTACGGGCCGGACGAGCTGACCGCGATCGTCGAGTCCCAGTGCCGGCAACACGAGTACCAGCTCGCCGACGAGGCCCGCAGCGCTCTGCACACCCTGTTCGCCGGCATGGACCACGGTCACGGTTTCGGCAACGGTCGTGCCGCCCGGCAGCTCTTCCAGCGGATGACCGAACACCAGGCGCAGCGGGTGGCCGACCTGGCCGAACCGTCGACCGAGGACCTGTTGCGGCTGACCGCCTCCGACGTACCCACCGCCGGTTCGATCGCCTGACCGGCTCGTCCGGCCAGAGAAGAGGTATCCGATGACGACGACCGTCGAGTGCGACGCCCCGCCGAGCCAGGCCGACCTGGCCGACTGGTACGAGCGGGTGCTGGTGCCCGAGAGCACACCCGCGCTGCGCCGGTACGCCCGTCGGCTGGTCCCCGGTGACCCGCACCGGGCCGAGGACCTGGTCCAGGAGACGCTGCTGCGGGCCTGGCGTCATCTGCCCACGGTGGCCAACACCCGGAATCCGCAGGCGTGGCTGTCCCGGGTCGCCCACAACCTCTGTGTCGACCAGGCCCGACGGGTGACGGCCCGCCCCACCGAGGTGGCCGAGGACGTCACCACCACCGTCTGGGAACCGGCGGAGAGCCTCTACGACGCCGCCCTGGACCGGGCGATGCTGATGCCGGCCCTGCGGAGCCTCTCGGCGGTGCACCAGGAGGCACTGATCCTGGTGTACTACCAGGACCGGACGCACAGCGAGGTGGCCGGGGCCCTGGGCGTGCCACCGGGCACGGTCAAGTCGCGCACCCACCACGCCACCCGGGAACTCCAGCGGGCGCTGAGCCGCCACGGGGTGACCGGCAGCGCCACGAACTGACCTCGCCCGGCGGCGAGGAACCGGTCAACTGCCTCGCGGTGATGCTGGACGTGGTCGGACTGGAACATCCGCTATGCCTGTCCGTGGTCGCCGGGCGGTGGTACGGCGGGTTCGGTGGCGGTGACGAGTGGTTCCGGGGCGGTGTGTGCGGTCGCCAGGTCAGCCAGCATGGTGTCGAGGTCGGCCGGTAGTCCGCTGGCGAGGATCCTGGCCGCCGCCGGGTCGGTGCCCTCGGTCTGAAGACGCTGCGCCATCAACTCCACCCATCGCGTGCGCAGGTCGTCGGTTGCCGGCGCGGTGGTGCCGATCCCCGGTGCGGTCTCGGGGACAGGCGGTGGCGGCGGGGGAGGCGGTGGCGGGGCGGTGGCGTGTTTGTGCGGGCGGGCTTCGACAGATTCGCCCAGTTGCTCGCTGACCTTGGCGGCGACGCCGTCGAGCCACCGTTTGACGTCCCTGGGGTCGAGGCCGGGACGGACCTTCTCGCTCATGTAGCGGCCGGACTTGTCGTCGACGACCCACCGGCCTGTTTCCGGGTCACGGTGCAGTTCACCGCTGATGCGTCCCTTGCCGACGTAGGCGTGGCCGTCGGCGTCGAAACGTACCCCGATGGTGGGATGGCCCTGCTGGTTGATGCTCTCCTTGAGCTGGTCCAGAGTGAGGTCGGGGTTCTTGGTGAGCATCGCGGTGTGCAGGTCGGCAAGCTGTCGCGCGGAGACGGCGGTCAGGATCTCCTCACTGCCGATCATGATCTCGTCGGTTTCGGTGACCACGTAGTGCCAGCGTGCGTCCGGTCTGCCGGCGTGGATCTCGGGGGTGAAGTCGGACAGCGGCATCCAGGCCGGGTTGACTCGCATCCGCTGGGTGTGCAGGGCTTCTCCGCTGATCTTCTTCCCGTCGGCGCGGGCGGGCGGGTCGATCTCGAAGGGCTTGGCCTGCTTCGGATGGACGGCGGGACCGCTGGTCTGGTCCGACTCGGTCTGGTGCGACTCGGTCGGGTGCGACTCGGTCGGAGTCGACGTGTCCACCGGTGGTGGCTGCTGGTCGGCCATCGCCTGGTAGTGGTCGCTGCGGCGGTAGACGTCCAGCAGGGGCGCGTCCTCGCGACCGATCGTCTGGGTGTGCTCGGGGGCGTGGATGCGAATCCGGGCGTCCAACGCGTCGGCCAACAGACCCGGAAACGCCTCGCCGGCCGCGTCCCGCCAACGGTTCTCCCAGCGCCGGACCGACTTGGTGAGGTCGGCGAACTCGCCGGCATCGGCCGGTCGGAGCGGGTCGAGGAGATGCACCATGAGCTGGTCCCGGAGCGTCTCGTCGGTGAGCGTCCGTAGGCCGACCGGATTGCCGCTGGCGGTGAGGTAGTCGAACATGGCCCGCATCGAGAGCGACTCGTCGGCCAGGTCCCGGGACGGCGATCCGTCCGTCGTGGGTTTGAGGGGTACCCGGTTTTCCACGTGGGTGCGGGCCACCGCCGGGTGCCACCCGACGGCGACCAGGTCGGCGGTTCGCTGGGCGAGGTAGAGGTCACGTAGTTGGGTGGCCGGGATCAGGTGGGGATCTCTCGGCGTGGTGATGCCCGCCTCCTGCAACCGCCCCAGCAACGTGTCGCGGTTCATCGCATTCACCGTGGTACGCAACGCCAGCACCCGGTTGTTGCGATAACCCTGTAAGGCCGCCGCCGGCACACCGTCCGCGCCCACGGTGTTCAGGTGTTGCTCGACCAGGCGGCGCAGGAGTTCTGCCGCTTGACCGAGTTGGGTGGTCGACGGCACCAGGCCACCTGCGTGGGAAGCCGCCGCGCGGATCTGGAGGCGGACCGCCTCGGCGTCGTTGAGCCAGGCGTGCAGGGCCGGCGAGCCGAGTCCGGCGGCGGTCAGCCTCCCGCTGACCAGCGCAGGAGCGCTGCCGATGGTGGCGTAGAGCTGGCAGTACCCGCCACCCGGTGTCGGAAGCACCTGCGGCGCTGCCGTCGTCGTCTTGGTGGTGTCCGCGTGGGGACCGGTGTCGGTGCGGCGGGTGCTGTCGTTCTGGACGTACGTGGCGAGGGCGGCCGCGTCGCTGTCCGGGGTGCTCTCGGGGACCCCGAGGTACCGGTACCGGAAGTCGTCGAGCAGGTGGTGGTGCCGTTGCAGCAGGTCCCACCAGGACTGTCCGGCCCGGTCCCAGTCCTCGTGCAACCCAGGCACCCTGGCCTCTGCGGCGGTGCGGGCGGGGCTGCCTTCCGGCGCCGTGTACGCATCGTAGCGGGCCTGGTCCAGCTTGTCGGCGGCGGACACGAAGCCCTCCGCCGCCTTGGCCAGCTTCGCCTCGTGATCGACGATCTCGTCGAAGGCGGCGACGCGGTCGGGTGAGTCGTCGGCTATCGCCGTGGTGTCCCGCGGGATGTGCAGCGCCGTACGCGTGTCGTGCAGGCCCATCCGCAACGACACGTTCACCAGCTCGTCCGGCTGGCTGGCGCTGGTCACCTTCTTGGTCGACCACGCCGAGTACGACAGGTCGACGGTGACCTCGATCCGGCTCAGGTAGTCGACGGCGCCCGAGCGGCTCTCCGGCTTGACGTTGCCCAGGTCGCCGGTGGTGTTGCCGCCGTTCTCGGCGGCGGCCTGGGTGTCACCCGCGGCGACACCGGGACCACCCGCCTCCAACGCCTGGTACGGGTCGTCGGCGAAGCCCCGCCCGATCAGCGGGACCCGGGGGATCCGTAGCTGTTGGGTCACGATGCTGGTGCCGGTGCTGTAGCCGCCGCTCTGCTGAGCTGCGTGTTCACGGTAGACGCCGGAGCTGACCCCGCCGAGTGAGGCACTCTCGGGCAGCAGCTTGAGGGTGATCGTGGCGGCCTGCCCGAAGATCTGCGCGCTGACCGCCGGCGGCAGGACGAAACCGCCGGTGGAGAGCATCTTCGGCATGGCGGGCAGCAGGATCTCCGGGGTGAGGCTCTGGTGGATCTGGTGCGCCCCCGCATAGCCCGTCGTCTTCAGGCGCTTGGCGGCGTCGGTCAGCAGGCCCTCGACGACGCGTTGTACCTGGGCAACCTGGTGGAGGTCCTCGGCGCTGAACCGCGGCGGTAACGGCATCCCGTTGAGCATCCGCCAGCCGGGTGGCAGCTTCTCCGGCGGAAGGATCCGGTAGGGCGTGGGCGTTGCCGCCGGCGTGGATCGGGACGGCCTCAGGTCGTCGGCCCACCGGTCCTGGACCACCTTGTCATAGACGACGAGCAGGTCGCCGTCGACGCGTTTGCCATTGTCGAAGATGGCCAGGGTGTACTTGACGGGCGTTTCCATCCTGGCCTTGATCCCACGAGCGGAACTCAGATTCACGTCGAGAGTGGTCGAGCCGTCGTTCTGTGCGTTCAGCACCTGGGAGACCCGTCCCACCGTGTCTCCCACGCCGACCGCGAGGTTCTCGCCGTTGTGGTTGGAGACGCCGGTGCCGGCGACCCCGGCGGTCACGGTGCTGCCCTGTATCCGCTGTTTGGTGACGCCCTGTTCGCTGGTGTGGGTGGTCTTGATGTCGAGGTCCTCGTGGTCGGCGACGAAACCGTGGACCTTCGGTTGACCGATGGGTTCGGAGAGCAGGCGTACGTCCCGGGAGTGTTGCGTCATCCGGCCGGGTTTCATGTGCAGCACCGACGCCCCGCCGTCGGCCATCGAGGACCAGTGCTGTGCTTGCCCTTCGGGAGTGAGCAGGTATAGCAGGCGGCGGCGGTTCAACATCGGGTCGTCGAGCCCGGGGCCGGAGAGCGAGTCGGAGATCTTGCCGATCGACCGGTTGCTGACCTTGGCCTGCACCATGTCGAGAAGGCTCTTGACCAACCCCCGGTCCGGGCCGAGTTTGGCGGCCTCGGCCCGCAGCGCGGCGGTCATCGCCTCGGTCAGGGTCGGTGTCTCGTCGAAGGTGTAGAGGCCCAGTCCGGGGCTGCGGCCGGGCGGCAGGGTCAGCGTCGGCGGCACCTTCGGCAGCCACGGCGTACCCATCATGCCCGGGTCCCCGGCCAACTTGGGCAACAAGCCGAGCTTGACCATGGTCCTGGCGGACAGCCGCAGGAAGATCGCGTTGGTGATGGTGCCGTGCCGGGCGATCGACTTGTGGTGGTGCAGCCACTCACCACTGCGCACCGACTGCGGGACGGCGGCGTACCGGTCCGGATCGGTGGTGATCTCTGCGGCCGCCGAGACCCGCATGTCGAAGGCGACGAGGAAGGACCGCTGCTTGCCCTTGCGATTGTTGGCGTTGCGTTCGATCGCGCCACTGACGCTTTCGGTTTCGCGTTGAGACCCGGCGTAGAGCAGCTTCTCGTACGTGGCCGGGAAGACGGCGCCACCGCCGTGGGTGTTGTCGTTGCTGCTGCCGGCGCGGCGGACGTTCGTCGAGAAGTTGGCCCGGAGCGCGAACTGCTTCTCCGAGGTCGTCGCGGCGCTGATCTCGACCGACCCGATCGAGGCGGACTCGTTGGTGATGGTGGCGTACGCCGGCAGCACCGTCGGGTTCGTCAACGAGACCGCGACGGCCAGGTCGGTCGCCGCGCCGTCCTCGGCGGAGGTGAGCCGGTCCACGTGCCACACATTGTCGAGCATCGAGGTGAGACCGTGGATCTGACGTGACTCGGCGAGCCGATCGATGGTGTCGGCCCACACCGGCATCCCCTCGGCCAACCCGTCGACGCCGCGCAGGCCGCCCAACTTGGTCCGGGACACCGCATCGGTGTAGTTCTGGGCGGCCTGGAGCGCATCGTTGGCCAGGTCCCGGATGAAGGTGCTGCCGGGAAAGTCCTCCACCGACAGCCAGCGGTTCACCTTCGACGTCGGCCCCTCGTCGACCCAGTCGCGCAACTTGGTCAACTCCAGTTGGGTCCGCCGGTCGACCGCCAGTGGATCGGGCCGCAGTGTCATCGTGGTCGGCATGTCGATCGGTTGGGCCAGCACCGACGCGTCGTCGAACTGCACGGTGACCGGACGCGTTTCGACAAACCGGAATCGGGTGAACGCCTTTCCGCCCACCACGGCCGCCGGCTCGTGGACGGGGTTCACCACCCGGGTCCCGGCGGCCGAGTTGGTCACCGGCCGAGGCAGGCGCTGGCGCATCACCCGCCCGTACCTGAAGCGGGACCTGGGGTCAACACCCAGGCGTTTCGTGTACGCGTACACCCGCACCGTGATCCTCAGGTCGTTGCCGAACGCCTGCGAGTCGGGGGTGCCGCCGTTGAGTCGGCTCTCCTGGCCGGCCAACTGCTGGCCGCTCTGCCGATCGATGCGGCCCCGGACCTCGATCGCGCCACCGGGTACGAACGCGGCGGCCGTCGTTCCGGTCAGCCGGAACACGCCGCCGCCCTCGAACGCCAGGGCACCTCGCCACTGGCTGCCGGCGTTGATCTTCTCCTGGAAGGTGTCGGCGTGGGTGGTCCGCACCGCGTCGCCCTTGCTGGTGCCGAGGTACTCGAAGGCCTTGGTATAGCTGCCCGTGACGTGCACGATGATGTGCCGGGTGCCGATCTTCTTGGTGCGACTCAGTCTGGCGATCAGGCCGGTCTTGAGCAGACTGCCCCGGCCCTGACGCAGCCCGGCCACGGTCAGCACCCGGTCCAGCGCGTCCTGGTTGGCCTGCCGCTCGATCGCCGCCCGGCTGCTGCCCATCCGTTTCACCGCGCCGGACTTGCCGAACTCGGGCAGGAAACCGCCTTCGATACGCCGGATCAGTCCGCTCACGTCCAGGTAGAGCTGCTGGAACCCGCCGAGCCCGTAGGTCACGGAACGCCCACCGCCGAGCGCGTACGGCGGTACGTGCCACTGCGTCGGGGAGGGGACGAGCACGCTGCTGTCGTGGAGGAGCTGGGCCACCCGAGCCGCTGGCAGGTGGCCGAGCACCACCAGATCGACGGTGATCGGTTCGACGGTGCCCTTGCCGAACAGCCGGCTGCCCGGCACCTCGCGTAGCCCGGCGTTCGTCACGACCCGGAAGTGCGCCTCCACCAGGACGTTGGGGATGTCCTTGAACTCGGTGCCCACCCGGGACGTGCCGCCCTGTGTGGCGGAGGCGGTCATCGAGCGCAGGAAGCCCCAGAAGAGCCGGGCCTGTACGTAGCCGGTGCCGAACGCCCAACGCGCGGGCACCAGGGACAGGCCCGTGCCGACCCGACTCGAATGGGACAGCTTCGTCGCCTCGCTCTGCCCCGGCTGCCAGCGGAAGGAGGTCTTGCCGACGTCGGCCAGGACGGACAGCTTCGGCATGGTCGCGGTGAGTTCCAGCGACAGGGCGTGCGCGCCGTGCGTGCTGGTGATCGTCGGTGGGTGGACCACCGTGTCCAGGGCCGGCATCAGGTTGCCGAGCATGGAGGACTCCTCGAACAGGCCCCGGGCCTGCCCTGCCCCCAGCGTGCCCGGCCCGACAGCCTTGGTGGGCTGGAGCATCACGAGGATGTCCTCGACCACGTCGTTCCAGGTGCCCGTGGGGTCGGCATCCTCGGTCAGGCCGAGGTCCGCGCGCAGGATGCGGACCGGCGTGAAGTTCTCCACGAGCATCGAGGTGTGTCTGCTCGGGTCGACCGTGAGCCAGCCAGGTTCGCGGGGTGTGGCCTTGGCGACGTCGTCGACGGTCCGGAAGGTCACGTCGGCGGGGACCGGCTCGCCGCGAGTGCGCTCGGCCGCCTTCGGGCCGGTCAGCGGCGCGGTCGGGTCCGTCACGGCGACCCCGAAGCCGACCGGCATGGACAGCAGGTGGGAGCCGGAGCCGCTGCGTACGTTGTGCGAGTCGGTCAGCTTGACGCCGTTCTCGAACGACTCCAGGGGCCGGGAGAGCGCGACGTCGATGGCGCCGCCGGCACCGTAGCCGACTCGCTGGGGAAACATCGTGCCGGCGCCGAGCGATCCGGAGCCGCCGGTGGTGGAGGCATGTTTGACACCGGCGGACTGGTCGCTGCGGGTGTCGAACTTCGCCTTGTCCGCCGACTGATCGATGACCTGGGCCTGGGACGACGACCAGTTCGGTGCGACGGTCACCCGGTGCCAGCCGAAGAGCCCGTCCTGGACATAGAAGCTACGGCCACCGGTGACGAAGAAGGACTTCTGGTCGTCGCGTAGCGCCTGCGCGATGTCGCCGGTCTGCACCGAGAGCTTGGACAGCCCCGGCACCAGTGGCAGGTTCTCCGCCACCCGGGCACGCACCGCGTCGGTCACGCTCTGTTCCAGGCCGCGAATCAGGTCGTCGAGGTCGTCGATGAAGTCGGGTGTGTACAGCAGGTCGGGCCGAGTCTTGTAGAGGCCGGGCAGTGGGCTGTCGGCGATCGTGGTCGGCGCCAGGACCGTCATGGGGATGCTCTCACCCGGTGGGGTCATCGTGATCTTGGGCGTGGTGCTGCTCATGACGAGCGGCGCCAACGGCGGCGGCGGAGTGCCCGACGAGGTACCGGCCGGGGCGGACACCGTGGCTTCGGCGGTGCTGACCTTGGGCGCGGTGTCCACACCGGAGGACCAGAACTCCTCGGCGACGTTGCCGGCGATGACGTCCGGCACCGGACGCGGGGCGGTGGAGCCCGAGAAGTACGGCGACAACACCTCGGCGATCTGACCGAGGGCCCGAGGGGTCAGCACGAAGTGATCGACGTCGTGCGTGTGGCGGCCCATCAGGTCACCGTGCTCCGGCAGGTGGCCGCCGCGCAGCAACGCGTTCGGGGGTGGGTTGGCGTCCGTGACGCCGAGCTGGTGCACGATCTCGTGGGCGTACTTGGCCGGCGACGCGCCGGCCGCCCAGACCTGCTGGGAGATCTGGTTACCGGCGGGGACGACCGTGATGGCGCCGCGCGCGTTGGCCGGGTCGTCGAAGTCCACCGTCACCCGGATCGGGACGTCCCACCCGGGCAACTGGTGCTGGGCTGCGTTGACATAGCGCTGAAGCCCCTCGACCGTACGTGCCTTCACCTCGGCGATCTCCTGCGCGGTGACGCCGGGCGCGGGGTCGAGGCGGAGCGTGAGCGCGAAGTGCATGTCCTGCTCGGTGACGGTGAGGCGGTAGCCGACGCCGACTCGCTCGCCGCTGGCCGGCGGCCGGATGACCTTCGGTGGCTGGCCGGCGGTGGTGGGTGGCTCGAAGCGGAAGGCGTCCTTCAGCGGGGTCCATCGCTCGGTGTCCACCTCGATCACCCGGGCCGGGCCGCCGGTTCTACCGTCGCCGAGTAGGTTGCGCGGCGGCGTCGCCACCTTCTGCACGGGCGAAGCTGTGGACGCGTCGTCGGTGGAGCGGCGAGGCGCCGGCAGTTCGAGAACCTCGTCGCCGGCCGTTGGCGTAGGCCGTGCCGGTGGTCCGTCCAGCGGCTTCGTCGACGTCGACTCTGTCACTGCGGGTGGATCCGTCGGCTTGGTGACCGCCGGGGTGTCCGCCAGCCTGGTGGCGGTCGGCACGTCCGCTGCGGGCGCATCGGGGCGGATCGAGGGGAGCGCGGACGGGTCGGTTCGGGCCGAGGCGGCGCCGTCGGAACCGGTGCGCGGTGTCGGCAGGTCGCGGGGTGGGCTCGGCAACTGGTCGAGCCGGTGTCCGCTCGTCGCCTCGCCGGCTCGCGGCGAGGGCGTCGGCGGGCCGTCGCCGGCCCGGCCGGGAACTGGTGGGCCCTCTGGTCCCCGGAGCTGGGTCAGCCGGTCACCGAGGGTGGTGTACCGCGTCGCGGTCGAGTCCCGCAGGCCCTGGGACAGCCCGCCGAGCGCCTCGTCCAGCCGGGAGTCGAGCGCGCGGAGGTGGTCGGGTGAGCTGAGCGCGGCGTGGATCTGCTGGGTGTCGGCCAGCCGGTGCTCGTCGAGGCGCAGGGCGTACCGGGACAGCACATGGTCGATGCCGGCCTGGTTGTCGCCGACTCGGGCCAGCGCGTCCTGCCAGCCCCGGAGCTCGTCGGCGGGCAGCGGACCGGTGCCGCCCCGCAGCTCCGCGAGGCGAAGCTCCCGGTTCAGTGCGGCGACGCGGAGTTCGTGGCGGGCCAGGACGTCGGCGTGCGCGGCCTCGTCGGAGGCGCGGGTGAACTCGGCGCTCCACTCGGCGCGTTCGGCCGGCGGCATGCCGAGCGCCTCGTCCCCGTGGGCGCGTAGGGCGGCGAGCCGGTCGGCCAGGTCGGCGTCGATGTCACGGCTGCCGGGTGCCTGCGTCGGTACGTCGGGCAGGTCGTCGACCCTGGGCGGCGGGCTGGCGGTGCCACGCAGCGCGTCCAGCCGGTGGCGTAGCTCCAGGCCGGCGAGGTCCAGCTTCGGCGTGCTCTCCCGGCGTAGCGCCTCGAGCCGTCGGTGGAGGTCGTCGATGCTCTCGGGGGCTCGCGTCGGCGGGTCGGGAAGCTCGGGGAACGGACCGCCGGCATCGTCGGTGTTGCGGAGGTTGGCGAAACGTAGCTCGAGTTCCAGGCCGGCGAGCTGCGGATCGGGTGTGTGGTGGGTGCGCAGCGCGTCGAGCCGGGCGCTCAGCTCGTCCAGGTCGCCCGGGGACCCGGCCTCGTCGGCGACCCGGCCGGTGGTGCCTGTGGGCTGGTCGAGCAGCTTCTGCTGGGCCAGCCGATCGGCGAGGGCGTTCTCGTAGGCGTTGAGCAGCCGGTGCAGGTCATCGGTGTGCCCGGTCGCGGTCGCGCGTTCGATGTCCACGGCGTGCTGCAACCAGGTGGTCTTGTCCATGCCGAGCTGGGCGGCGCGGTGGTGCCCGGCGTCGACGTGTTCCCGGTACGAGTCGAGCCGCTGGAACAGGGAGTGCCGGTCGACCCGGTCGTGCAGCGCGTTGATTCCCCGGGCGGCGTCACCGTGCCGCCCCTGCTCGATCGCGGTACGGATGTCTGTGGTGAGGGGGCGCAACTCCCGCTCGGGAAGCTGGGTACGCCGCGCGTCGTCGGTGAGCTCCGCCAACCGGTGGCCGAGTTCGTCGGCGCCGGGGGTGGCAGCCGGTTCGGTGCGTGGCACGGCGGGCAGGTCCGACAGGTCGTCGAGGGAGGATCGACCGTCCACTCCCGCCGGCCGACCGGGTACCTCCGCCCGGTCGGGGTTGGCCGTGCGACCCGGGACGTCCGCTCCCGGCTTCTGCGGCGTGGCTGCTGGGGTCGCGCTGTCGAGCCGCGACGGGTCGGTGACCGACGGGACCTCCTCGGCCCGTACGGCGGCCAGCTCGACCTCCAGATCGGCGAGGCGCTCGACGGCGGTGGCGCGGGCGGTGGCCTCGGCCGGGGAGATCGTCGGTGGGGCCGGGAACATCGCCGGGTCGACCGGCCCGGCCTGACCCGTCGAGCCGGGCCGGAGCCGGTCGAAGCGGTGTTCCAGCTCCAGGTGGCGGGCGCTGGGCGAGGGCACGTCGGTGCCGCGCAGAGCGGCCAGCCGGCTCTCCAACTCCGCCACGCCGGTGCCGGGCTGATGGGTGGGCACCGAGGGCAGGTCCAGCAGGTCGGCGGTGGACACCGGCGCGAACCGGTGCGTTACGTCCAGCCCGGCCAGGTCGACGGCGTCGGCGCCGCGCAGGCGGTCCAGCCGGGCCTGCAACGCCCGCGTCGCCTCGTCCACTGTCACGGGGGCCCTGGCGGCGGCGAGATCGGGAGCCGTCGTCGGCGGGGTGACCGCGAGGTCGGGCGCGGCCGTCTCGACCGCCCGGGCCGGTGGTGCGTCGAGGAGGACACCCGGACCGTCGATCCGGAGGCTGTCCGAGGTACGCCGGACCAGTGCCTCGGCGACCCGGACGTCCTTCTCGGCGCGGGCGACGGCCAGCGCGTCCCCGGAGGCGTCGGTCAGCGCCCGCTGGGCCTGCTTGAGCTGGTCGAGGGCGTGCAGGTGACTCACCTGCGCGGTCGACGGTGGCGCGTCCCACCGGTGCAGGGCGTTCGGCACGGTCGGCCCGGGCTCCTTCAACAGGTGCAGGGCCTGGTGGACCGTGGACGCGTCGGTGACCGTGCCGACCGGTGCCGGTGGTGTGGTGACCTGTGCGGGTGGTGTGGTGACCGTCTCCGCGCGGATGACGGCGGTCGGCGGCGTGTGCGGGACCGCGACGCTGGTGGGGGTGACCACGGTGGTGTCGCCGAACACCTTCTCCGGGGCGCCGAGGTTGAACGCCACCGCGGTCTCCGAGGTCCGCACCGCGCTGACGTCGCCGGTGTGCAGGTGGCGCAGTTCGGCACGTCCGAAGGTCTCCAGCCCCTCCAGCCCGCCGGCCCGGTTCAGCGCGCCGAGGTTGCCCATCCGTACGTCCGGCAGGTGCACCGCGCCGACCGCGCCCGGGGTCGGGACGTCGACGTGGCTCGGGATCGTCGCCCCGGTGACCGTCGGCGGGTCGAACCGGGGGAGCGCGCCGAGGTCGACCCCGCCGGCCATCGCCGGCATCCGGGGTGGGCTGACGGCGGCGAGGTCGTGCGCGCCGAGCGGCCCGCGCATCGCGGACAGGTCGACGCTGCGGGCGGAGAAGGCGAGGTGGGGCGTCGACGGGGCACCGATCAGCGGCTTCTCGATCAGGTCGGGCAGGTGCAGGCCGCTCGGGCTGACGTGGAGCCCACCGGCGGGCGGGGCGTCACCGGGCTTGACGACGTGCACGGTGGTGAGTCCGTTGGCGAGCCGTACGCCCCCGCCCAGCCCGGCGAGCGCGTCGAACCGGCTCATCCCGAGTCCGCGACCGAGGATCCCGAGCTTGGCGGCCCCGGACAGACCGACCGCGCCGATCTCGTGCCCGGCCAGCGGCAGGAAGATCCGCAGCCATTTCCAGCCGCCGAACTCGCGCACCATGAGGTTGCCGAACCGGACGGCGTTGACGGCGACGAACCGACCGCCGGCGGCCGCCAGGCCACCGAGCCTGACCAGGCCCCGGTATCCCAGGTTGCCCAGTGTGATGGCTGCTGCCGGGACGGTGACCAGGGTGAACTTCTCCAGGGTCACGAACCCGCGTACGGCCAGGCCGTCGAGTGGCCCGACGATCCTGGGGATCAGCAGCGCGCCGTTCTTCACCGAGTTGGCCACGGTGATCCCGAGGTCGCCGATGCCGCGTACCGCCGCGCTGATGCTCAGCGTGGACACCACCCGCCAGAAGTCGTCGATGCCGGCCCGCGCCAGGGTGAAGCTGTTCCGGCTGAACTGGGTGATGTTCCGCCAGGCGGTGGTGGCGAGCTTGGTCAGGTCACCGAGGGCGATCAACGGTCGGGTGCTGGGCCCGAGGATCGCCAGCAGCCCGAGCGCCAACCCCAGCGCGTTCGTCTTGCCCGTCGCGAAGTCCAGCGCCGCCTTCATCGCCAACGCGGCGTTCATCGCGAAGGCCAGCAGACCGAGCGGCCCTCCGACGAAGATGGCCACCACCGTCACGATGATGGCCAGCCAGTTGAAGATCTCCCAGAACACCTCGCACGCCGACTTGGGCGTCACCGGCGAGGTGATGTGGTCGGTGGCGTCGAGGATGGCCTGCCGGGCCGTACCCGCCGCGCTCCGGACGTCCGCCGCGGCGCTCTTGGCGTCCGCCTTCAGGGTGCGGATCCGTTCCTCGTCGTCGCCGGCCGCGCTCGCCTCGCGCAGCGCCTGGTCCGCCTTGGCCTGGGCCTCGCGCAGCGCCTGCGCGTACGCGCGAATCGCCGGCCCGGCGGCGGTGAAGGCGGTACGCACACCGGCGACGAAGCCGCGCAACTCCTTGCTGACCTGCTCGCGCAGCCAGTCGGCGGTCTTGCCGACGAACGCGCCCTCGCCGCTCTGCCGCAGCACCGCACCGAGCCCGTCGTCCGCGGTCTGGGCGTGCCGCGCCATCACGTCCATGTAGTCGGCGACCCGCACCAGCACGTCCGGATCGCCGGGAGTGGGGTCCCCGGACAGCGTCAGCGGCGACCAGTCACCGGGCCGTACGCCCACCGCACCCCTCCCACCGCCCCCGACGCTCCTCGTCCTGCTCGACGCGGCGCACCCGCGCGGAGGTTCACGGTGAACCTCCGGCCGCCCCGGCCGCGTCGAACCCGACAGACGGCGAGGAGCGACGACCGGAGGAGAGGGCGGGGATGGCCGACCTGGTGCTCGACTACGCGCTGCTGCACCGGCTGGCCGGCAGCATGCGGGAGCTGAAGAGCCGGATCCAGTTCGACGTGGACACCGGCTCACGGCGATCGGTGGTCACCTCCGACGGGTCCGTGGTCGACTCGTCCCAGGTGGGCAACTCGTCGCTGTACGCCTCGCTGAGCGCCTTCTTCTACGCCTGCCACACCCCGTTCAAGGACTCGATGGACCTGCTCGACGAACTGGCCGGCACCTTCGACGGCATCGCCCAGGCGTACTTCGAACTCGACGCCGACATCGCCGGCAAGGTCAACCTGGACCAGCTGCGGGCCGACATCGCCGGCTGGCAGTCCGACACCGCCGCGTACGAGCGCTACCTCGATCTCAAGGACCGCCAGATCACCTTCCAGTACTACGACGAGCACGGGAACCTGGTCGACGGTTCGGTGCCGGTGTGGACCGGGGATCCGGTGCCCGAGCCGGGGGAGGTGCCCACCTCCAAGGCCGGCACCTCGCCGGTGGGCAGCAACGACGTCGTAGCGGTCGTGGACGACCAGGGCCGGATCGTCTCCGAGACCACCACCGTGGACTCCGGCGACGGGCTCGCCTACACCGAGACGACCCGGTTCACCTACCACGACACCGACGGTGACGGTGAGCCCGATGTCGTCGACTTCACCTCGACCATCCAGCACTCCGACGGCACCGAGGAGACGATCGAGAAGAAGACCAACCCCGACGGTTCGTACGTGGTGACCTCCACGACCGACGAGGGCACCACCACCAGCACGATCACCTCGACCGACGACGGCGGGTCACACCAGGTCACCGTCGACCACGAGGGGGAGACCACCACGACCGACATCGTGGTGACCGGACCGGACACCGGCACGAAGACGGTGGTGGGTCCGGACGGCACCGAGGTCTATCACGGCAACCCGACCACGGGGGAGTGGACGCTCGTCTCCGAGGAGCCACCCGAGGACGACTACGTCCCCTACACCACCGTCACCATCTGATTTCTGGAGTGAGGCCATGGCCAACATCACCGTCGACTTCGAGCGGGTCAAGACCGTCAACGACCAGCTCAACCTGGCCGTCACGCAGACCGTGCCCCGGTTGGAGGACTTGCGCAACGCGGTGTCCCAGTTGCTCACCAGCGACGGTGGTCTCTGGCTGCAACGGTCCAGCCCGACCCTCAGCGGGCAGTACCAGACCTTCAACACCGAGTTGACCAGCGCGATCGAGAACATCCGCTCGTTCGCCCAGCAGTTCCACAACATCACCGTCCAGCTCCGCACCATGGACGACCAGATCTCCACGTCGTCCAGCGGCGGCTGAGCACCCGAGGACCGGAAGGCAGACCATGGCAGAGGTAGACGTCGACTACGACCGGGTCCACACGGTCTCCGGGCGGCTCACCACCGAGGGCGCGGACATCGCCCAGGTGCTCAAGACCCTCAACGGCAGCGTCACCGAGCTGCTGACCAGCCAGGGTGGACTCTGGATGCAGCAGGCCAGCCCGGTGATGAACAGCCAGTACAACGAGTTCACCGCCTCGCTGACCAAGGCGGTCAGCAACCTGGAGAGCTTCGCCAAGAGCTTCGCGGCGATCGTGAAGAACCTGACCGACATGGACCAGACGCTGTCCAAGCCGCCGGCCAAGGACTGACCGGTCCTGCCCCGGGTGCCGACCACGGCGCCCGGGGCTCGGCCGTTCTGTGTCGGGCCTATCGCACCACGGTGTGCGGGATCGCCACCGTGCTCAGGGCGCCGGTCGCCGGGTCCGGCACGTACCCGCGACCCGGGCGGCTGCCCGACCGCAGTGCCGCCGGTGGCACCCGGGAGCCCACCAGGTCCCCCTCGATGGCCGACTGCGGTGCCAGCAGCACCCCCTGCCGGGACCGGCGGGCCTCGGCGATCCAGCCCCCCAACGACTGGACGAGCGTCTCGGCGGTGCCCGCGTAGGCCAGTCCGATGCCCCGGTCGCGGCCGGTGGCCACCACCTCCCGCAGCACCCCGTCCACCGGGTTGGCGAAGCCGAACAGGTCGACGTCGTCGACCAGCACCACCGACGGGCCGCCCAACTCCTCCAGCGCGGCGTTCACCTGCGCCGGGTCCGGACTCGTACCGGAAAGGACACGCACCCGGGCGTGGACCGCCAACCGGCGCAGCACCGACTCCCGGGGTGTCAGGACCACCAACGCGGTGCCGCCGGCCAGCAGCGACACCGCCAGCGTGGCGAGGGTGTTGCTGCGTCCCGATCCGGGCGGCCCGGCGACCAGGAAGGTCGCCTGCTGGCCGGCGAAGTCCACACCGACCGGTGCGGCGGCGTCGCCGCCGAGCCCGAGCAGACCGTGCAACGGCCGCCGTTGTGCGTCGGGGAACAGCGCGAACGCCTCGGCGAAGGTGACCGCGCCGGGCAGCCCGGCCACCGGGAACGGTCGGCGCTGCGCGGGCACGCCGCTGTCCCGGGCGGTGGCCCGGGCCGCGATCCGGCGCATCGCCTCGACCTGCGCCGGACCGGACGGGTCCCGGTCCAGCAGGGCGATCTGCAGCTCGCCCCGGTCCACCGAACTCCAGGCGCGGCCCGGTGGGATCACCTCGGGCACCCGCCGGTGGTTGACGCCGATCGCCGAGTAGTCGGTGCGGTCGGTCATCCGCAGCATGATCCGGTGGTCGTTGAGGGTGGCCACCCGTCCGGACAACAACCCCCGTTCGGAGGTCATCATCAGGTGCAGCCCGGCCGCCGGCCCCTCCCGCAGCAGACCCAGGAATTGGTCGAGCAGCCGCCCGCCGTCGTGGTCGCCGAGCACTGCGGCCAGCGAGTCCCAGCCGTCCACCAGCAGCACCAGGTGCGCCGGACGTTCGGCCGGCGACAGCGCCGCGCGCAACTCGTCCAGCCCGGCGCAGGAGTGGCGGGCCAGCAGGTCGTGCCGCCGGGCCAGTTCACCGCGCAGCCGACCGAGCAGACGCTCCAGGCGTTCCAGGTCGGCGCGGGGGACCACCGCGCCGCAGTGCGGGAACTCCGCCAGCGCCGCCATCGCTCCGCCGGCCGCGTCGATGGCGTAGAAGTGCACGTCGGCGCTGGACAGCGACCGGGCCAGTGACGCGGCCAGGGTGCGCAGCAACTGCGACCGGCCGGAGCGGGCGGCGCCGAGCACGTAGAGGTGTCCCAGGCGGGACAGGTCGGCGGTCAGCACCGGCTGGGTCTGCTGCTCCGGCAGGTCGGTCCGCGCGTACGGCACCGGCGGCAACCCGGGACCGGCCGGGGACGCGGGCGCGGCCAGGTCCTCCAGGAGCACGACCGGGGGCAGCGGCGGCAGCCACGGGCTCGGTTGCCGCTCACACGCCACCTCCCGGGCGGCCGCGTCGATCGCGTCCACCAACACGTCCAGGTCGGTGGCGGCCAACTCGTCCGGCGCGACACCGTTCGGCGTCACCTCCACCGGTGGCGGCAACGACCGGCCCAACCGGGACCAGGGCAGCTCGGTGCCCCGCACCGGCACCACCGGCCCAGGTTCCGACGTGTCCGGCTCGGCGCCCTGGTGCACCGCGCCCACGTACCCGGTCTGGAAGGGCAGCGTGGAGCGGTGCGCGAGCCGGGCCAACGCCCGACCGGGCGTGGCCGCCGGGATCATCGCGGCGTCGGGGACGTCGATGACGTCGGCACTCTCCGTCGGGTCGGTGACCCGCAGCGCGATGCGCAGGTTGGTGTTGGCCCGGATGTCGGTGGTGACCACCCCGCCCGGCCGTTGGGTGGCCAGGATCAGGTGGATGCCGAGCGACCGTCCCCGCTGGGCGATGCTGACCAGGCCGGGGATGAAGTCCGGCACCTCCCGGACCAGGGTGGCGAACTCGTCGATCACCAGCACCAGCCGTGGCACAGCCGGCAGCGCCGGGTCACGACCGCGCATCGTGCGGTACTGAACGAGGTCCTTGGCGGCCACCCCGGCCAGGATCTCCTCGCGTCGGCGCAGCTCCGCGCCGAGCGACTCCAGCGCCCGCACCACCAGCGCGCCGTCCAGGTCGGTCACCATGCCGAGGGTGTGCGGCAGGCGGACGCAACTGTGGAACGCGCTGCCGCCCTTGTAGTCGACCAGCACGAAGGTCAACTCGTCGGGTCGGTTCACCGCCGCCAGCGACACCACGATGGACTGCAACAACTCGGACTTGCCGGCACCGGTGGTGCCCGCGATCAACGCGTGCGGCCCGTCCCGGACCAGGTCGAGGCTGACCGGCCCGTCGAACCCGCTGCCGATCACGAACGCCGTCGACGCGGGCTGCCGCGACCAGCGCGCGGCCACCTCGGCACCCTCCGGGGGGTCGGCGTCCAGCAACTCCAGCAGGCGGCTGCGGTCGGGCAGCCCCGCGCTCTCGTCCGGGGTGACGTCCCGCAGCGGGGCCATCGCCCGGGACACCCGGTCGCACCACTGCGGCGTGACCAGGTCCGGACGTACGCCGGTGGCCTCCGGCACGCCGGTCTGGCGGACGGTCAGCCCCTCCGCGTCGGCCCGTAGGACCGCGGTGCACTCCTCCGGCAGCAGCCGCTCCTCGGCGTCGATGCAGATCGCGAAGACCCGCACCGGCGGACCCTCGGTCAGCACCTGCACCATGCCGGGTACGTCCCGCAGCCGCCGGGCGCCGTCGACCACCAGCACCACGTCGGGTTCGGTGAAGAGGACCTGACCGAGCTGCGTGCCCCGGGCCTTGGTCCGTGCGGTCACCATCGCCACCAACTCGCCGACCCGGTTCGCCACGGTCTCCGGGTCGTTGCCGAGCAGCGTGTACGGCCGTCCGGTCCCGTCCTCGGGCGGCCGGGTGTGCGGCAGCCAGCGCACCCAGCTCCACCGCTCCTCCCCGGCCGGCTCGGTCAACACGTGGATCCGCAGGTCACGTGGGCTGTGCAGGGCGGCGGCCTGGGCGAGGAGCCACCGCGCCGTCGCGTACGTGGTCTCCGCCGCGCCGGCCAGACCGACCACACCGCGCTCGACCAGGTCCACGGTGACCGGCACGTCCGGCACGGTCCACCGGAACTGCCGGTCCCCGTCGACGCGGGCCGGGTCCTCCACCTCGATCAGCGAGGGCTGGTCCATGGTGCCCACCCGCAGCACGAGGTGGTCGGGGTCGCGCCGCCGCCGCTCCCACAGCCGGCGGCCCGGACCGACGGCGGTGAACAGCAGGGTCGCCGGGTCGGGCGACGCCTCGCACCGGGCCAGTCGTTCCCCGGCGACGTCGGCCGCCAGCTCCCGCACCACCCGGGCGCGTTTGCGGATGTACTCGGCGAGCTCCCGGCGGTAGCGCTTACGACCGCTGCGCCGGTCGGTGTACCAGTTCGCCATCGCCAGCACCGGACTGAGCAGCATGATCAGCAGGAAGAAGTACGAGCCGAACAGGAACACGAAGGCCAGACCCAGCACCATCGGGGCGAGGATCATCAGCAGCGGGATGGGCCGGCGGGTGGGCTTGCTCGGCGGGGTGGGCAGCCGTCGCCGGGCGAAGAGCAGCGGCGGCACGATCCGGGGCGGCCGGTTGAAGTCCAGCATCGGGACGTCCACGGCGGGCGTCACCGCCGCGTCCGGGGCCGGCCGCCGGACCAGCCGCAGCAGACTGTCACCGACCGCCAGGTCCACCCCGAGCGGCCAGCGTCGGGCACCAGCCGATCGCGCCGCCTCGGGCCGTCCGCTCGCGGGTTCGTCGTCGCGTCGCGGCCGGTCCGAGTCCGTGGCGGGAACCACCGGTTCGGTCTCCGGCGGCGCCTGCGGAAGCGCCAGCCGTACCCCGTCGCCCAGGGTCACCCAGGCCCGGCCCTGCGCGTCGACCGCGAGTCGGGCGGCGTGCGCGGGTACGCCGGCACCGGCCGGGCCGATCGCCGACCCGGGCGCCGCGCCGATGTCGTGACAGCCCAGGCCGACCGGCCAGACCCGTCCCGCGTCCGGGCCGCCGACCCCGTGCACCTCCAACCAGTGCGTACCGGGGTCGCCCGGCAGGTCCCGTACACCGCCGGCCGTCGTCGGCGTGCCCGCACCCACGCGGACCCCGGCGACGATCCCGGCGGTGCCGACCGTCTGCGTCGGATCCAGCCGGTTTCCGTCGAGGTACCAGCCGTCGGGCCGGTCGTCCCTGTCGGTGAGCGCCCCCACCGGCGTGTCCACCTGGACGTCCACCGCGACGTCCCGCTCGGCCTCGGCCGCACTGACGGTCAGCAGCAGTCGCATCATCGGTCTCCGGGTCGGCCGGCGGGCTCGGCGCTGGAGTGCGCCATCGGCCGGTGCGTCTCCGGCGTCTGCTCGATCAGGTCGTCGTTGCCGGTCGGCGTCGGCGTCGGCGTCGGTGGTGGCGGTGGCGGTGTGTCCACACCCGCCGTCGGTGCGGCGGGTGCGGAGGAGACCGCGCTGACGGGCGTGGCGGCCGGGGAGTCCTCCTCGGCCCAGGTCGGTGACGTCGTGGGCGCCGTCGGCCGTCGACGCGACCTGGTGATCCGCACGAGCGGTGCGGACTCCGCGTCGAGCGCCAGTTCCGGCGCGCTGACCCGGCCGTCCGTGTCGACCCGCAGCCGCCAGCGGGACCCGGGCAGGTAACCGGCGACCAGCACCAGCAGGGTCGGGTCGTCGGCGACCAGCGCGGCGAGCCGTGCAGCCGTCGCGGCGTCGGGCCGTCGGCAGACCAGGACGCGCCGCCCGACGGCGGCGGCTCGATCTGTGGCGAGCAGCGTCAACGCCTCGGGTAACCCCTGCCGCTCCAGGTCGGCCGTGGCGAGATCGTCGTCCGGCGGCACCGCGACGATCAGGCGGTCCACGCCGTGCCCACCGATCAGCGCGGCCACCTGGACGGTCATCGCGCAGACCAGTCGGTCCACCGCCCCCGGTGCGCCGTGCACCGACACGACGCCCGGGCAGCGACCGAGGTCCAGCAGGACCAGATCCCTGGCCCGTACGCCCACCGCGACCGGCAGCGGTGCCCCGGAGACGGCGCCGGACGTCGGGGGCAGCGGTCGTCGCGTACGCCACAGGTGTCCGCTGACCTGCCACCCGGACTCCGCCGACGGCCGCAGGGCGGTGGACCCGGGCCCGGCGACCCGGACGCCGACCTCCTGGTCACCCAGCAGCACCAGGTACGGCCAACACTCGTCCTGCCCGCCGAGCGCCGCGCCCGCCGACATGATCCCGGCTCGCGCCGTCGGCACCGGACCGGGACCGGCGAACCGTGCCGCGACCACCCGCATGCCACGCCGGGCCCGCAGGCGACCGACGATCGGCGCCACCAGGCCCCGGGCCGTGTCGGTGATGCCGCGCCGGAGACGTCGCCCGAGGTGACGCAGGCCGTACCGACGGTTGACCCACCGCAGCAGCAGGACCAGCAGGATCGCCAGCTCCACGACGGTCAGGACGGTCAGCAGCGTCTGCCGGTGGGTGTCCAGGAAGCCGCCGAGCTCGCTCAGGGACGGCGTGTCCAACCGTGCTCCTCCTCGCGCGGTAGCGGCCTGCGCACGGCGCGGCCGCCGTCGAATGCTAGCCGTGGACGGACCCTCGCTCCCGGCCCGACGATTCCCTGCGGAGCCGGTAAAATCCCAGCTCAGGACGCGTGGAGAAGCGTCCGGCGGGCTGGTCGGCCGGCGGATGAACTCTTGGTGACGAACAGTCTGCGTCCCGTCGTCGGGCTGGTCTCTCCGGCAGCGCGGGCGCACCGGCCGGCGGGCGGCGTTCGAGGCGCGGTTGACCTTGCCCAAAGGGCCGGGCCGATGATGAGTCGGTCCACAAGCGCCAGGCCCGAGGAGAACCATGAACGACGACCTCACCGCCGGTGAGTTCCAGGTGATGACCGGCTTGTCGGCCAAGGCGTTGCGCCTGTACGCGGAGCGCGGCATCCTGCCCCCGGCGTCGGTCGACCCGCGCTCCGGGTACCGGCAGTACGCGCGCTCGCAGGTGCGACACGGGATCATGGCTGATCTCCTGCGTCGTGCCCAGGTGCCCCTGTCCGAGTTGGGGGAGGCCGCCGACTTCCCGTTCGCGCAGTGGCGCGACAAGGTCATGATGCGGCGCAGCTTCGAGGACTTCTTCCTGGCCGTCGCCGCGCACATCGCCGAGTGCGACCCGGCGGACCTGACCGCTCACCGGCAGGCCGCACCGAGCCTGGAGTGGGTGGGAGTGATCCTGGATCTCGACATCCCCGACGACGTGGAGGGCACGGTCGGGCGGATGTCCGAGATGGCCGCCGTCACGCCCGAGGTCGACCAGGCGTTCGGCGAGGCCCTCGCCGACCTGGCGCTGCCCCCGGCCGCCTTCTGCTGGGCCGCCGCCGCGCAGTCGGTCGGGGCCGGCGCGGCCTCCCGGATGCTGCTGGCCCGTCCCGGACCCGCCGGTCTGGACGAGGCCGCCCGCGACCTGATCGAGGAGCGGGTGCGCTCCCGGACCGGAGAGCCCGTCCGCGCGGTGACCGGGACGCTGCCGGCCCGGCTGGAGATCACCTTCACCGCCGGTGCAGACGGCGACCTGTCGCCCGTCGAGGAGGCGGCGGCCGGATACCTGTACGTGCTCGCCTTCGGCGAGTACACCGCCCGGCACGGCCTGACCGCGTTGTCTTCGATGCCCCGGGAGGTCAGCCACGGGCCGTCGCTCTTCTCCGACGATCCCGCACACCGCTCGGTCAGCGTCTTCGACGCCCGCGCCTGAGGCCCGTCACCCGGTCGGGTCCGACCACGGGCCATCGCAGGCATCCATCATCTGCTATATATGGGAACGCTTCCACAGGCGGTCGACGGATTCTGGTCCCGCCTGGGCACCCGTGACGCACCGGAGGTCGGACGCCGGGTGCCCGGCGGCGGACCGCCGCCGTGGCGACCATCGGAGGACAGGCATGCGCACACTTCTCGCCGCGTTGACCGCCGCGCTGACACTCGCCGTCACGGCCGGCAGCGTCCCGTCCGACGCCGCGAACGCCTCGCATCGTGGCTCCTGCACCCGGCACATGCTGTTCTGCGAGGACTTCGAACGCCTGCCGCGCGGCGGTGCCAGCAGCCTGAACTGGGGCATCGACACCCGCAACGGCACGCTCACCGTGGAACGCACCCACCGGGGCAACCAGGTGCTGCACGTCCACACCGTCGACAACGGACGCGCCTTCCTGCGCGTCGACGACTTCGCCGCACCGGGCAACCGCTTCTACGGCCGGATGCGGCTGCGCGTGGACGCCTTCCCGACCGCCCCCGACTGGGCGCACTTCACCCTCGTCGAGGCCACCGGCAGCGGCAGCGCCGAGGTCGTCCGACCGGTCGGCGGCCAGTACGCCCCCACCGTCCCCGGCATCTTCTGGGGGATCGGCGCCGACGGCGGGCCGACCGGCGACTGGACCAACTGGCGCGAGTCCGCCCCGGTGGTCGAGGACACCTGGCAGTGCTTCGAGTGGAAGCTCGACCCGACCGACAACCGCGTCACGGTCTGGATCGACGGAGTGGCCAACCCGGAGCTGACCGCCTCCACCACCGAGCACGGCGGCAACGACGTGCCGTTCGTCCTGCCGAACGTCAACACCGTGAAGATCGGCTGGCAGCTCTATCAGGGCGGCACCACCCCGGGCGCGTTCGACCTCTGGATCGACGACATCGCCCTGGCCAGCCGACGCCTCGGCTGCTGACCGACCCTGCCGGTCCCGGGGCTCCACCCGGCCCGGGACCGGCTACCACTGCACCGTCTGGACCTCCGTGTACTCCAGGACCCCCTCCAGGCCGAACTCCCGTCCGATCCCGGAGCGCCCGAAACCGCCGAACGGCAACCGCACGTCCGGGGTCGCACCGTCGTTCACGCTCACCCGTCCGGCACGCAGCCGCTCGGCCACCGCGACGGCTGCCACCCGATCGGCGGACACCACCGCACCGGCCAACCCGTACGGTGAGTCGTTCGCCAGGGCCACCGCCTCCTCGTCGGTGTCGAACGGCAGCACCACCGCGACCGGGCCGAAGATCTCCTGCCGGGCGACGGGGTCGTCGTTTCCGACACCGGTCAGGACCACGGGTTCGTGGAAGAAGCCACGGCCGTCGACGCCGGTCGGTCCACCGTCGACGAACGCCCGCGCGCCCCGGGCCTTCGCCGCGTGGACCGCTGCGGACACCCGGTCCCGGTGCGCGGCGCTGATCAACGGGCCCAGGGTCGTCCGCTCGTCGGCCGGGTCACCCGGTACGGCGGCGGCGAGCCGTTCCGCGAGCGCCGCCACGTAGTCGGCGACCACGTCGCGGTGCACCAGGTGACGGGTGAGCAGCGCGCAGCCCTGACCGGCGAGCGTGGTCGTGTTCACGGCACCGATCCGGCTCGCCATCGCGAGGTCGGCGTCGGCCCTGACCACGAGCGCCGACTTGCCGCCGAGTTCCAGCACCACCCGGGTGACGTTGCGGGCGGCCTGGGCCATCACCCGTGCCCCCACCGCGTCCGAGCCGGTGAACGTCACCAGACCGACCCGGGGATCACCGCTCAGCGCCGCGCCGACGTCGGCGTCACCGGTCACGACGTTCAGCACGCCCGGCGGTATCCCGGCCTCGTCGGCGGCCTCGGCCAGGGCGAGGATCTCCAACGGCGTGTACGGCGACGGCTTCACCACCACCGTGTTGCCCATCGCCAGGGCTGCCGCGACCTTCGGCAGGGTCAGCAGCAACGGCGCGTTGTACGGGGTGAGCGCCGCGACCACCCCGACCGGCACCCGGCGCACCAGACTCGCCGTCGTCCGGGGCGGGTCGCCGGCCGCACGGGGTGGCGGGGGCAGCATCCGGTCGTGTTCCCCGGTCGCGACCTCGATCGCGTACCCGAGGTGCGCCAGCGCGGCGGCCACGAACGCCGCCGATTGGCCACGCGGCGCGCCCGACTCGGCGACCGACAGTGCCACGTGGTGGTCGATCCGTTCGCTCAGCCTCCGCCACAGCCGGCGCAGGGCGGCGGCACGGTCGGCCGGCAGCAGCCCGGACCAGCGACCGTCGTGGAACGCCCGGTGTGCGGCGGCCACCGCGTCGGCCGCGTCGGACACCGTGCCGACGGCCGTGGTGCCGATCACCGCCTCGGTCGCCGGGTTCACCACGTCCGCCGTGCCACCGTCGGAGGCCCCACGCCAGCGGCCGTCGACGTACATCCCCTGTCCCATCAGCCGACCATAGGACCGGCCGAGGACCGTCGGCGGTCGCGCGGTGATGGGTAGTGCCTATCGAGCGATACGCGGTTCGTCTTTGTGCGCCCCTGCCCGGCCGGGTGGGATGGGGAGAGGGAGCCCTGCGGCCTGAGGAGCAGTCTTGCGTGATGCGGTGATCGTCGACGCCGTTCGTACCCCGATCGGCAAACGCATCGGGGCCCTCGCCGCCTGGCACCCGGTGGATCTCGCCGCCGAGGTGCTCACGACGCTCGTCACGCGGACCGGGGTCGACCCGGCCGAGATCGACGACGTCGTGTTCGGGTGCGTCAACCAGCTCGGTGACCAGTCCACCAACGTGGGCCGGATGTCCGCGCTCGCCGCCGGTTGGCCCGAGACGGTGCCAGGCGTCACGATCGACCGGGCCTGCGGGTCCAGCCAGCAGGCCCTGCACTTCGCGGTCGCGAGCGTGCTGTCCGGCATGGCCGACACGGTCGTCGCCGGCGGCGTGGAGATGATGTCGCGGGTACCGCTGGGCGCAGCCCGCGCGACCGGCATGCCCTACGGCCCGAAGGTCCGCGCCCGTTACGCCCGTGACTCCTTCAGCCAGGGGGAGGGCGCGGAGATGATCGCCGAGCGGTACGGCCTGTCCCGCACCGCTCTCGACGAGTTCTCGGTACGGTCGCACACGCTCGCCGCGCAGGCGACCGATGCGGGCGCCTTCGTCGGCCAGCTCGTCACGCTGCCGGACACTCCGCTGAGCGTTGACGAGGGCATCCGCCGGACCTCCACCGTGGAGACCCTGGCCGGTCTCACGCCCGCGTTCCGTCCCGACGGCGTCATCCACGCGGGCAACTCGTCCCAGATCTCCGACGGCGCCGCCGCCCTGCTCGTGACGACCGGTGACCGCGCCCGCGCGCTCGGCCTGACGCCGATGGCCCGCTTCCACAGCGGCACGGTCGTCGGCGACGACCCGGTCGTCATGCTGAGCGCGCCCTGGCCGGCGACGCAGAAGGTGCTCGCCCGGGCCGGCCTCGGCATCGACGACATCGGCGCGTTCGAGGTCAACGAGGCGTTCGCGCCGGTACCGCTCGGTTGGCTCGCCGAGACCGGTGCGAAACCGGAACGTCTCAACCCGCTCGGTGGTGCGATCGCGGTCGGCCACCCGCTCGGCGCGTCCGGGGCGATCCTGATGACCCGCCTGCTGCACCACATGCGCGACCAGGGCATCCGGTACGGCCTGCAGGCTATGTGCGAGGCGGGCGGCCTGGCCAACGCCACGATCGTCGAGCTGGCCGAGTGAGCTCCCTGGCCGGTCGACGGGTGCTCGTCACCGGTGGTTCCCGGGGGATCGGCCGGTCGATCGTCGAGGCCGCGACAGCAGCGGGTGCCCGCTGCGCCGTGCTCTGCCGGGATCCCGCCGGGGCGGCCGGAGTGGTCACCGCGTGCACCGACGCCGGTCTGCCGGTGCCGTCAGTGCACGCGGCGGACATCACCGATCCGGTCGGGTGCGGGCGCGCGGTGGTGGACGCGGCAGACGCGCTCGGCGGCGTCGACGTGGTGGTGAACAATGCCGCCCGGGTCTCCGGCGGAGTGCCCGACGGGCTGTTCTCGACGACGGACGCGTTGCTGCGGACCGACTTCGAGGAGAAGGTCGTCGGCTACCTGCGTGTCGTCCGCGCCGCCGTGGCGCACCTGCGGGCCGGTGGCTCCGGCCGGGTGGTCAACATCGGCGGCGAGGCGGCACGGATCGCCCGGCACAACGTGAGCTCCGGGGTACGCAACGCCGCCCTCGTCCACCTGACCCACTCGATGGCCCGTGAACTGGGCCCGGACGGAATCACCGCGAACGTCGTCCAGCCCGGTGTGGTGCTCACCGGTGAGGTCCGGGCGATGCTGCTGGCCGCCGCTCCGCCCGGCACGGACCCGCAGGACCACCTGCGACGGCTGGCCGCCCGACAGTCGCTGCGTCGCTTCGTCGAGCCGGCCGAGGTCGCCGCCGTCGTGGTGTTCCTCGCGTCCACGGCGTCCTCGGGCCTGACCGGGCAGGTGCTCACGGTCTCCGGCGGGACGTCAGCGGCGGTGCACTACTGAGATCCGCTTGGCGGCGAAGACCAGACCACCGTGCGTGGCCCGGGTGACGAGGTCATGGTACCGACCCCAGGTCTGCACGATCTGGCCGTCGGCCGTCCGGGACACCGCGTGGAACAGCGCCTGGACCGCGAACGGGTCGCCGTCACCGAGCACCTCCACATTCGACACCAGGTGCAGGCCCGGTGACGCGGCGGCCGTCCAGTACCGGGCGAACAGCCCGACGAACTCCTCCGCCCCCGTCCGCCGCACCCCGTCGGCGCCGACGACCTCCACGTCGTCGGTGACGACCGCGCGCAGCAGGTCGGGATCGCGGTCGTCGACGCCCCGGCAGTACGCCGCCTGCAGCGCCGACACCTCCAGCAGCAGGGTCTGCGCGGCGGGAGTCACCGGACCACCCTGCGCGGGGCCGGAGCGGGAGCCGGACGACCGCCCGAGTCGACGAACGTGCGCCGCGACGCGAGCGCGGGATGCTCGGGTGCCTCACCCGGGGTGAGCACCGGGGTCACGCAGGCGTCCACGTCGTCGAACGCCTCCGCCCACTCGGCCCGGGTCCGGGACGCGAAGATCCGGGCCAACTCCCGCCGCTGGTCGGGCCAGCGGCTGCGGTCGTGCTGCGGCCAGCCGGCCGGGTCGATCCCGAGGACGGCGAGGAACGCCGCGTGGAACGCCGCCTCGATCGCGCCGACCGCCATGAACCCGCCGTCCGCCGTGCGGTACGTGCGGTAGAACGGTGCGCCGCCGTCGAAGATGTTGGACTCCCGCTCGTCCGACCACAGTCCGGCCGCCCGCATGTCGTGCAGCAGCGTGGTCAGCGACGCCACCGCGTCGGTCATCGCGACGTCCAGCACCGCACCCCGACCGGTGCGGGTCCGCTCCAGCAACGCCGCGAGCACCCCCGTCACGAGGTACGTGCCACCCGCGCCGAAGTCGGCGAGCAGGTTCAGCGGCGGCAGGGGCGGCCGGTCGGCCGGACCGGTCGGGTGCAGCGCCCCGGCCACGGCGAGATAGTTGATGTCGTGCCCGGCCCGCTGCGCCCAGGCGCCCTTGTGCCCCCAGCCGGTCATGTGCACGTAGACGAGCGTCGGGTGGGCGGCACACAGCGTCGCCGGACCGAGCCCGAGCCGCTCCACGACGCCCGGCCGGTACGGGTCGACGAACACGTCGGCGGTGGCGACCAGACGGCGTACCTCCTCCCGGCCCTCGGTGGTCTTCAGGTCCGCGGTGACCGCCCGCACCCCGGACGAACGGGAGTCGTGGTGCACCGGCAGCCCGGAGACCCCGACGCCACCACCCGGGCGGTCCACCCGGACCACCTCCGCGCCCAGGTCCCGCAGGAGCATCCCGGCGAACGGCGCCGGGCCGGCACCGGCGAGCAGCACCACGCGGACCCCGGCGAGCGGACCCCCGCTCACGGCAGGCGCAGCGCGAGCAGTGGCACGAACTGGGCCGCGCTGTCCAGGTCGGTGTCGTCGGGGCCACCGGCGACCGTCCGGCGGGGCATCGTCACCTTGATGGCGTTGGCGGCCGGGTAGTCGATGACCTGGACGGTCGCGGGGTCGACGTGCAGCAGGTCGGCGACCGCCCCGGCGGTGACGGCTCCGGAGTCGCGCCACGTCAGGTACGCCTCCTCGGTGCGGAACACCATGTCCACCGAGACGAGGAACGCTCCCGCGTTGCGGGTACGGAACGTGCTGCAGTCCGATCGGATGTCACTCATGCGCTGACCGTCACCTTCTCCACGGCGGCCGAATCGGTGATCTCCAGGGTGAACGGTTCCATCGGGTGGTCCAGGGCCGCGCCGTGCCAGACGCTCCAGGTGAACACCGGGCCGACGTCGACGACCGACGGGGCGTAGGCGAGCGCGCCGTTGGCGGAGTTGGCGACGCCGGGCACCCGTACGCCGTGCATGAAGAACGGCATCGCTCCCGAGACGATCTCGTGCGCGATCTCCTGGTCGGCGGCGACCGCCTCGGCGACCAACCCGATCTCGTAGCAGCCGGCGTAACCGTGGGCCGCGTTCGGCTCGGCGGCGCCGAGGACGGCGTCGTACCCGTACCGGCGGAACCCGAACGTGTACGCCGAGTCGTCCAGGCCGTACCGGTCCCGAGCGGTGCGGTGCACGAGATCGGTGATCGCGGCGGTGTAGTCGGCGACGTTGGCCACCACGGCGGGGTCGCGGACCCCGAACAGGCACATGCTGCGGTAGCCGAGCTGCTCGACGCCCTCCAGCCGCACGCTGTACGGCTCGGGGGTGAACGTCGCGCCGACCACGCGCACACTCTGCTCGTCGAGCTGGAGGTACCGGGCCGCCGACGTGTCCAGTGTCCCCGGCGGCTCCCGCAACAGGTACGGCGTCGCGTTCTCGTAGAGCATCTGCGCGGCCACCGACCGGACGGTGCAGCGGGACCGGCCGCCGACCGGGCGTACCGTGAAGCCCTCGTCGTCGACCTCGCCGACGATGCACTCGCCGGCCCCGATCGGCTCCTCGATGGCGTACCCGCACTCGACGGTCTTGCCCATGTGCCAGGCCGGGCCGGGCGCGATGCCCCGCAGCAGCGGGACGGCCGCGTAGATCGCCGCGTCCGAGGACCGGCCGGCCAGCACGATCTGCGCACCGGCGTCGAGCGCCTCGGCGTAGGGCTCCGGGCCCATCATCGCCACGATCCGCGTCGCCCGTTCGACGTCGGCCTCGGTCAGCTCGGGTCGGCCGTCGAGTCCCCACGTCTGTCCACTACGGACCTTGTCGAGTACCCAGTCCTTCGGCTGCTCGGTGCGGATCGTGGCGATGCGGGCGGTACGGCCGTGGGCGGCGAGGATGTCCGTCACGATCCCACGGAACCAGGTGAGTCCGGCGTCGCTGCCGGTGAACCCGGCCGACCCGATGAGCAGCGGCACCCCGATGTCGAGTGCGCCGAGCACCATGCGCTCCAGGTCCCGGCGGGTCTGCCGGTAACCGGCCCAGCTGGCCGCGGCGCCCAGGTAGTACGGACCCCAGTCGGTGCTGCCCGCGTCGCAGGCGATGAAGTCGGGCTTCGTCTGCAACGCGGCGCGGAACGACTTCGTGGAGAAGCCGCCGCCCATCACGGCGGCGGGCGCGACGAACCGCACCCGGGACCGGTCGTCAGTACTCATCGTTCACCTCTCGTCGACCAGTGCGAACAGTGCGCGCCGGTGCTGGTCCGGCGTTCCGGCGAGCACCGCGGCGGCGTGCGCCCGGCGCAGCAGGACGTGGGCGGGGTACTCCCAGGTGAAGCCGATCCCGCCGTGCAGCTGGATGGCCTCGGTCGTGATCGTCACGGCAGCCTCGGACGCCTTGACCGCGAGCGTGTGCGCGCTGCGCTCGTCCCCGCCGCACCGCGTCACGTACGCGGCGGCCGACCGCGCCACCTCGACCGTGACGGTGAGGTCGGCCAGCGTGTGCGCCAACGCCTGGAACGCGCCGATCGGCCGCCCGAACTGGTGGCGGGTCTTGGCGTGGTCGACGGTCAGCTCCAACGCGTGCCCGGCGACGCCCACGCACTCGGCGCCCAGCGCGATACAGGTCGCGATCTCGGCCCGCCGGATGGCCTCGGCGGCGGTGGCACCGTCGGCGAGGACGGTGGCGGGAGCCTCGTCGAACCCGGCCCGCCAGGCCGGCCGGCTCAGGTCCAGCGACGGCAGCGCGGTCAGCGTCGCGCCGGGTGCGTCCGGCGCGACGAGGGCGAGCGCCGGTGATCCCGCCACGTCGACCGGCACCAGCATCGGGCAGGGCGGCGGGACGGCCAGCACCGGACCGACCGTGCCGGTCAGGGTCAGCGCGCCGTCCGCCGCCGTCGACGCGGTCATCCGACGGCCCGACGCGAAGGGCACGTGGACCAGCGTGGGCAGCGGGGTTCCGGCGGCGATGCCCTCCAGCAGTTCGCCCGAGCGGGCCGTGTCCACCGCCGACAGTGCCGTCGCCGCCGCGACCGCACCCGGCACGAACGGGCCGCCGACGACCGCGCGGCCCAGCTCCGCCGCGACGGCGACCAGTTCGGCCGCGCCGAAGCCCAGCCCGCCCCGCGACTCCGGGACGAGCAACCCGGCCAGGCCCAGCTCGCCGCTGAGCCGCGACCACACGTGCCCGCCGTCCTCCACCGGCACGACGGGGCGGGCGTACGCGCCGAGGAAGTCCCGCAGCGCGGAGCCCAGCTCCGCGGCCACCTCCTCCGCAGCGGTCACGACACGGTTCCCGGCGTCGGATCGGCGGTCGGCTCCTCGATCCCGCACACCTTGCGGGCCAGGTGCTTCGCGTGCGTCATGTCGTAGTGCTTCTCGACGATGAGGCGTTGCGCGTGCAGCCCTCCGCCGCCCTGCAGGATGGTCACGCTCTGCCAGCCGCCGAACGTGTCGGCGGTGAAGTCGCGGATGCCGTGGAAGAGCCGCATCCGGTGCTCGGCGTCGACGCCCTCCATCGTGCGCATGTACTTCGCGACGAACTCGCCCGTCTCGGGGTGACGCAGGTCGTCGAGCATCGGCGCGGTGAGGATGCTGCCGCCGGCCACGTCGTGCAGGTTGCGCACCATCTCGGCGTAGTTCAACGCGGCGAAGTACTTCGCCGCGTTGGTCATCAGCTCGTCCGGGGACGCCCAACCCTCCGCGGTGAACTGGGCGTTGTTGACGGCGGCCTCCAGCCCGGCCCGCACCATCGTCGCGTAGTTGATCAGCTCGGCGATCTTCTGCCGGATGTGCGGGATGCGCGGCAACCCGTTGGCCTCGGCGATGAGCTGGGCCATACCGACGAGCGTGTCGGCCATCTCGACGTAGTGCGCGACACTGCCGATGCGCTCCCACAGCCCGAGCGAGTGGGCGAACGTGGCGGAGTGCTCCACCTCGCCGTCGAGGAACACCCGCTCGTTGGGCACGTAGACGTCGTCGAAGATGACGAACCCCTCGGCCATGTTGCGCCGACCGCTGTAGGGGAAGTAGTCGGTCGGCAGGTCCGGACGCGGCGCGTACGTGGTGGCGACGATCTTCACGCCGGGCGAGTTGACCGGCACCGCGCAGGCGATCGACCAGTCCTCCTCACCGGGCTTCATCCGCTTGGTCGGCATCACGATGAGGTCGTGGTCGATCGGGGCACCGGTGATGTGCAGCTTCGCCCCACGGATCACCACCCCGCCGGAGTCCCGGCTGACCACCCGGACGTACAGGTCCGGGTCGTCCTGCTTCATCGGCGAGAGCGCCCGGTTGCCCTTGGCGTCGGTGATCGTCTGCACGCAGCGCAGGTCGACCTTCTTGGCGTGCTCGAAGTAGTCCATCACCCGGTCGGCGTACTCGGGCAACTGCGAGCGGATCCGGCTGGCGGCGGTCATCAGCATCAGCAGGCTCACCGACGTGGTGCGGGTGGGATTGGCCCACTTGAGCTGCTCCACCTCCTGGTAACGCAGATCCTCCACACTGCGCGGGATGAAGAACAGCGGCCCGTACGCGTCGTCGCCGGGCCGATAGAACTCGTCGTAGTTCGCCGCGGTCATCGCGATGCTCTGCCGCAGCAGCGGCTCCTCGGTGACGTCCTCGATCCGCCGGCCCGCGAGGTAGACCTGACGGCCGTCACGGAGGCTCTGCCGGTACTGTTCCCCGGTCATCATGGCGCTGCGGGTCCTTTCGTTCGAGGGTGCCGGTCACGGGGCAGGCCGAGCACCCGCTCGGCGACGATGCCGCGCTGGATCTGGTCGGTGCCGCCGGCGATGCGTTGCGCGGGTGAGCTGAGCAGGAAGTCCGACCAGGCGGAGCCGCCCGAGCTGCCGTCGTCGGCGACCAGGTCGGGTCCGAGCAGCCGCGCGGCCGCCCGACCGTAGAAGCCGAGGTCGTCGACGAGGGCGAGCTTGCCCACCGACGGCGAGAGCCCCGCGGTGGCGACGCGGTCCGCCGTCACCCCGGTGAGCTGCTCGCGGATCCACGCCTCGGCCAGCAGCTCCCGGTCGGCCTCACCGAGTGGGTCCCGGTCGCCGACCAGGGCGCGCAGCCGCCGGAACGGCTGGCTCAGGTACGTCTTGTCCCGGCTGCCCATCGCCGCGCGCTCGCTGGTCAGCGTGGACATCGCGACGACCCAACCGTCGTCGACGGCACCGAGCCGGGCACTGTCGGGGATCCGGACGTCGTCGAAGAAGACCTCGTTGAAGTGGCTGTCGCCGTTGATCTGACGGATCGGCCGGACGGTGATGCCGGGACGGTCCATCTCGACCAGGAAGGCGGTGACGGACCGGTGACGGTCGGCGGGCGCCCCGGTGCGGGCGAGCAGCTCGCCGACGTCGGAGAGATGTGCCCACGAGGACCACACCTTCTGGCCGTTGAGCACCCAGTCGTCACCGTCGCGTACCGCCGTGCAGCGAAGCGCGGCGAGGTCGGAACCGGCTTCCGGTTCCGAGAAGAGCTGGCAGGCGAGGGCGTCCCCCCGCCACAGGGCCCGGACCCAGCGGTCCCGCTGCGACGCGGTGCCGTGGGCCAGGATCGTCGGCGCGACGATGCGCCGGCTGACCGTGAAGTACGCCTGGTCGGGCAGCACGTACCCGCACAGGACGTCGCGCAGCGCGGCGGCGACGTCCGGGTCCAGGCCCCGGCCGCCGTGCTCGACTGGCCCGTCGAACCAGGCGAGGCCGGCGTCGAAGAGCCGTCGCTGGAACGCCGAGGAGACGGCCAGCCCGCTGTCGCCGCCAGCGGACTCGTCCACCACGGCCTCCGGGTCGTGACGGACCAGCCCTTCAGCGGCGGCGAACGCGTGGATCTCGGTGACCAGCGCGTCGAACGTCGGGTCCGGCATCGTCACCGCCCTGCCCAGACCGGCGCGCGCCGCTCGGCGAACGCGCGCGCGCCCTCGGCCGCGTCCGCGGAGGCGAACACCGGGTCGAACCACTCGTCCTGCCGGGCGAACGCCTCGTCGTCGGCCCAGTCCGGGCTACGCCGCAGCACCTGGAGGCTGGCGGCGACTGCGAGCGGCGCGTTCGCGGCGACGGTCTGCGCCAACCGGAGTGCCCCGTCGAGCGCCCCGCCGGCCGGCGTGAGCTGGTTGACCAGCCCGCACCCGGCGGCACGCGGGGCGTCGATCGGTGCGCCGGTGAGGACGAGTTCCATCGCGAGGGCGTAGGGCAGCCGGCGGGGGAGCCGGAACGCCCCGCCGCCCCGGGCCGCCAGCCCCCGAGTGACCTCCGGCAGCCCGAACCGGGCGTCCTCGGCGGCCACGACCAGGTCGCAGGCGAGCACCATCTCGAAGCCGCCCCCCAGCGCCCAGCCCTCGACGGCGGCGACGATCGGCACCTGCGGCGGCGACTGCACGAACCCGGCGAACCCCCGGCCGGGCACACTCGGTCGGCCCTGGACCGGGAAGTCACGCAGGTCCATCCCGGCGCTGAACGTGCCACCGGCGCCGGTGAGCACGACGGCCCGGACGCTCGCGTCGGAGTCGAGCGAGATGAACGTCTCGGCCAGCGCCTCCGCCGTGACCCGGTTGATCGCGTTGCGTCGGTGCGGCCGGCTCACCGTGACGACCGCGACGTGGCCGTGGCGGTGCAGGAGGACGGCGGGCGCGTCGGCTGGTGCGTGCGGAGCGCCGGCCATCAGCGTGGCGCCATCCGGATCGCCCCGTCGAGGCGGACGGTCTCACCGTTGAGGTAGCCGTTGGAGAGCATGTGCACCGCGAGCGCCGCGTACTCGTCGGGCGCGCCGAGCCGCTTCGGGCTCGGTACGCTCGCGGCCAGCCCGGCGCGCAGGTCGTCGCGCAGCCGCCCCAGCATCGGGGTGTCGAACACGCCGGGCGCGATGGTGTTGACCCGGATCTGCCGGCTCGCCAGGTCCCGCGCGGTGACCAGGGTGATCCCGTGCACCCCGGCCTTCGCGGCGGTGTAGGACGCCTGACCGATCTGTCCCTCGAACGCGGCGACCGACGCGGTGAGCACGCACGCGCCGCGCTCCCCGTCGACCGGCTCCGCCTCCGCGATCGCCGCGGCGACCAGACGCAGCACGTTGTACGTGCCGACGAGGTTGACCCGCACCACCTCGGCGAAGCCCTCGATCGGGGCGGGCCGACCCTCCTTGTCCAGGATGCGCAGACGGTCGCTGCCCCGGCCGGCGCAGTGCACCAACCCCCGTACCGGCCCGCGCTGCCGCGCGACGTCCACGGCTGCGGACATCTCCTCGGTGCTGGTGATGTCGGCGGCGACGAACGTCGCGGCCGGGCCGAGCGCCTTCGCTTCGGCGGTGCCGGCCTCGGTCCCGGTGGGCAGGTCGACCATCACCACGGTCGCGCCCCGGGCGACGAGCCGGCGTGTGGTGGCCAGACCGAGCCCGGAGGCCCCACCGGTCACCACGACGGTGGCCTTGTCCAGATTCACGTTCAGTTCTCCTGCCGCCATTGCGCCACTGACGCCATTGACGATTACGGCAAATCGCGGCCACGTCCAATACACCTCTGCGCCGAACAGATAGGGGATGCCTATCGGACGGTTCGGCGCCTTCGTCTTGACACGGATTGTGTGCCGACTAACGTCGTCCGTGGCAGTGGCGCGGGCATATTCGGAAGCACATTCTGCGGGAGTGAGCCGGTGAGATCCTTGGCCTCGGTCGGACCGGGTGACTGGCCCACCATGAGCGCGCACGCCTACCCGGACGCACCGGCGTTGCGGACCCCTGACGGGGTCGCGCTGACGTTCGCCGGTCTGGAGGCCCGCGCGTCGCGGCTGGCGAGCGCGTTACGGGCGGCCGGCATCGCACCGGGCGACCGGATAGCGATCCTGGGCACCGACAGCGTCGGCTACGCGGTGACGCTCTTCGCCTCGCTCAAGCTGGGCACGATCGGCGCGCCGCTGAACTACCGGCTCGCCGCTGCGGAGTTGTCCGCGTTGACGGCGCTGGCCGATCCGGCCGTGCTGGTGCTGGAATCGCGCTACGCACACCTGCTCGACGACCTGCGGGCCGCGGCACCGGGGCTGCGGCTGGTGTTGACCCTGGACGGACCGTCGGCCGGGATCGCCTCGATCGAGGAGTTCGGCGACGCGCACGACCCGCCCGGCCCGGCCAGCCTGCCGGCCGCGACCAGCGACGACGACGTGTTGCTGTGGATGTTGACCAGCGGGACCACCGGCACTCCCCGGGTGGTCGCGCAGACCCAGCGGATGCTCAAGGCGAACACCGCCAAGGGCGTGCTCGAACAGGGGTTCCAGCCGGGGGAGTGCCTGTACGCGGGCACCCCGCTGTTCCACGTCTCCGGCATGGGCTGGCTCTACTACGCGATCTCCCGGGGTGCGGCGCTCATGCTGCTCCCGCAGTTCGACGCGGCGGCGGTGCTGGGCTGCCTGCGCAGCGGCGTGGTGACCCGCTGTCTGCTGGTGCCGAGCATGGTCGTCGCACTGCTCGACCATCCGGACGCGGGTGCGGTCCCCGCCCTGCGCAGCATCGCCTACGGCGGCTCCGCGATGCCTCCCGAGCTTGTCCGTCGGCTGCACGAGACGTTCGGCTGCGACCTGTACAACACCTTCGGTGCCGGCACCGAAGGAGGTGGACAGACGATCCTGCGTCCGGCCGACCACCGTGCCGCGTTCGCCGGGCGGCCGCACCTGCTCGGCTCGATCGGCCGTCCGATGTTCGGCGTCGACCTGCGGTTGTGCGACGCGGACGGCAACGAGGTCGGCGTCGGCACGGTCGGCGAGATCCGTACGCGCAGCGACACGGTGATGAGCGGCTACGTCGGGAACCCCGAGCTCACCGCCACCAAGGTCGTCGACGGCTGGATCCGCAGCGGAGACATGGCCTGGCGGGACGACGAGGGTTACCTGTATCTCGCCGGCCGCGTCGACGACATGATCCTGCGCGGCGGCGAGAACATCTTCCCGGCCGAGATCGAGAACGTGCTGGTGGACCATCCGACGGTCGCCGAGGCGGCGGTGGTCGGCCTACCGGACCAGCGGTGGGGGCAGGTCGTCGTGGCGGCCGTCGTCGCCGGGCCCGGTGCCGTGCCCGACCCCGACGAGCTGCGGGCCCACTGCCGGTCCCGGCTGGCCGGTTACAAGACACCGGCGCGGGTCGTGGTCGTCGCCGAGCTGCCGAAGAACGCGTCCGGAAAGACGGTCCGTGCCGCACTCGCCGCCGACCTGGCGGTGACCACGTGAGCGCCCCGCAGCACGGCATCCCGCTGGCCCGACCGGCCGACCCGGGGGCCGCATCCGGCGACGCCGATGCGCAGGCGGTGCGGGTGACCCGCGACGGGCCGGTGCTGACCGTCACGATCGACCGGCCGGCACGGCGCAACGCGATGACCTATGCGGCCTGGGACGAGCTGGGCGCGGCCCTGGGCGAGGCGGCGGCCGGCGACGCCCGGGTGGTGGTGGTGACCGGCACCGCCGGGGCGTTCTGCAGCGGTGGCGATCTCGACGGCGGCGACCGGGCGCCGCATCCGCACGCGCAGCTCGCGGCGGTCGCCCGCACCTGTCAGACCCTGGTGTCGCTCCCGCAGCCGACGATCGCGCAGGTCGACGGGCTCGCCGCAGGCGCCGGCTTCGGCCTGGCGTTGGCCTGCGACTTCGTGGTGGCCAGCAGGCGGGCACGGTTCGGCACCATGTTCCTGGCCCGTGGTCTGTCGCCGGACTTCGCCACGTCGTGGCTGTTGCCCCGGCTGGTCGGGCCACGCCTGGCCACCCGGCTGTGCCTGCTGCCGGAGATCGTCGACGCCGACCGCGCCCACGAGTGGGGTCTGCTGGAGGACGTCGTGGAGCCGGACGAGCTGCCCGGACGGGTCGAGGCCCTCGCCGCGCGACTGGCGGCGGGCCCGCCGATCGCGACCCGGCTCACCAAGCAACTGCTCCGCGACTCGTTCGCCCGTGGCGTCGAGGAGTCCCTCGCCGCGGAGACGATGGCCCAGTCGATCAACCGGCTCTCGGCGGACGCGCAGGAGGGGATCGCGGCGTTCCGCGAACGCCGACCCGCCCGGTTCGAGGGGCGATGACGGACAAGTCCGGTGCTGCGGAGTGGACGGCGGGCCGTTCCGTCGCCACGATGTCCGACGTGACGGTGAAAGCCTCCGCGGTGAAGGTAGCCGCGTCGCGCGTGGTCGCAGCTCCGGCTCAGCCCCGCACCCCGGCCCAGCACGACCGGCGTAGTCGCGTCCTGACCAGCGCCTCGGCGATGCTGGCTACGGGTGGCGAGGACGCGCTGCAGATGAAGCGGGTCGCCGAGGACGCGCGGGTGTCGCTGGCGACGGTGTACCGCTACTTCCCGTCCAAGGACCATCTTCTCCTGGCGATGGCTCGGGCCCGGTTCGAGCGGGCGCTGGTCCGGGTCCAGCAGGCCGACATCGACCTGGTCGGCTCGACACCGGGCGAGCGGGTCAGCGCGTACCTGTTGCGGGAGTTCGCCGCGCAGCAGCGCCAACCACACGTCACCTCGGCGTTGGCGCGGGTGCTGATCGGCACGAACCCGGACTACCGCGAGACCCACGACGAGGTCCAGCAGATGCACCTACGGCTGCTCTCGGTGATCGCGCACGGCCACGACAGCACCCCCGGTTACGAGGCGTGGATGGTGCTGCGGGTGGTGGCCGGCTGCTTCGGCTCGGCCACCCGCAACTGGATCGCCGGTCTGCTCTCGGCGGACGAGGCGCGGTTCGAGATCGCGCTGGCGTGCCGGTTGCTGGACCTGCCGCCGGAGTCGGTCGGCAGCAGAACCGGTTCTGTCTCTCCGTAACCTTGATCGCTGCTGCTGTCTCTGACCAGGCACTATCGGCGATATCGCACGGCAACGCAACCGTTGAAAACCAGACTTGATTCTGGAACACTCGCCGGCTAGAACCCCCGGCGATGATGCGTGAGGTGCGGGATGACCAGCATCGAGGTTCGTCAGCTCGAGTACTTCCTGGCCGTTCACGACTACGGCGGGGTGACCCGCGCGGCCAAGGCCCTGCACCTGTCCCAGCCGTCGCTGTCCCAGGCGATCCGCAGCCTGGAACGGCAACTGCGCACCGACCTGTTCCTCCGGGTCGGCCGTGGCCTGGTGCTCTCCCCGGCCGGACAGGCCCTGGTCGGCCCCGCCCGCCAGGTCGTCCGCTCGGTGGAGCGGGCGCAGGTCGCCGTGCAGCGGGTCCGTGAACTGCACGCGGGGCAGATCTCCGTCGCCGCCGGGGCGGGACTCGTCGCCGACCCCCTTGCCCCCTGGCTCGGCCGTTTCCGTCGCAAGTATCCCGACACAGTGGTGCGGGTCGAGGAGAGCGAGAGTGACGACGGCGTCGCCGAACTCGTCCGCTCCGGCGACTGCGAGCTGGGCCTGACCGCCGGCCTGATCGTCTGCGACGAACTGGAGCAGTTGCTGGTCAGCGAGCAACACGTCGTGCTGGTCTCGCCGCCCGGCACGCCCTGCTCGGGTGGGCCGGTGCCGCTGGAACAACTCGCCGGGGTGCCGATGGTCGTCGGTGACCGCCGGGGCCAGGCCTGGACGGACGTGGAACGGGCGATGGCGGATCGGGGGGTCGCCGCCACGGTCGTCGTGGAGGTCGCCCGCACCTCCTCCACGATCCCGCTCGTGCTGGCCGGGGTCGGCTCGACGTTCCTGACCCTGCGCCTGGCGATCGAGGCTCGGGCGCGCGGCGCAGTGGTCCAGGAGATCACGCCCGCGCAGGTCCGCCGGCTGCGGCTGCTCCGCCGCCCGGGGGACCGGTCGGTCGGCGTCAACGCCCTCACCGGCGTGATCCACGCCGACGCGAAACGATGGGTCACCGCGCTACAGGAGCAACAGGACCTCGGGCTCGGCCTGGTCGCCGCCGGTGCCGCCGTCGACGCGCGGATCCGCGACGCCCGCGCGGCCGCGGCGAGTCGCCAGGTACGCCTCGCAAGCTGACGCATGTGCGTCGCCGAATACGACCGATACTTCCCCGCTATGGGTGCAGTCGAACTAGGTATGCGGTAGACCGAATCGTACGTTGACCACCGCTCCCCAGGCCGTGACGATGATTTCGAGCACATTTCCTGTGGCCCTCACGCATCTGCATTCGCAGGATTTATTCCAGGCTTTGGAGGAATTCGGTGGCTTCGACGATGAAAAGGCGCAGGGCGCTGGCGATGGTGGCCGCGCTCGCTCTCCTACCTCTTACCGCGTGTGGCGACGACGATTCCGGCACCACGGGTGCCGACGGCGAGATGACGCTCCGCCTCGGATTCGCCGGAGCGGTGTTGTCGCCCGGTGCCGCCATGTACACCTCGTTGCCCGACCTGCTCGGCTTCTGGGGCGAGGACAAGCTCACGGTCGAGATCACCCGGATCGAGGGCACCGCCGTGGCGCTGTCGGCGATGGTCGGTGACCAGATCGACGTCGCCGTCGTCTCCGGCGAGGCGGTCGTCCCGCCGATCTCCGAAGGACAGCCCTTCGTGATCCCGTACTCGCTGAGCCAGCGCGGCATCGTCGTCACCGCGGTGCCCGCGAACAGCGCGATCAACGGTCTCGGCGACCTGGGCGGCAAGACCGTCGGCGTGCCGAACCTCGCCAGCGGTGCGGTCACCTTCACCAAGGCCGGTGCGGCCGAGGCCGGCGTCGACCCGAACAGCATCACGTTCGTGGCGATCGGCACCGGCGCCCAGGCCGCCAACGCCATCAGGAGCGGTCAGGTCGACGCGGTCAGCGACACCGACACCTCGATCGTCGGTTTCCAGCAGGCCGGGACCGAGCTGAAGCTGCTCGACAGCGCGATCAACGACAAGCTCGTCATCGGCGTCGTCGCGGCGACCACCAAGTCCAACATGAGCGGAAAGAAGGACGCGTTGGAGGCGTGGGCCAGGGGCGTCGCCAAGGCCACCGAGTGGATGCAGGCCAACCCCGAGGAAGCGGTCAAGCTGCACTACCGCAAGTTCCCGGAGACCAAGCCCGCCGGGGACGACGCGGCGGTGATCGCCAGCGGCGTGGCTCAGGTGACGGCCCGCCTCCAGGCGATCAAGGCAGCGGACAACGGCGAGTACGGCTCGATCCGCCCCGACCAGCTCGAGTACATCGTCGGCTACCTCACCGACAACGGGCAGCTGACGAAGCCGGTCGAGATCGGCGCGATCTACGACGGGTCCCTGATCGCCGGCGTCAACACCTTCGACAAGGCGGCCGTACGCGCCGTGACAGCACCCAGCTGATGGAGGTCAGCGTGACCGTGCAATCCACAAGCGGACCGGGTGCCGTCGGCGTGGCACCCGGGATCGAGGTCAGCGGGGTGTCGAAGACCTTCCGCACCAACGCCGGTGACGTGGTGGCGCTGACCGACATCGACCTGGAGGTCCGGCAGGGCTCGTTCGTCTCGCTGGTCGGCCCGAGCGGTTGCGGCAAGTCCACCCTGCTGCGGATCGTCGCCGGGCTGGAGACCAGCAGCGGCGGCACCACCAAGGTGGCCGGCACACCGGTCGACGGGCCGCGACGGGACTTCGGGATGGTGTTCCAGCAGCCCGTGCTGCTGCCCTGGCTGACCATCTTCCGCAACGTCATGCTGCCGGCCGACGTCGCCCGGGACCGCTCGCCCCAGGCCCGCCAACGGGCTGCCGACCTGCTGGAACTGGTCGGTCTCGACGGATTCCAGCACCGTTACCCCCGTGAGCTGTCCGGCGGCATGCAGCAGCGTGCCGCGCTCGTCCGGGCCCTGATGAGTCGCCCCAGCCTGCTGCTGATGGACGAGCCGTTCGGTGCCCTCGACGCGCTCACCCGGGAGACGATGAACGCCGAGTTGCTGCGCATCTGGTCGGAGACCGGCGCCACCACGCTGTTCGTAACCCACTCGATCGCAGAGGCGGTCTTCCTCAGCGACGTGGTGGTGGTGCTTTCCGGCCGCCCCGGCACGATCCTCGACCAGGTCCAGATCGACCTGCCCCGTCCCCGCACGTTCGACGTCATGGACTCGCCGGAGGCATCGAGGTTGACCAACCACATCCGTGGGCACCTGCACGCACGAGGAGCGGTGGGATGACCGTGACCAGGAGCGAGCCCGTCCAGGGCGAGGCCGGGGCCACCGGCACCCCAGCCCCCGCCACCCGCAAGCGGCGGTCCCGGTCACTCGTGCGCCGGTACCCCACGCTCATCGTCAGCCCGCTGATCGCGCTCGTCGCGCTCGCCGCGTGGGTGTCGGCCATCGAGATCTTCGGCGTGGAGCCGCTGATCCTGCCGCCGCCGCTGGACGTGCTCGAGGAACTGTGGATCATGCTCACCGGCGCGGAGTTGTACCGGAACCTGCTGGTGACGGTCTCCGAGTTCGGCATCGGGTTCGTGCTGGGCTCGGTCTCGGCGATCATCGTCGCGGCGGTCCTGGTGCGCATCCCGCCACTGGAGAAGGGCTTCTCCCCGTACATCATCGCCTTCCAGAACTTCCCCAAGATCGCGATCGCGCCCATGCTGGTCACCTGGTTCGGCTTCGGTATGGCGCCCAAGATCGCGTTGGCGACCGTGCTGGCGTTCTTCCCGGTGTTCGTCAACGTCATCGTCGGGCTCAAGTCCTCCACCCGGGAGCAGCGCGATCTGATGCGGATGCTGCAGGCCTCGGAGTGGCAGACGTTCCGGATGCTGCGGGTCAAGGTGGCGTTGCCGTACATCTTCGCCGGGCTGCGGGTCGCCGCCGTGTTCAGCCTGCTGGGTGCGATCACCGGAGAGTTCATCAGCTCCTCGCAGGGGCTGGGCTACATGCTGTTGCAGCGCAACGCCCAGTTGCACGTCGACGGGGTCTTCGCGCTGCTGGTGGTGATGGCGGCGATCGGCTTGGCGGTGCACGGCATCCTGGCCCTGCTCAACCGGAAGATCATCTTCTGGGAGGACCACGACCAGGCCAAACGGCCGGCACAGGAAGAGAGCGTCTGAGGCGATGCGGCGCACGTTGTTCGCACCGGAACACGAGGAGTTCCGGCATCTGGTCCGCAAGGTGATCGAACGGGAGGTGTCGCCGTACCACCAGCAGTGGTGCGAGGCCGGCATCGTGCCCCGAGACCTGTTCCGCACCCTGGGCGCGGTGGGAGTGATGGGATTCTCCGTCCCCGAGGAGTACGGCGGGGCGGGCACCGTCGACTACCGGTACAACGTGGTGATCCAGGAGGAGACGGCCCGTGCCGTGGTCACCCTCGGCGGTCTGCGTACCCACCTCGACATCGTGCTGCCGTACCTGCTCGCCTTCGCCGACGAGGGCCAGCGGGGCCGGTGGTTCCCCGGGTTGGCCTCCGGTGACCTGTACACCGCGATCGCGATGAGCGAACCCGGCGTCGGCTCCGACCTCGCCGGCATCAGCACGGTCGCGGTCCGCGCCGTCGACGTTGCCTCGGAGCAGGTCGAATAACTCGTCGTCCATCGGGCAGGGGTTGGTCTGTCC